>JBMOHW010000086.1:0-10352 GCA_049317665.1 Terrimicrobiaceae bacterium | reverse complement strand
AGTGGTTATTCTGGTTCTGGTGTTTCTGGTTATTCCGGTTCTGGCACTTCTGGTTATTCTGGACCTTCTGGATTCTCTGGTTACTCCGGTGCCGGTGGTTCTGCCGCTCCAGCTATTCCAATAACAGATGATACTACAACAGACGCGAATCGTTACATATTACTCGGTGATATTGTAAGTGGAAACTTAACAACAATAAATGTGAGTTCGACAAAACTGACATTCAATCCAAGCACAGGTACAGTTGGTGCTACAAACTTCACATCAACATCTGACATTTCTCTCAAAGAAAACTTCTCAGAAATTACTGATGCATTAGAAATCATCGAATCACTCAGGGGCGTCACGTTTAATTGGAAAGACAATAAACATAAGGCTTACGGTTTCATAGCACAAGATGTTGAAAAGATTCTGCCTGATGTAGTTTTTGAAGCTGAAGATGTAAAAAGCATTTCTTACACCCAGATAATACCAATACTAGTTCAGGCGGTAAAAGAATTAAAAGTAGAAATTGTGAAAAATAGGCAATGAACAACAATTCAATTATTGAAAAATTGTGATAAATATCATCTATGGCAAAAAAATATCTTTCTAGAAAATATAAAACTGAAGCAGCAAAAAGTTTCAAAGATTCATTCACTACGAATACGAATCGAACAGTTGGATACGTCTATCTTTCAAAATCGACAAGTTATCCAGATGAAGAAGAAGCTTCAGACATTGCAGATACCGTCTCAGATGAAAAAAGTATCTGGGACAACATGATTTTGGGTAAAAGAGTTTCATCTGGAGATATAGAACTTGTTGTTCCGTTTCGTAGATGGACTGCAAACACAAGATATAAACAATACGACGATAAACAACCTTTAGATTTTCTTCTTTCGGAGTCAGAAAATGCGGGAGATGTTGTTTATCCCATGTACGTCATAAACACTCAAGGAGACGTATATAAATGTTTATGTAATAATGTTTCTTCTTATTCTCGGGTAGAACCAACAGGCACATATACACAAAATCAAGGATTCATACAAACAGAATATTTGAGCCAACCAGATTATTTGTGGAAATATATGTACAATGTTCGTTTTTTGAACAAATTTTATACCGATGAATGGATACCTGTTCCTTATGGAATAGAACAAAATCAAAGTGATTACAATTTAAATTCTTCTAATTTGGTTGATGGCGCATTAAACAAAATTGTTGTGTCAAACTCCGGCATAGGATACGTCGATACAACAGTAAACATCGAGCCGTTCGAAATAAATTCGAGCACAATTACTGTAAGTGATGATATTGATTTAGATTTTTCAAACATCAAAGTCAATATGACAATTAGCGGTACTGGAATTGTTAATGGCACTTACATAACTGGTTTAGTAAGTGAAACCAAAACAATCAGATTGTCGAGTTCAACCATTTCTGCTGGTGGAGGTACAACAGCAAATGCGGTTACTGTTTCAACTAGGGTGCAGATTCTTGGAGACGGAAGTGAAACTGTAACTAGTGTTCTTTATTCTGGAACTTCAATAAGAAAAATAAATGTCACAACAGCAGGAACTGGTTATACTAGAGCTGATATTTTAATATATGGGTCTGGTACAGGTGCTACAGCAAGAGCAATTTTGCCGCCAAAATACGGACACGGATCAAATCCGGCTTTAGAACTTGGTGCCAACAACACAATGATTCTATGTAAAATAGGAGAAGTTGATGCTAGTGAATCTGGAGCCCTACCAACAGACATTTCTTTTAGGCAGTACGGTTTATTGATGAAACCTATTAAGTACGGAGAATCTAATCCGGTTTCTTTTGCAAATGCTAATAATATAATTTCACAATTAACCAATGTGACTGTATTGGGTGGTACCGAGTATCAACAAAATGAATTCGTCTACCAGGGTTCTCCCACAAACAGAACATTCGAAGGTTATGTTGTAACACAAACACCAACAGTTGTTAAACTGTCAAATGTTTATGGTGAAATTAAAATAGGTTCATTACTCAACGGATCGAATTCTTCGGTTTCAAGGCCAGTCTCCGCAATAAATTATCCTACTTTGGAAAAATATACTGGCAGCATACTATATAATAACAACATTTTGAAGGTCGAACGTTCCGAAGGCCAATCAGAAGAAATAAAACTGGTATTTCAATTTTAAGGCTCATACATGACTTACAACTTTAATACAAATCCTTATTACGACGATTTCGATGAAAATAAGGGATTTCAAAGAATACTCTTTAAGCCTGGATTTGCAGTTCAAGCTAGAGAACTGACTCAGCTTCAAACTATTTTACAAAATCAGATAGACAAGTTTGGCCAACATTTTTTCCAAGATGGTTCGATTATTTTGGGTGGCCAGTTTAACGTTGAAACTAATTTTGATTGTGTTAAAGTTACAGATAATCTACAATCTTTAATTAATACAATTGGTAACTTGGAAGGAAAATTTGTTGTCGGTCGAACGACAGGTATAAAAGCATTCGTTAAAAAAGTTGCATATAGAGCCGATTGGAATTATTCTTTTGATGTTTTGATGGTTCGTTATTTGTCTTCAGGAACTTCAACTTCTGTTTTTGCAGAAAACGAAGTTTTGTCGATTGAAGGCACAAATTTTTCAGTAACAACCGTTTCTTCTGCCGCAACAAGCAAAGGATCAATTTTTGAAATTCAAGAGGGTGTTGCCTTCGCGAAAGGATTTTTTACAAAGTTTGAATCTCAAAGCATTATACTGGATCCTTTAGACAGGACTCCAGACTGTAAGGTTGGATTCGATGTTAATGCTACTATCGTTACACCAGCGCAAGATACTTCATTATTGGACCCTGCATTAGGTTCATATAATTTTTCAGCTCCTGGTGCAGATAGACTTAGAACAATTCCCGAATTAATTCGTTTACAATTGAATGATACTACTACAGCACCAGAATTTTATTCTCTGTTTGTGATTGAAGATGGTGAACTCAAGCAAATTAAAGAGAGAACTCAATATTCAAGAATTTTAGATGAGTTTGCAAAAAGAACTTATGACGAATCTGGAAATTACGTTGTCAGAGGATTTCAAGTAAGAACAAGAGAACATAAAGACACGGGCGAAAATGAAGGTTATTCAGCTAACGGAGATGCAAACCTCATAGCTGTAGGCGTTGAATCTGGTACCGCATACGTCTTTGGTTATGAAATCAATAAGCAAGTAACTGAGTACACTACAACACCTAAAAGTACAACCTCTGTAAACGTCAACTCAGAAATAATTTCTGTGAGCTCAGGAAATTATCTAACTGCAAATCAGGTCGTTGGTTCTGTAATTCTAGACAACGCATCTGTTGTAAATTTCTACAATCAATCAGAAAGTAGAGTTAAAAACAATAAGACCAGTACGGCCGTTCCAACGGGAGAGAAGGTCGGAACTGCAAAGGTCAAATCGGTCGTCAAAGATGGATCAAATTATTTGATTTATCTTTCAGAAGTTGCCATGCTCGGCTCAAACAATTTTAGTTCTAATGTTAAATCGCTAGGAACATCTAGTTTCTTTGCCGATGTTGTTTTAACAGGAAATAGTGCTGTACTTCAAGACGCAGTAGACAACGGTTTGATTTATAAACTCGGTTCAGACTTCGTAAAAACAAATAGAAGTTCTGATGGAACAATTGACACCACTTTCACATTCCAAAAGACAGCTCCAGGAGTAACAATTGGTACTGGTGGAATTTTTAGTGTAACAATAACGTCTCTGTCAGAAATTCACTCCTATGGTGTCGGGTCACTTTCGTCGGCCGACAAGAGTGAAATTATTCTTTCATTGAATTCTTCTTCTAACGTTAGCCTTCCAGGAACAGTTTCAGTTGATGTGAATATTTCGAACACGACTGTTGTTGGTAGTGGAACAAGTTTCACTAGACTGAACGTTGGAGATAGAATTTTAACCAACAACACTTACAAATATGTTTCTGCAATAACTAACGACACACTCCTAACGGTTTCTGTTCCTTTTGCTGCGAATGTTATTTCCAACACAGTATCTAAATCATACTTAGTTGGTGATATCATTGATTTGACCGGTAAGGGTGTTGATGCTGGCGCAACAAGAACTGTTGTTGGTAACACTTCAACACAAATTTATTTCGACTTGAAAGAAACCTATGCAACTTCTTTGAGTGCAAACGTCTCATTTAGTGCTACAAGAACTTCTGCTAGAGAAATTTCTAAAGTTTTAAGACCAAATCGTTTTGTCAAAATTAATTGTGCTCAGTTGACTTCAAACACAGCACCAATTAGTTTAGGTCTCTCTGACGTATTTCAGATTCGTCAAATTAGAAAAGACACTTCACCATTCACAACAAATACCCAAGGTACATTAGTCACAAGTTCCTTCAATCTTGACAATGGCCAAAGAGACGATATGTATGATACTGCAAAAATCATACCTCGCACGCCACTAAACAGTAACGAACATCTTCTTATCGAACTCGACTATTTCTATCCAGATTTCTCACAAGGTGCTGGTTACTTCTCAGTAGATTCTTATCCAATCAATGATTCGGTTTCATCTACTACAACAATGTTTACTCATGAAATTCCAGTATACAAATCAACATCAACCGGAACAAGTTTCGATTTAAGAAATTGCTTAGACTTTAGGCCGGTGAAGGATAGAACTGCAAATGATGCAACTGTAATAACAAACGCCACAAACAATCCTTCAAACTCTAATACATTTATCTTCAAAGATGCTAACGGCCTTAGAATTCCTTCACCAAACTCGCAACTGATTACAGATTATCAATATTATCTTGCGAGAAATGACTTCGTTGTTTGTGGTACTGACGGAACAATTACAGTTGTTCAAGGAATTCCAGACGTTAATCCAAATTTCCCGTCGGTCCCCGAAGACACGATGATTCTGGCAAGTTTGGTGATACCTCCATATCCTTCACTTTCTTACACCTACGCCAGAATTTTAGGTAAAGATAGTTCTGGCATTGTTTCGAGAAACTTAACGAATCGTCGTTTTACGATGAAGGACATTGGCGTACTGAAACAAAGAATTGATAATTTAGAATATTACAATGCTGTGAATCTATTAGAGAAGTCTGCGACAGACCTTTTAATTCTGGACGAAAACGGTCTCGATAGATTTAAAAACGGCTTCTTCGTAGACGGATTCTTAGACCACTCTTTAGGTGCTACATACAATCCTGACTATAAGATATGCGTTGACAAACTGGCCGGTGAAATCCGTCCAACGTTCATCATGGATTCTTTTGCATATAGTAACAATACAGTTTCTCTATCAAACGTCGTTAGACGCGGTAATCTGATTCTGTTGAATTATACAGAAAAAGAATTAATTAATCAAAGTCGCGCAACAACAATAAGAAACATCGAACAAAGTTCTTATCGATTTATTGGTAATCTTTATTTGACTCCAGACAGAGATGTTTGGGTTGATGAAACGGTTGTAGACAAAACTTTCGATTTGACTAACGGAATCAAACCAAGCGTTGCTATGACAACCGAGTGGAATTCATGGAAGACATATGTTACGGGAACAACCGTATACAAGGTTTATTCTCGCGGAAAAGGAAATAGAAATGATGTAACAGAAGGTTTAACGTTGCTCGGAACTTTCAATGACTATGCGTCTGCTCAAACTGCAGCATCTTCAGTAAAAAGGTCCAAAATAGAAACCATAACGACTTCAGTCGGGTATAGAGAAAAGACTGGTGTTCAAACAACAGTAACAACTGACCACCAACTTCAAGATTTCGGCACTTTCGTGACGGACGTTTCTATTATTCCTTACATTCGTCCTCAGACAATTAACATGTTTGCTAGAGGGTTGAAAGCAAACACTCAATACTATACATTCTTTGACAATGAAAATATGTCCAGTTATGTGACTCCGATTGTTGATGGTGAACTTACTAATGAAGGAGGCATTCTCAGGTCAGATACTTTTGGTGAATTGAATGCACTATTGAGACTTCCAGCTGAGGGTAAGAGATTTAGAACTGGCGAAAGAGAAGTTATAGTAACTGACAATCCCACAAATGCAGTCGATTCGACTACATATGCAAAAAATTTCTTCTTCGCTTCAGGATTGAATGTGACTAAACAAAAGACGGTTGTTTCAACCGTAAGAGTTGTCACAACTGAAGAAAATGTTTCTGAGTCTAAAGCTATAAACCAGAAAGTAAGAAGTGTAGAAATCCTCGGACCATCCTGCATGGCATATTCCTTCAAAGTTGAAGTTCCTCCTGGCGTTTCTGGTGCTTTCGTAACTTCAGCAGACGTTTTTATTCAAGCGAAAGATCCAAATCTTGGAGTTTGGTTTGAAATTCGTGCAATGAGTCCTGATGGCGGAATCACAAGAACACAAGTTCCTTATAGTGAAGTCTGGTATAAATCAAGTGAAGTAACTACAACGTCCGATGCAACAGTACCACACACAGTAACTTTCCCGGCACCAGTTTATCTTTTGGCGGACACTCAATACGCATTTGTTATTCACACAGAAGGTTTGAATCCCAACTATTATTTCTGGGTTTCAAGTCTTACTGGAACTGGCGCAACTGCGGCTATAGATGTGGTAACAAAAACACCGGTAACGGGAAGACCCTTAACTGGAACGTTATTTACAACAAACAATAATTTAAACTGGCTGCCAGTTGCAGATACAGATTTGAAGATTGTGATTAAAAGAGCAAGTTTCAATCCTGCTTCAGTTGGTACTGCAACGATTGGAAACAAAGGCTATGAATTCTTCACAGTCGCAAACACCTCCCAAGACAACTACAGTCTGTATGGTGAGACTATCGAAGGTAGCGCAATAGTAACATTGTCTAATGTTGTTGGTGCAAATACAATCATAGTCACCGATAAATTTAGTGGTCCTCAAGGACTATCAAATGTTGTTGCGATTTCTGGTTCGACTTATTACACAACCGGTTTCAACTTAACGGCAAACGCTTCAATATCTGTTCTTAGCTCGGCTGGTATTTCTAAATCGATAACTGCTAAAGTTTCGAGTGTTGTGAAACCTCAAGCAAAACTGATGAAGTATGACCAAGCAAATTCGCAGATTCAACTGTTTGATTCTACCGGAAACTTCTTTACGAACGGTAAGATTCGAGGCGTATCTTCGAATAATGTTGCAGACTTGGTTCGTATAAACGATTGGGCGTATTCTACGATTGAACTGAAGCCTAAACAACTTCTGTTACAAAATACGTCTTGCACATTTGGATATAAGGGCATCAAGTCATCCACAGGCACAATCGATCCTTCGTTTACGATAGTTCCCTCGGATGAAACGATTGAATTGCCTTCAGAATATGTGTTGAAGTCCAGAACGAATGAAGTGTCGAACTATTCTGGCGCAAATTCTTCACAAATTATTGCAACTTTCACAACAGAAAATGAATTCGTTTCTCCAATAGCATTTGACTTGGGTGGAACTAACATTGTTGCTGTTCGCAATATCATCAATTCAGATACAACGAATGAGGGAAATCCTAGCGGAGGAAATCTAGTTAACAGATACATTTCAAAGACTGTCACTCTTGCTGACGGACAAGATGCCGAAGACATAATTGTTTATGTTTCTGCTTACGTTCCACCTACAACAGATGTGAAGGTTTGGGCAAAGTTGATGAACGTTGATGACCCAGATACATTTGAAGCAAAGCCTTACATTGAACTTGTAAGACAAAATCCTGGAGTGGTCTCTTCTGTCTCCGATAAAGAAAACTTTATCGAACTAGCATTCAAAATACCAGCGTCTTACATGACCGGAGTTGAAACTGGTGCATTTGAATATACTTCAAATTCTATAAAGTATACAAGTTTCAAACAGTTCGCAATCAAGATTGGACTTCTTGCAACTGATAGTGCTGTTATTCCTAGAGCCACAGATGTAAGAGTAATTGCTCTTCAAATGTAACTATGGAAATCAAAACAGACATTCCAGGAATATATAGAGGAGATAGTGGTGCCTTAATAAATAAGGACAACTCAGGACTCTCTTTGTATAAGAATAAAAAAGAGCAATTTCGTAGAATGACTATGATGGAAAAAAAGATTGAGTTACTTTTTAATGAAATGAGTGAAATCAAAAACATTTTGAAGAATTTAATAACAGAAGACAAGATAAATGCCAATTCAACAGATAACAACAAGTAATACATTTGCTCAATGGTTAACTTCAACTCAAGCGTTGATTGAGAACCAAAATTATTACGAACAGAATTTAAATATAGTGGTTAACACCGCAAATACTGTTGCAAACGTTTATCTTGTAAATGCAGCAAGAATTTATAGCAACACAGTAAATGTGTTCATCAATACTACTGCTGTTTATAGTAACACAGTAAATGTGTTTATGAATACAGAAACCGTCTATGCAAATACGGTTCGTGTTTTCAGAAACACAGAAACAGTTTACAGCAATACTGTTAATGTGTCAAATGACATAAGAAGTTATGTATCTTCCTCATATGATGCCGCAAACGCAGCCGCAATCATATCTCAACAGGCATACGATACTGCAAATCTTGCTGTCGCTGCTGCAAATTCTGCCGCGGCCAATAATATTGCTGTTCGTGCAGATATAAAAGCAAATGCAGCTTTCGACCTGGCGGTTAGAGCAAACGTTCATGCACAAGCTGCATTCAATGCTGCAAATTCTGGAGTGAGAACAGGATTTACCACATTTACTTCGGCTGGAGTTAATGTAGTTCCAAACTCAAACACCTCAACTCTGACTCTTGTTGCTGGCGACAATATGAGAATTATTGGCGATTCTGCGACCAGAACTTTTACAATTCACGGAAATACTGCAACTCGCTGGGCGACAGCAAGAACAATCACATTAACTAATGGAGCATCTGGTTCTGTATCGATAGACGGTACAACAGATGTAAATCTTCCAGTAAATATTAATCCTGGATTTATTGGTAGCAATCAAAACTTGGCAATACCCGGATATCAAAAATTACCCGGCGGTTTAATCATGCAATGGGGAACTTATACGACAACAACGAATGACGGTCAAGTGTCGATAACATTTCCTATAGTTTTTCCAAACACATTTTTAACTGGTCAAGTTTCACAACAATATTCTTCTGGTTCTGGTGGTCCAGAAATTACATCAGAGTTCCAATCACCGACAACAACTGGAATGATTTTGAGATGGGGTAGACAATCTGGTTCTGATTCAGATAGAATTACTATTCATTGGTTTGTTATAGGATACTGACATGGCATTCGTAAGTTGTCAACAGGGTGACCTAAAGGAAGTTTTCATTACAGAGTTCGACATCATCGACAGATATGTTGGTAGTCAACTTTGGCTTTGGGGTCTCGGTTCATACGGCAGATTAGGTAATAACTCAACAACAAGCCGGTCTTCTCCAGTACAAACAGTATCTACAGGTACAGATTGGAAACAAGTAGACGCTGCAATAGCACATGCCGCAGCTATTAAAACCGATGGAACTCTTTGGTTATGGGGTTATGCATCTTGTGGTAGATTAGGTAATAATTCAACAGTTCAGAGAAGTTCGCCAGTGCAAGCAGTATCTACGGGTACTAATTGGAGTCAAGTCAAAGTTGGCCGGTTTAATTCCGGAGCAACTAAAACCGACGGCACACTTTGGATATGGGGTGATGGTACTAATGGTAAACTAGGTAATAACTCAACAACAAACCGTTCTTCTCCAGTACAAACAATAGCTTGTGGTACCAATTGGGCAAATTTGGACCTTGCTGAATTACACTCTGCTGCTGTCAAAACCGACGGCACACTATGGTTGTGGGGTAGAAATATTCAAGGTCAATTAGGCACCAATTCAACAATAGACCAATCTTCTCCAGTACAAACATTATCCACAGGTATCAATTGGAAGCAGGTGAGTTTAGGATTTAATCACTCCGCTGCAATCAAATGTGATGGCACACTTTGGATGTGGGGCGGTGCAACTTGCGGTGCTCTAGGCACCAATTCTACAACAGACCAATCCTCTCCAGTCCAAACAATATCCACAGGCACCAATTGGAAACAGGTAAGTTTGGGTTTTTATCAATCAGCTTCCGTTAAAACCGATGGTACTCTTTGGTTATGGGGTAATGCTAGCACCGGTCAATTAGGCAACAATACAACAATAGACCAATCCTCTCCAGTTCAAACAGTATCCACAGGTACCAATTGGAAGCAAGTTGGTGTGAGTTCAATCCATTCAGCTGCTATTAAAACCGATGGTACTCTTTGGTTATGGGGCGAAAATCGTGACGGCAGATTGGGTAACAATTCAACAATAAACCAATCTTCACCTGTACAAACTCTGGT
>JBMOHW010000085.1:0-10415 GCA_049317665.1 Terrimicrobiaceae bacterium | reverse complement strand
ACATCCGCGCGATCTTCGAGGATGGGTGCCAAGATTTTCGGATACTCCGACGGATCGTATTCGAGATCGGCGTCCTGGATGATAACGATGGGCTTGGTTGCCAGGGCGATTCCGGTGCGCAGCGCGGCGCCTTTTCCCTGATTCACTTGGTGAGAGCCGACTTGGATCCGCGGGTCGGTCCTGGCGAGATCCTGCAAAACGGCGAGCGAGCCGTCGCGCGAACAATCGTCCACGCAGATCAATTCCGCAACGAGTGGCTGTGCAAGGACGGTGCGGATCACCTCGGCGACCGTGGCGGCCTCGTTGTAGACCGGCATAACAACGGAAAGACAGGGACCATCGGCAATCTTGGATGGCGTATTTGGAATATGGGATGCGGGCGGTGTCATCGCGAAGGAGTTCTAGACAGGATTAACGAGATTGAAAAGGTTCAGAATCTGAAATTCCTCAAAGTCGACGGATCCGATATGAAATCAGGAGTGGTTCGTCTCGGCGTTTATCAGATCGATGAGTTCCCCGGCCTGTTGGCGAAGCTCCGGGTAATCAAGCCCGACTTCCGAAAGGTCATCGCCCGGGTAGTGCTGCGCCCAGAATTGAACGGTCAGATTTTCGCTGAGATCAGCGTGGGCCTTGAAACGCTCGTCGAACGCAACGGCATGGTCAAGCAACGTCGAAAGATTATGGATCTTCTGCAATTCCCAGCCTTTGCTAATCAAATAGGCTTTGAGAAACCGCTCTACAGCTTCCTGAAGAAGCTCCACACCGCTAAATGTTACCCCGAGGGATTGGAACAGAGCGTCTGCCGCATGCAACCTCTCGCGCGCGAGGAATAACCAGTCGTTGGGATTTTTCTCGTCTGTCTTCATGCCAGAAGCAATCCGTCCCTGGTAATTGAGGCATAAAAACCTCCCCGTTCTGCTACGCGGCTCTGATGCTCGGCAGGGGAGACGAGCACGAGCTCAAAGGGAAGGGATTTGGCTGACCATCTGATTGGTCGCCAAGCTTTGAGGATTTCACGCCTCTCCGACACAGAAGATTTCTCGATCCTCTTCACCACTAAGAGGTCCACGTCGCTGTGTTCATCCGGTTCCCCGTAGGCATAGGATCCAAACAGGATCACCTGTTCGGGGTGGAACTGCTCCACGAGAACTTTCAAATACGGGAGGAGGTGATCTGCAATCCGGTGAACCGGGTATTGCGGATCCCGGAGAATATCTTCCCGGATTTGAAGTGACGTCACCCGGTCGAGGGTAGGAGCATTTTTCTCTCGCGTCAATTCACGGAGACAGCTGACGGTAAAGTTCGGAAGCAGGTGGCTTAGCCCACCTGAAATTTAAAGCTCTGGATCGAACTCGCCCCGCACGGCCTTCCAGAGTGTCTCGAGCACGAAAAGGTTGCCGCGCATTCCCTTGATTTTCGTGGGGACGGGGCCGCCGGAGGGATAGACGCGGGAGACCGGTGTCTCGATGCAGCGGAAGCCCAGACGGGCCGCGCGGATGGCGAGGTAATAGTGGAGTTCGTAGGCGACGAAGCAGTCGCGGAATGGGAGAACACGCGGATCCATCAGGAACTTCCGGCTGTATCCCCGGAAACCGTTCGTGGTATCGGTGTAGCGGAATCGTGCGGCGAGGCTGATGAGGGGGGAATGGAGGAGCTTGACTCCCCAAAAGCGGGCGGGAGGGGTGTTCTTGTGGTGTCCGCCTTTAATGAACCGCGAGCCCTGAACGTGATCGTGGCCGGCTTCTAAGAGTTCAACGAAGCGGGGAATGGCGTCGATGCCGTCCTTGCCGTTTCCATCGATGGTGATCACCCCCTCGTAGCCCTGCTCCAGGCACCAAGCCAGCCCCATTCGCATCTGGGCACTGAGCTTTCCCGGGCCGGTCTTGACGAGCAGGGCGGTGACGCCCGCCTCCTCCAGAATGCCGCCATCGAACGACCCATCGGTGCTTCCGCCATCGGCGATGACGACATCGACGAGGTCGATGAAGGGCTTCATCTTGAGCAATTGCTTGCGCACCTTCTCCCCTTCGTTGATGACGAAGATGCAGATCGCGTAACGGTGGGTCTTGGCCCGCGAGAATGGCACATCGTAGGTGGGGACGCGGGCGGACGGTAGAGACGCGGGTGGCGGGTTGCGGGTCACGAGGTATTTGTTTATCGAGGATTTCGGAGTTTTGAAGCAAGCGAGCCGATTGACGAGGAAAGTTTCGAGTATTGTTCCCGAATCTCGAATGCGAACGTCGGATTGACATATTTTCTATCCTCGGCCAAGTAGAGCATTGATCGAACTTCTCCCGCGGACCCTTTCGCTAGATCCAGAAAGTGTGCGAAATCCTTCTTCGTTCGGCGTTCAAATCCCTCTGCAATGTTATTCATCACCGAAAGTGCGGCAGATCGAATCTGATCGCGGAACTCAAAATCCCTGCACTCTGCGGTCATGTCGTAAATGATGTTTACGAACTCGCGAGACCTCTTCCACACATTCAAATCCTCGAATCGTTCTGCGAAGTTCATAATTTTTTACACGCCGCTCTCGATACTCGTTACCCGCAACGGACCAAGTCACTTAGATGTCGCTTCATTGAGGATGTTTTTCTCGATGGAGGTCTCAAGGAGGACGGAGCTGGTTCGTTCGGCCGAGACGAAGTAGAGCGGGCGTTCCTGGGTTTCCTCGAGGATTCGCCCGACGTATTCGCAGAGGACGGCGAGGATGAGGAAGAGGAAAAAAAACATTCCGGTCATCTGCATCGACATCGTGGTCCAGCCCTCGGCCACATTGCGTTTGAAGAGGTAGATCGCGAGGACGTAGAGCCCGTAGAGGGCATTGAGGGCGCTCATCAGGAGACCGATTCGGCTCACGACACGCAAGGGGTGGCGGGAATTGGCGATGGCAATCTCCATCGCGTGGTCCACCCGCTGCATCAGGGAATCATTGGAGGATTGTGCGGCGGTCGGTTCGTAGGTGAAGAACTCCTGATTGTAGCCCAACGTCGCCGCAAAAACGCGCAGGTATCGGCGGCGGTCACGGATTCGCGTGATCGCATTGACGGCCTGACGGCTTAGCACGCGGAAGTCCGTTGACTGTTCCTTGTAATCGATGGCGAGATACTTTCGGCAGTAGCGATGGAAAAGGCTTGCGGCGAAGCGAGTCAGCGCGCCGGAGCGATCGGGAAGCGAGGAGACTCCGCAAAGCACACCACTTCCCCGCCGACATTTTTCGACGAGTTCCGGGAGCATCTCGACCGGGTCGGAGCGAGGGTCCAGAGTGACAACAAAGTCTCCGATCGCCGTTTCCAGCCCGGCGGCGATGGCGATTTCCTGACCATACTGGCGGGAAAGTTGAAGAAAGCGGATGCGGTCGTGCTTTTTCAATAAATCGGCGGTAACCGCCGCGGTCGCATCGTCGGATCCATCATCAACGAGGATGACTTCATAAAACTGGTAGGTCGTTGCGAGGACGGTCGTCAGCTTCTCAAGGAAGACGGCGAGAAACGTTGCCGCATTTCGGACCGGAGCAACGACGGAAACAACGAGGCTTTTATCCATGATAGTTTGTGAACTAGGCGATGAGTGAAGCTTGCTCGGAAATCCCGACCGCGTCGAGTTCGATGGGAATATCGTAAATGTTATCCAGCTTGCCGCCCATGATGCTGATTAATCCCGGCAACTCGGGATCACGCGAGAAAAGGATCGGGCGCCCGTCGTCCAGTTCGCTTTGGGGCAGAACGGTCTTCACTTCCCACAGCGATCCGTGCGGGACGCAGCGGCTCATGGCGGGCATGTAGCGTGCGGCATCGCGGATCATCAACGGGGCGTTCGTATTCTTTACGGCGCGGTCGAAGTGCACATACGCATCCTGCCACGGCTCGCCCTCTCGATCCATCCAGGAATGGTGCGGGGTGTATCGGACGTGGCTTAGCGTCCAGAGGTTTTTGTCGGGAAACGGCATGAGCGAAAAATACGGCCCGCACATCACCGTGACAGAAATATTGTGAATCTCGGGCGGCGGCTCGACGAGGACCATTTCGGCCAGCTCATGTTTGAGCGGAATGAGTGGGAGCTGAGAGTGGTGGCGGAGTCGGTTAATCCCGCTGTAAGTGCAGTTGAAGACCCATGGGGTCCGAATGCCATTGCGGACACCCCCCGACTCCCACTCGAGGAGGAGCTCGCCGGAGCCCGTGTCAGAAACGCGGTCCGCGTTGGCCGAGAACAATACCGGAATCCCGGCCTCGGCCAGCCGCTGCTCCATTACGGTGCGGAGTTTGCCGGCATCGAAAGCGATTTCCCTGGCCACCCAGACCTGCTCGATGAGATGCGCATCGAAGAGCCGCCGAACGCGATCCGGGGCCGGACGAAGTGGTGCGCCCACGCGAGCCATGAATGTCTCGAACTGCTGAGCCGTGACTTTTCCCAGGACGCTCCCCACGGCATAATACTTTTCGAAGTCCTCGAAGACCGACTCGGGAAAGTCCTGAAGAAATCGCGGGAAATTGATCCGCGATCGAACGGCGGTTACCAAGCTCCGGGGGTAGTGGTAGCCGTTATGGACGCGGGCCTGATTGTTATAGGAAGCCCGGAGCATCAACTCGGACTCGCGTTCGACGATCAGGGGTTGAATTCCCCGTTCGCGAAGCAACAAGGCGAGATAGGCACCGAAAAAACCGCCGCCAATCACAACGGCATCCGCGAATTTTGCAGACGCCGTGCTCACTGGTAGGTGGCGAGAAGAAACGAAATGGCCTGCCGAACTCCGGAGAGGCCTTCGGGCGGGCGTTTCATTTCCAGGGAAATCGGGCCAGAGTATCCGGCCTCGTTCAATGCTGCAGCGACGGAGGCGTGACCGTCCCAAGGCGACGCGAAATCTCCCAAGTTCGGTTGGCTTACGTGCATGGACCCGATGAGATCCGCATGAGCGAGGATCGTTTCGCGGACGGGCTCGGAATTCATCGCAAACTCCCCGGCGTCGAGGTGCCATCGGACTCCCGGCGAATCTACAGCGCGGACGAGGGCGGCGACATCGGCAGCGTGGGTGCAGAAATTGCATCCATAAGCCTCGGGATTGGCTTCGATGCCGAACGTCACTCCCAGCTTCGAAGCGGTGGCACCGAGGATTCGGAAAAACGAGACAGCCTTTTCGAATGCGGCCGCGGGATCCATGCCCTCGGGAATCCAGCGATTTTTTGGTGCGCCAAAGACAAGATATTGACCGCCCGCTTCGGCACAAACGGCGGCCAAACGCTCGAGGTAGCTTCGGAGATCGTTGCTCGTTTCGTCAAACAGCTTGAGTTCGGGCTTGCCGAAGAGAATGGCCTGAAATCCCGAAATTCCCAACCCGGCCTCGTGTAGCGAAGCCATGGCCGAGGCAACCTGATCCCTTGGCGTCTCGCCCGCCGCCGGCCAGATGCGACCGGGTGCCACCTCGATGTGACCGATTTCCATTTCACGAAGGAGCTGAAATGCCGCCGCGTCCTCCTCCGGCGACCAGGCAATGTTGGAGACGGAGATCATGGAGCGCGAGGGGTTCAGGCGTTGGTGGCGCAGTGACCGGATTGTCTTTGTCTCGTGATAAAATCACCGAGCTGCGCAAACACGGCAGCTTTGTCGTAGAGGTAGCCGGGGGCTGAAGATCCCCAAGCCGACCAGTGTTTGCTCTTCATGTCGTAAGTGGCCTGGAACTGCGACTCGGCACCCAAGACTTCGTCGGGAAAAAAGTTTTGAAGAATTTCTCTGGTGGAAATGGGCTCTGCGGAAATGTTCAGCAACGAGAGACCGAGGTCGGTCGCCCGTTCGATGTCAGCGGCCAGACGGTCGAGGGAGTAATACTGATAAACACCCAGCGGGTTGATCTTTTCGAGTTCGTGCCGGTGGAGGAGATCGTGAATAACGTTCTTCTTGATCCCGTCGCCGAAGAGCCCGGGCAGACGCAGCACAAGATGGCTCTCGAAGCGACTGCGGATAAACTCCTCGGCCAGCAGGCGGTTTTCCCCATAGGCATGATTGACGCCCGGTGAAATCGGAGTGTCCTCGTCAACCCCGCTCGGGGTCGGGTAGACGTCGACGGTCGAAATGAGAACGAATTGTTTCGCCGAGATCGTTTCCAGGTTGTCGAGGAGCGTCTGAATGGCTTGCAGGTCTTCAGCCGCATTCTGGTTTGCCCACCATTTCTTTGCCTGAATCCCAGCGCAAACAACGAGATCGAATTCCCGTCCGCGAATCTCCTCGATGTTGCTGGAGCGGTAGAGCGAGTCGAATGCGAACTGTTTCAGGAGGTTTGACCCGACAAATCCGGTGTGACCGATCAGAGCATTTTTACTCATAGATGGACGGACAATCTACATTCCGAGGAATTTTCGTCGACGTCTTTTTGTGTCTCCTGAGGATGTCGGGCCATCAGTGGACAAAGATGATCCGGCTCCCGCGCGGCTCAAAGTGGAGCGGAACTTCGCGGAGGTCGCTCAGGGCTTTTCGGACAGCCGCATGACGCTCGATGGGCGCGTGAAAGAGAAGGAACCCCCCGCTGCCAGCGCCGAGGATTTTGCCGCCGGTCGCTCCGGCGCGGCGGGCCTTCTGATACCATGCGTCGATCTTCGGGTTCGTAATTCCCTCGGCCACGCGGCGTTTCAACAGCCAGCCCTCGTGAAGAATTTCGCCGAACGTCGAGGTGCTGTTGCGTTGGAGCTCTGCGCGGAGGTCGTGGGCGAGTTGGACCATGGTCTTCATCACTTGGGCCTTCTTTTTGTCGGAAGCCATGAGCTTTCCCTGTTTCTGAAGAAGTTGGGAAGCGCTACGGGTGATGCCGGTGTAGAAGACCAAAATCCCGGACTGGAGTTCCTGAAGGGTTTTGCGATGACAAATGATCGGGCTGACACGCACGGTATCGTCCGGCTGAAACTCGATAAAGTTAAGCCCTCCAAATGCTGCGGCATACTGGTCCTGCTTTCCGATCGGCTCCCCGCAGAGTTCGATCTCGATTTCGCAAGCCTGCTCGGCAAGGGAGTCGGACGAAACGTGCCGACCTTGGGCGGCATGGAGAGCATGAAGGAGGCCGACGGTGAATGAACTCGACGAACCCAGGCCGGTTCCGCGGGAGGGAATATCGGCGACGGAGGTGATTTCCAGTCCTCCCCGGATCGAGAGAAGCCGCAGGGCCTCGCGCACGAGCGGGTGCTCGATATGATCGACCGAATCGACCTCCTCGGTTCGGGAATAGCTGATGCGAAGGGCGTGATCAAATTTCTCGCTGACCGTTACATAAACATACTTGTCGATCGCGGTTGAGAGGACGGCTCCGCCGTGCTGGCGATAAAACGAAGGGAGATCACTCCCCCCGCCGGCGAAGCTGACTCTCAAAGGTGTTTGACTGATGAGCATCGTGAAGAGAAAGGCAAAACGACGGAGATAGGAAAGTGGAAATGGTCAGCCCGGCTGGATGGATGTTTCATACTCGGACAAAATATCCCCGACCGCGGACGCAAGATCCGGATGGATCTTCGTGGGGATTGCGTCGAATCTTCCGTCCCGACCGGCATTCCCGGTCTTCACCAAGACCGATCGCACGCCCGCTTGCCGGGCGCATTCGATATCCATCGTCGTGTCTCCAATAAACCAGGATCGCTCCCGATCAATCGAGAAGATGCTGCAGGCCTGATCGATCATTCCCGTCGCTGGCTTCCTACAACCGCAAGCGATCTTGAGCTCGGAGCGTTCGCCTTCAAAACCCTTGTCGGGGTGGTGAGGACAAAGAATAACCGCATCAACAAAAGCTCTGTCGGCGGCCAAGAGAGTTTCCATACGAGCATGAATTCGCTCAACGTCCGCAAACGACGCCTCGCCGCGGGCGATGACAGGTTGGTTGGTGATGACGATGGCAAGGATCCCTCTTTGGTTGAGTCGTCGGATGGCCTTCGCGACGCCCGGAAGAAGTTCGAAATCCCCGGCTCGCGAAAGGTGGCCCTTCTCGACATTGATCGTTCCATCGCGGTCGATGAAGACCGCCGGCCGCGGTTCGCGACCGGACTTGCGGTGGACCATTCCGGACGCCTGATCGTGTTCCACCTTGAGCAGACGTTCGGGAGTTCCCATGTCCTTGATGTAACCATCGCCGCGGTAGGCAAAAACCGCCCGACCAGATGCGATCCATGTCGGAATCGCGTGTTTCGCGATGTCGAATGATCCCTCGGGCAGCGCCGGGTCGGTGAGGAGATTCCGGTCCATGACATAGAGTGCTGCGTTGACCAAGTTGCGATACTCGACTCCGGGCGGGTGGGGATAAGGATGCACGGCAGAAACACGGCCATCGGAGTCTCGCTGGATCAGGTCGGAGTCCTGCGGGTGATCGTTGGGGTGGGCAAACAATGTCAAATCCGCTTCGCGACTCGTGTGGAATGAGAGGAGCTTGGAGAAGTCCATATCGACCAACGTGTCGCCGTAAAGGACAAGGAATGTGGCGTCGAGAAGCGGGAGCGCGTCGCGGAGAGCCCCACCGGTTCCGCGGGGTTCGATTTCTTCGAGGTAACGAATCTGGACTGCGTATGCCGATCCATCTCCGAAGTAATGGCGGATCACGTCAGCCCGGTAGTGAATCAGCAATAGGATATCGGTGATTTCCTGCTCTCGGAGTAAGCGAATCAACCGCTCGAGAAGCGGGATGCCGAGAACCGGGGCCATGGGCTTGGGAATGTCCAGCCCGAGGGCTTTGGCGAGTCGTGTTCCTTTCCCGCCGGCGAGGATCACGGCCTGCTTCATGGGTTCTCGCGGGCGATTTCTTTAATGGCTTTTTGAACGGCCTCGCGGGAGGACAGGGACGGAGTCCAGCCGAGTGTCCGGAGTTTTTCGGTCGAGTATTCGAATCGCGACACGTCGCCAACCCATCCCTTCGATCCCACACCAAACTTCAGCACCGCGCCCGGCGCGACGTGAGCAACGACTTCCTCAGCCATCGTTCGCACACTCACACTATCACTCGGGCCAATGTTGAAGTAACTCCGTTTGACCTTGGCATTCTCGACGATAAACAGCATGGCTTCGACGAGATTCTGAACATGCAAATACGGTTTCTGTTGCGAGCCATCCCCGAGAACGGAGAGGCAGGAGGGATCCTTGCGCAGTCTGCGAATGAAATCGAACAACGCCCCGTGTGTGGCACGCGATCCGATGACATTCGGAAATCGGAAAATGTCCGCACGTTCCAGCCAAGCCTCGACCGCGGCGCTGATACATCCTTCGCAAGCCAGTTTCATCGCGCCGTAGTTGCTGATCGGGAGCATCGGTCCACTATCCTCGGTAATCGGCAGGTCGCGTTCTCCATAGACGGCGGAAGTCGATGCAAACGCGAGCCGAGGGACGCCATTTGCCTTCATCCACTCGAGCAGCCTCAGCGTTGTCAGGAATGTGTCCTTGAGATCGACATTGGGATCCGTGACTCCGGCCGGGATGTCGGAGTTGGCAGCCAGGTGCCATGCCCAATCGATTTTTTTCCCCGGCGAAAAGGTTTTGGGAAAAGCGGCATCGGCCACATCGGCCTCGAGGAGTGAGAACGAGGGGCGCCCTAGCGCAGACGCGAGATTTTTCCGGGTCCCAAGGCTGAAGTTATCGACACCGACCACATGGTGCCCAAGATCGAGGAGGGCATCGGTGATGTGGCTTCCAATGAACCCCGCGGCGCCCGTGACGAGAATCGTGGCCATAAGTTTTCGTTCAGCCTGACACGGTGTATTCGGAATCGCCGATGATCAGGTCGCAGACGCCGGTGAGCCAGATCATATGCACACATTCGACAATGTTGTAAGCCCGGCTATCGACCCAGAAATGATGTTCGGCGATTTCGCCAAGCGGGTTGAATCGATCGAATCCGGTAAAAGCCACGACCGATAAACCCAAAGCCTTTGCTGTCCTCGCGGCGTCGACAACGTTCGGCGATTTCCCGCTGCTGCTAATCAGGATCAGGATGTCGCCCTTTTCGCCATAAAGCTCCAGAGCCTTCGAGATCCATTTCTCATAGCCGTAATCATTCCCGAGGGCCGTGATCAGATTGGCGTCGTTGAAGGCCATCGCCCGGATTCCCGCCTGCTTGGAGAAGTCGGTTGCGAGATGACTCGAGATCGAGGCGCTTGCTCCGTTCCCCGCGAGGATGACTTTCCCTCCGGCGTGTTTCGCGCGGATCATCAATTCTGCAAGGCCCTCCAAAGCAGTGGTCACGCCGGGCTGGGAGATGAGCTTGGAATATTTCGAAAAGTAGTCTGGAAGGTTCATTTCGGGAAAGGTGCCATGGAGGCCTCGTCGAGCCTAGAATTGAATCGTGGTAGAGTGCAAGGGGCTCGGCGACATCTTTCGGTGAGTCTCCACCAAAGGATCGGAGGACAGCGGGTGGAGGGAATCGAACCCTCATGGCCTGCTTGGAAGGCAGGAACTTTACC
>JBMOHW010000084.1:0-10450 GCA_049317665.1 Terrimicrobiaceae bacterium | reverse complement strand
GTCGCACCTCCAATGGTTAGGTTGGCATTCGACGCGAGAGTGACCGTGGCTCCGTTCACCGCAACGACTCGCGAACCGAGGAGGGGCGAGCCCGGACCGAATCCCGCGGGCAGCACGGCCGAGGCGAGCGTCACCACCGGACTTGTCGTCGAACTGGCGGCCACCGAAATATTCGGATCATACGCAACAATTGTGAATCGGCTGGCCGTTGTCGGATAAATTTGACCAGACCGCATCTCGATGGCCCCCGCCACGTTTAACGTTCCACTTCCGCGAATGTCCCCTCCGTCGGCGATGAAAGTGGCGCGCCCGATGTTCTGGAGCGAGAGATCTCCCATATCGATCAACTTCGCCCGCACGGTCAAGGTTCCCGGACCGAACAGCGGATACACTGGCTGTGAAAATAACAATGCCGTGGTCTGGTTTGGGTCCGTCATTTGCACCGGGGACTGCAACGTGCGACCAAGCGCGACATACGGAGCCGCCAACGAGACATTCGCATCGGCGAAAATGACACCCCCCTCGGCAACCGATAGACTCCGCCGGGCGGAAATCGAAACATCTCCGGAGAACCCGACCGCTCCCTCCAAGGTTCCGCTCAAAGTCAGCGAGTCAAATCCTCCCTGGAGGAACGAATCCGCCGCAAAATGCCCGCGACCCTGATTGGCATCGCCCACCGCCACTGGCACAAGCTTTCCGATCGCCGTCTCACCCGGCTGATAGAACGCCCCGGCGATCGTCGGCCCGCTTTGCTTCACGACGAGAACGACATCCGTGAGGCTCGGACGGATCGACGCGTCCGTTGAATCATAAAACCGACCCGACGAGATGGTGAGACTCCCCCCCCGGGCCGACGGGCCGCCTGCAAACCCACGCAAGGTGGCATCGGAAAAGAGTTCCTGCCCACCGGATAGCGTGATCGAACCGGCATCGCTCTCGACGACCGTCGGCACCGTCCTGCGGCTGTAGAGCGGAGCAGTGACCCCGCTGTTGACCGGCACAACGCGATCACCCGCCGCACCGACAGAGTTCGGAATATTCGCGGCCAACGCCTCGGGGCGCAGATCCAGCACACCACTGGCTCCCGAAACATCGAGCACGGCACCGGCCTCGGCAACAATGTTTCCGGAAACCTTGATCGTTCCGCCCGGCAGCACACTTCCGGTCCGGCGACCGTAAGGATCCGGAGTCAACTGCACAAGACCCGCTGTCGAAATCACGCTCCGCGGTCCAATATGAACTGTTGGCAGTGCCTTGTTGAACTGCGGCGAAGGGAGAGACGGAACCTCCGAGGGAAACGAATTGGCTCCGGTGATCGAGATGCTTCCGCCGGGCGCACGAATCGACCCGAGGATCGCCACTGTTCCGCCTCGGATCGACACGCTGGCCCCAGGGTCCGCATCGATGAGAGCGCCCTTGCCAAGAACAATGTCGCCCCGAACGAGATTCCTTGGCACAGCTTCAAAAATATCCTGAGTCACCGATGTCGAAAACGTCAGGTTGACCGGCTCACGAATTCCATCCGGTTGGACGAACGGCTCCAAGGTCATCGGACCATCGCCATTATCAACGGTCTGCCAGGCCTTGGCGACGGGTTTGATGACGGTATTATCCGCGATGGAAATGGCAGGTAGGAATTGCCCGGCCTCGAAACTGATCGTCTTGCCGATAGCACTCAGAGTGAAATCCGTGAAGCCACCCTGAGAAAAGAACTCAGGATCGAGGTGGAGAATCTCATCGCGCTCGACCACCAGTGCCCCGAATCGATAGATCGGTTGGGCTGCACCGGGGACCAACTCGGGTGTTGGCAGAGTGCCACCGATCTGGATGAGCGGTGCCTGAATGCTGAGCGAGCCACCATTTCCCGAGCCCGAGTATCCACTGAGTGTCGCACCCAAAACGAGCCTCCCGCCCAGCAGCCAGGTGAGACGCGGATCCGTTCCGGCTTTGATTTCCAGACTGCCCGCAGCACCAAACGTTCGGGCTCCCGTCGCGCTAATGCTCACACCTCCCGAGACATCAATCGAACTGCCGGTTGAGAGATTGACGTTAAAGGCATTGATGGAAATGGACCCGGCATCGACGAGCGGCGGACGGTCGCGGACGCCGGATGACCCCGGCCGGTAATCAGTCACCAAGCCCGCCGTGGAGAGCATTGCATTCCTTCCGAGATAAAAGACACCGCGATCCGGAGCGACCGCGGGCGTCGGTGGACGTGTCGCATCATTCTCCAGCTTGATGGCAAGAAACGGCGAGATATTCGAGGCTTTGAACGACAGGTTTCCTCCCGGTGCCGTGACGGTTCCGTCGATATCGATGTTCGCGGCCGCGAGCGTAATCGACCCGAGAATCGGTGTTTCCACGCGAGTCCCGATCGGAATCGAGATCGTTCCGTCGTTGTTCTCGACAACGAGAGTGCCGAATCCACTTTCGGTCAACAGGGACGGAGAAAGGACCACGTCGGCCTTTCGAATCGCTGCCAGCGGCTCGGGCGTTCCATCGGCCGCGAAAGCGAACGCCGCGGCCTCTGGCAGTTTCGCGGAAGAATCAAACACGACGCGGGGCGGAGTTGGCGAGATGTTGAAGTTCGGCGTCACAGGGTCCGCAGCTTGGAAACGAATATTCAGCGTTCCCGACTTGGCGAGGGCCAGCGTCGTCTCGTTGGACTGGCGGGGGCCTTGAACCGCTTGGCCGATCAGGTCGCCGTCCAGCGCGACCGAGGGGGCGACGATTGAAATCGATCCCGCATCACCGCCCTGAATGTGAGAGGGCTCGGTGTATTCGCGCAGCGGAGCGAGGGAAAGATTGTAAGTCCTCGTCACCCCCCACTTGGTGCTCGTCTGCGATGTCTGGCCGGTGTAGATTCCGTCATAAATGCGGTCAGGCGTGGCATCCTCAATATCCACCAAGCGCCCCTTTTCCAAGAGACGGGTCGTCTTGACTCTGCCCCCTTCGTTCCGCATCCATCCGCCAGAAACATCGACCGTCGATCCGCGCTGCATGATCACCGCTTCTCCTGCGCCCAAATGGACCGACCCCCCCGCGACGGTGAGCTGATCCACTCCTCGCTCGATCAGTCCGACATAGCCAGATACATCGCCCAGCGGGGTTCCCGACCACGATTGGCCGTTGTATGTCCCGGTCCGACGGGCATCAACCGTAATCGACGCCCCTCGCACAGCCCCCGTTCGCTGCAATGGCGAATTGGCCAATTCCGCACCCCGAAGTTGAACGGTGAGCAAGTTTTGCGAGAGAGGAACAGAAACGTTGACCGAGCCCGCGACGCTAACCGTCGCTCCAGGTTCAAAATAGACCTGCCCGCCCGAGTAGGCCCATGTGGACGACAACGCCGAGGTCGAGATCCAGGTTCCGGCCTTGATGCTCACCCCGGCTTCGAGATTTTCCGAAGCGGCCAAACGCGAACCGTCTCGGGGAATAACCGCGTTCAGGCCCGACGGAAGCGACGCTCCCGGAGCAAGGAATATCGAGTCCTTACCAAGACGGACAGAGAGACCCTGCTCATTGATCAGCGACGGGAGAGACAATGCCGCTCCCGGAACCTTGTCGCCGGCCGAGATATCAGGGAGAATTTGAATCACACTCCCGGCCCCGATTTCGACATTGCCGGAGGCTCTTTGGATGAAGAGCGGAGTAATGTTAAGATTGGATTCCGAGGTGAATTGGCTGTTGCTCGTGCTCCCGTAGTTCGCCAACAGGTCCACTCGGCCGTTGAGTGCGGTGGTCGTGGAACTGTTGATCACGCCGAGCTGTTGGACGGTTTTTCCGATCAGTGTGGCACTGGCCCGTGGAATGTCGATGATTCCGGAATTCGTCACCGTGCCCGCCGTAGGCTGAGTTCCACCGGCCGCATACGCCACATTTCCGACATACACATCCAATCCACGCAAGGTCGGATCCGTGCTCGGATGCGCCGCAAACCCGACTTGCAATCCGGCCGCCAGGATTGTCTGGCCGTCGGGCGTCGATATTGATCCCTCGTTGCGGACATTGGCTCCAATCAGCGTAATCCTTCCGCCAACATTCTCCGACGTCGTCGGGGCGGTCAATTCTGCACCTCGCTCGACAACGACATCCCCGGTCCTACCGTCGGCGGTCAGCGGCGTCGGCGGATTAAAGGCCGGCATCGTTGCGTTGCTCACACGGGCCGGAATCGCGTCCGCCGAAAAGAGAAACTGTGCATCCGGATTGTTCAGCAGACCGCGTGTCACGAGATTGTCGTTGATCGGCAGTGCTGACGCGACGAGGCCACGGGCGTTCACTTGCGAACCCGCACCAAAAATGATGCCGTTCTGGTTGATGATGTAAACTTGGCCATCGGCTTTGATCTGTCCTCGGATCTGGGACGGACGTCCGGAGGGATCGTAAATTTTGTTGAAGGCGACCCACTTGCTGGAATCAATCCCGCCGGCGGACTGGTCAAACCGGACGCGGGTGTTCTTGCCGACGTTGAAAGTTCGCCAATGGAGGATGGCTTGCTGGAGATTCTGAGTAATCGTCACGTCGTTGCCAGACTGGGTGGGAGCCGTCGCCCCCTCCCATCGATAACTGACCTGCCCGGGAGCGATGGGATCGAGACCGTTGACAACGAGGCCATCGGGAACACCGCCGTCGCCCGCTGCCGCACGCGCGGCGGACTGCAACGCACGCATGTCGGCGATGGCTTTCGTCGTGCGGGCCAGGCGATCCTGTGCACGCGTCTGGGCCGCTGCGGCGGCTTCTGCCCCGGCATTATTGCGCGCACTACTGGATTGCTGCCGCGAAGAGCCGGCCGACGCACCTCCACGGAGAATGTCCCCGCCCCGCAATAAATCGGGTACGAGCCACATCCCGAGCGCGACGACCACGGCCGGAAACCGAAATTTGATGACCGAGCGCCACGGGGCACTCCGAAACATTTTCATATACGACTATATACATCGTATATTAAATCTTGCCAACAACAAGTTTTCCCAGTAGTATCGCCGATTCCGAAACTATCGGATATTGCAAAGACTCCGCCATTCATTTACCTATAATACACGTCGTTATTTACATGAGCTCGACAACAACCCAACCGTCTAAAACCGTTCCCAACATCGTGGCGCCGAGCCCGAATACCGCCTCGTGGCTGGAAATCGTTAACCAGCAGGTTTCGGCACTCCGATTCGGCGCGGTTGCGATCACCGTGCACGAAGGTCGCGTTGTCCAAATCGAGACAAGCGTCAAGGTACGCTTCGACAAAACGCCCTGAGGTGGCAAGATCCGACTCCCTTTTTTTCAGCTCAAATCCCTGCCAATGAACCACCAATGTGACGAAATTGTAACATTGAGTGCGTTGTCGACAGAACCTACTACGAATATGCCCGGAGGCGAAATGTTTCAGTATCGGCATCGGACGCGCCAGATTCCGCGAGGATTGTGGCGGAGGAAAGCTATTGGATGGGCTTTGGCCACTGCGGGCATCATCGTATCCGTTACTGCCCAAATTCCTGAAGAGGAACCCCCTACGGATGCTCAAACGGCTGCAGCCGTTGCTGCCGCGGTCCCTCCAGCTGATACACTCTTTATCAAAGAGTATCGCGTAATCGGGACAAAAACGATCCCGCGGGCGGACGTCGAAACGGCGGTTTACGAGTTTCTCGGACCGGCCAGGACGGCCGAGGATGTCGAGAAGGCGCGTGCTTCGCTCGAGAAAGCCTACCGCGACAAGGGGTTCCAATCCGTCTCAGTCAACGTGCCTCCACAACGTCCGACCCGGGGCATCGTCGTGCTCCAGGTGACGGAAACCCCCGTCGGCCGCCTGCGTGTGAAAGGGGCGACATTTTTCAGTCCGGAGCAAATCCGCCGAATGGCACCCTCACTAGCCGAGGGCAAGGTGCCGAACTTCAATGAGGTCCAGCGGGATCTCATTGCACTGAATCAAATGCCAGATCGGCAGATCACGCCGACGCTTCGTCCGGGGGTCCTTCCGGGAACCATCGACGTCGACCTCGAGGTCAAGGACAAGCTCCCCCTCCACGGGAGCATCGAGCTCAACAATCGCTACAGCGCAAATACCACGCCGCTCCGGCTGGATGCGGCGGTGCGTTACGACAACCTCTGGCAACTCGGGCATACCATCGGATTCGGCTTCCAAATCGCCCCGCAGCGCCCCAGCGACGCCATCATTTACTCCGGCTACTACATCGCGCGTCTCCCACAGGTCAACTGGGTGAGCCTGCTCATCCAGGGCACACGTCAAAACAGTGAAGTCGCCACGTCCGGCGGAGCCAACTCGATCGGCAACGGCGAGATCATCGGCGGTCGATTCCTTTTCAATCTTCCGTCGCGACCCGGCTTCTTCCACTCGGCCAGCGCTGGAATCGACTACAAAAACTTCGAGCAAGATTTGCAGATCGGCTCAGGCATTATCCAAAGCCCGATTAGCTACTGGCCGTTCAGCGTGGGGTATAACGCCTCATGGATCGCGAAAAATTATCTCACGGAACTCAGTGCCGGTTTGACCTTCAGCTTTCGTGGCACGAGCGCACAGGAAGTCGTCGAGTTCGACAACCGGCGATACAATGCCGACGCCAACTTTTTCTACTTCCGCGGTAGTCTCGGTCACACTCATGAGCTGCCCTACGGGTTCCAGTTTTTCGGAGAACTTCAAGGCCAGGCCTCGGCAACTCCCCTGGTCGACAGCGAGCAGTTCAGCATCGGCGGTTTGACCACCGTTCGCGGCTATTTGGAATCGACATCGATCGGCGACAGCGGGCTTTGCGGCACTTTGGAGATTCGCACTCCCTCGCTCCTCAAATGGCTCGGCGAGGGCAACGAACTGAGGTTCTTCGCCTTCCTCGATGGTGGATTCGTGACGATCAACGATCCCCTCCCCGAGCAGACCTCCCATTTCAATCTCTGGAGCTATGGCTTCGGAGGTTCGATCCGGCTCCTCGAACGCCTGACGGGATCCGTGGTCATCGGCTTCCCCCAGATCACCCAACTTCCCAACATTGCCAACGAGCCACTCATCACATTCCGGCTCTCGGCCGAACTCTAAGACCTATGCATCAAATCGCTTCCAAGCTCTGCGTTGCCGCATTTCTGATCACGCTGGCCCTGCCTGCCCGCGCTGCCGAATCCTCCTCCTGGTGGAACAAGGAATGGGCCGCCCGCAAGTCGTTCACGATCGACACAGGAGCCAGCGGCGTTCCGTTGAGCGAGCCTCCCGGAACAAGTCTGGTCCTCATTCGACTGCACAGCGGCAACTTCAACTTTGCCAACGGCCGCGAAGACGGGAGCGATTTGAGATTTGTTGCGGCCGACGACAAGACGGTCCTCGACCATCAGATCGAAAAGTTTGACCTACTCATGAACGAGGCCTTCGTTTGGGTCAAGGTCCCGGACATCAAGTCGGGTGAGCAGTTGAAGTTCTGGCTGTATTCCGGAAATAGCGGAGAAACCATGGAGGCCGGCGAAGATCCGAAAGCCACGTATGACGCGGATACTGCTCTGGTTTACCATTTCACCGGAGCCCCATCCCCGATCGATGCGACGAAGAACGCCAACAATGCGACGACTGGCGGCACGCTCTCCGAAGGGGCCATCATCGCCGCAGGAATGCGTGTGCTGGGAAATACGGCCATCAAGATTCCTGCCTCGGATTCCCTGAAGCGGAACGACGGCGAGCCCATGACATGGTCCGCATGGATGAAGCCCACCGCGAAGTCCGAGCGCGGGGTCATTTTCCAAATGTTGGATGGCGCGAAAGGCTTTGAGGTCGGTCTCGCCAATGGCGTTCCCTACGTGGAAATCCGCGACGGATCCGGAAGTCAACGGTCGGCCGCCGGGGAACCACTCCCAGACTCCGTTTGGACGCATCTCGCGATCGTCGCCACGAATGCGTCGACAACACTCTACGTCGGTGGAAAAGAATACGCCAAGGTCGACGCTCCGATCCCCGGGGTCACCGGAGCCGCAACGCTCGGAGCGGATGCAGATGGCGCCAATGGAGCCGTCGGCGAAGTCGATGAGGTGCAGATCTCGAAAACCGCACGCGGCGCAGGATGGGTGAAATTTGCAGCCACCAGTCAAGCCGGAGGCGACGACGCTGCCAAACTCCTCGTCGCCGGTGAGGACGAGGGAAGCGGCGGTGGCGGTGGTGAAAACGAGGCGCTCAAGCACGTGATGCTCTTCGGTGATATTGCCAAGAACATGATGTTTGACGGCTGGATCGCCATCGGCGTTTGCGTCATTATGATGATCGGCGGATGGTCCGTCGCCGTAAAAAAATACTTCCTTCTCGGAAAAATTCGCAAAGGCAACGAAATCTTCCTCCAACAGTGGAAAGACGTTGCCACCGACCTCACCGTCCTCGATCAAGGCGACACCGAATCCACGAAAAACTTCGGCGGCAAAGCCAGCAAGAAGACCGTCAAGCTGATGCACGACTCCCCCCTCTACCACGTCTACCAGATCGGGGCCGGCGAGATTCGTCACCGCCTCGGCGATGGCAAGAATTCGGGCCAAGGACTCTCAGCACGCTCCATCCAAGCCATCCGAGCCTCCCTCGACGCCGGACTCGTTCACGAACAACATCGCCTCAACAAGGGCATCGTCCTCCTCACCATGAGCATCGCCGGCGGGCCCTACGTCGGACTCCTCGGCACCGTCGTCGGCGTTATGATCACGTTTGCTATCATCGCAAAATCCGGCAACGTCGAAATCAACTCGATCGCCCCTGGTATCGCCTCAGCCCTTCTCGCCACCGTCGTCGGCCTCCTCGTCGCCATCCCGGCTCTCTTCATGTATAGTTTCCTCGCCACGAGCATTAAGGAAGCCCTCGGCTCCATGCAGGTCTTCATCGACGAGTTCATCGCGAAGGTCGCTGAGTTTTACCCACCGCCCGGAGAGGCCACGCTCCCCGTTCCCGTAACACAAATCCGCTCGCCCGAGGAAGCCGCGAAGGCTCAGGAGGCGGTCTGGGCTGAACGGGCTGAGCAAGCGAACAAAAAATGACAGCTGGAGACGAAAAGTCCTACGACGATATCAACGTCACGCCGATGGTGGATCTCTACCTCGTGCTCCTGTTGATTTTCATCATCATGACGTCGGCTGGCGTCACCGGAACGAAAGTGGATTTGCCGAAGTCCTCCAGCAAGCCGCCGGATCTCGGGGCACCGAAAAGCAAGGCGATCACAGTGAATAATCAAGGTGCCGTCTTCCTCGATACCGTCCCAGTCACCCTTGTCGATCTCGAACAAAAACTCCGCGAACATCAGGCCAAGAATCCGAAGTTTCCCGTCATCATTCGCGGAGACCGCCAGACCCAATACCAGGGAGTCATGGACGTCTTGGACGTCTGCGGACGCCTCGGCCTCGATCAGGTCGGACTCGCAACAGTGGGACCCAAATGAGTAACGCCAACGCCACAGATCCCGACGAGGACGAACCCGGCTTCTTCGCGAAGTTCCGGGTTCCGATCATCGTCGTTGGCCTGCTGGCGCTTGGCGTGGGCGCTTACTTCGCCTTTTTCTCCAAGGCCGAGAAGCCGAAGAAGAAATCCGCCCCGGTGAACGTGGTGAACATCATGCCACCTCCCCCACCACCGCCGCCGACTCCTCCTCCGACCCCGCCGCCACCACAGCCGGAGCAACCGAAAGTGGAGGACAAACGCGAGGATTTCGTCGAGGAGGCCAAACCGGAGGAGGCACCGGCCCCCGAAGAAGCCGCCCCTGAAGAAGCCGCACCCATGGGCTCCAATATCCAAGGCGAGGGCGACAACGCTTTCGGACTTCGCGGAAAGGGAGGCGGCGGCATGATTGGCGGAATCGGCACTGGCAAGGGCGGTGGCGGCGGCACGAAATTCGGCTGGTATGCGGGTCAGGTCCAATCGCGAATCGCCGATGCCCTCCGCGGCCACAAAAAGGCCCGCAGCGCCAATCTCAAAGTTCAAGTCCGCATCTGGGTGGATTCCACCGGACGCGTGACCCGCGCGACACTCGCCGGTTCATCGGGCGATCCCGAAACCGATCGGGCGATCCGTGAGGAAGTTCTCACCGGCCTGCAATTGCAGAGTCCCCCGCCGGATGGCATGCCAATGCCGATTGTCATGCGCATCACCGCAACCCGTCCCAACTGATTTTTATGAAGCCAAAAGGCCTCGACCACCTCCATCGTCAACGACCGCAGCAGACCTCCCTGCTTCCCGCCTTCGTGATCCTCCTCGTTTTAATTGGCCTCTCGCCCCTCGAAGCGCAGAATCCAACCGTCCAAGTCGCGCAGGGCGGGAAGAAAAACCGAATCGTATTTGACGACGCGGATGCTCCCACCGCGACAAACGCCCCCGCCGCAACGCCAACACCCGAGCCAACACCCGAGCCAACACCCGAGCCAACACCCGAGCCAACGCCTGAGCCAACGCCTGAGCCAACGCCTGAGCCAACGCCTGAGCCAACGCCTGAGCCAA
>JBMOHW010000083.1:0-10534 GCA_049317665.1 Terrimicrobiaceae bacterium | reverse complement strand
TCCGCGACGAGACCCTTGAGATCGAAGATGTCCCACGTCCTCGCGGGCTCGCCCCGCCAATCGGCCGCACGGTGGCGTCCGGTTGCGACGATTGCCAGACGCTGGGACTCGGTGTCCGGGTGGAAAACCCGACCGATTTCAAAAAGCCGGACCGTTGTTGCGCCGTGGTCAAGATTGCGACGAACCGCGGAAAGCAATCCGGGGATCAGACTCGTGCGAAGCCTCGACTGATCGTCACCAAAAGGATTCTTAAGGGCAACCGACGGGCCGAACCAAGTTGCGTCGGCTTGCGAGACCAATGTGCTCGTGCGGGCCTCGGAAAAACCGGCGCCGGCAAGTTTCTGGCGAAGCGTCATGGAAAAGTCGTAGGCACCATCAGCCTCCGACGCCGGGACAAAAATCCCCTCGGTCTTCGCCGGAATGCTCTCGATGCCGATGACCCGGACGACCTCCTCGATCAGGTCCGCTTCGCGAGTCACCTCGCGGCGGTATCCAGGGACGGTCCAAACCGAATCCGGGCCACCCGACATTCTTTCGAATCCGACCCGGGTCAGCGCTTCCTCGATTTCCGAGTCGGACAATTCCCGACCCAAAACCGACCGCACGCGCGAATGCCGAAGCGTGATTTCTTGGCTGGCCCAATGCGTCCCGGCTTCAAGCAAAACTTCGTCCGCAACGCCCCCGGCCGTCTCGATGATCAACTGGGTCGCTCTCGCCGAAGCGGCAGCGACCATCTCGGGATCAACGCCCCGCTCGAACCGATAACTCGAGTCGCTGAGCAGGCCCAGCGTGCGCGAGGCCAGGCGAACCGTGCCGGGGTCGAACACCGCGCTCTCTAGCAATATGTCGGTTGTGGAGTCCGTCACTCCAGAGCCCTCGCCGCCCATCACTCCAGCCAGTGCGAGTGGGTGGGTCTCGTCGGCGATGACCAGATATTCGGCCCTGAGCGAATAGTCGCGGCCGTCGAGGGCGCGGAAATTTTCCCCATCACCTGCCCGCCGAATGTGAATTGGCCCGGACACTTTCGCCGCGTCAAATGCGTGGAGCGGCTGTCCGAGCTCGAAGAGAACGTAGTTTGTCACGTCGACGACATTGTTGATCGATCGGAGGCCGACCGCGGCCAGTCGATCCTGCAGCCACTGCGGACTCGGGCCGACTTTGACGCCGCGAATTCGACGCAGGGAGTAATACGAGCATTCTTTTGTCTTGATCCGAATCGCGTCGCCGCCGGCCGTCGCGTCAGGCGCGGGAAACTCCAATGCCCGCACCGGCAAGCCAGTGAAGACCGAGATCTCACGGGCCACGCCGAGGTGGCTCAGCCAGTCGGGCCGGTTGGGAGTGATTTCCAGTTCGAGCAAAATGTCTGGCGGAAAAATCTCCGACAGCGGCGAGCCGACCGCGGCGTCCGCAGGAAGAATGAGCAAACCCTCGGCATCCTCGGCCAGCTTCAGTTCTTTTGCGCTGCACATCATTCCCTCGCTCTCGACCCCGCGAAGTTTTCCAGTCTTGATTTTGAAATCCCCAGGCAGCACCGCGCCGGGCAGAGCGAGGGGAACTTTATCTCCGACGCGGTAGTTTTTTGCTCCGCAAACAATTTGCCGTGGAGTCCCCGACCCGTCATCGACCCGGCAAACACTCAGTCGGTCGGCATTCGGATGTTGTGTCGATTCCAACACCTGTGCGACCACGACTTTGTCGATGGCCGCCCCCCGCACCTCGATGGACGCCACTTCGAGACCGGCCCGCCGGAGTAAGGCCTCGAGTTCGGAGGCCGTGAGTTGGCAGTCGATAAAATCCCTGAGCCAGTTGATCGAAACTTTCATGCGAATGGGAGAATCAAGAAAATCCCGGAGGACGCGAGCGATTTTTTTTTGGAGAGCCGATAGGCGACAACGGCAGGGTCGGGAGGTTGATTAAGGCGTGGAGGTTTTTTCTTGCTTCTGGGGGGATCCTTTGGTGTTATTCACACTGTTATGAAGCCCGCAGCCATTGCCCTCCTCGTTGTTTCGGCGTTGACGACAGCACTTTATGCCGACATCCAAGCCCCGCCGGCTTCGGATTACGGTCCGACCCGCAAGCTCGGTCGCGGCTTGAGCAATATTGCTTTTGGGGTGACGGAGATTCCTGACAATTTGGCCGCCGTGAACTACGCGGAGGGTAACTCCGCAGCTTGGAGCTACGGGCTCGTGAGGGGTGTCGGGCGGTTTTTTGCACGACTCGGATATGGTATTTACGAGGTGGCGCTCTTCCCATTCCCGACGCAGAAGGGGACCTACTATCCACCTTATCGCAGCGATATTCCTTGGATTAACTCCGGCTATCAAGAGTTCCCGCCGGAGCTGGGATTCAGCACGAATTACAACTACGTCCGCGACTATCAGCGGGATCCGAACTGAGCCGCCGCTGGCCGGAATTTAGAAAAATCGACGGCCGCTCTTACCAGCGGCCGTTTTTCTTTGCGGTCACGGGGATAATCTCCCAAATCGGCGACTGGCCAGGCTCCAAGCGAAGCCATGCCCAGCTGGGAGGTGCGCCCTTGTTCGGCTTTCCAATCGTGCCAGGATTTAGAACCCGGGTCCCGCCGACCATCTCATCTCTCGGGACATGTGTGTGGCCGTGGAGGAGAAATGGAACGCCCGACGGGTGCGGCGGGGGAATGTGAAGCAAGCGGAACGTCAAGCCGAGGCGCTCCAACGTGAGTTGCGCCGGGAGATCGAGTCCGTAATCGTTATTCCCAAGCACGGCAAAGACCGGGGGACCGAGTCGACGGACTGCCTCGAGCGTCGAGGCGTCGCAAAAGTCGCCGAGGTGCCAAATTTCATCTGCCGTTTGAAGGGCTGGATGGGTGGCCTCAGGCAGTTTTCCGTGCGTATCGGCGATCACAGCGATGTTCATGGGAGTGGTCTTACTATTGAGCGGATCGCCGACGAGGGCAAGATGTGCATTTGACGTTGGGACGGAAACCTCACAGATTCGGGGGATCTATGTGGAATGCCGCACACGATCACGTCCTGAATCTCGTCGCTTATGAGCCCGGAAAACCCGTCGAGGAATTGGCCCGCGAGATGGGTCTGGCTCCGTCAGACATCATCAAACTCGCTTCCAACGAAAACCCGCTGGGCCCATCGCCCCGTGCGCTCGAGGCGATGCGGGAGACATTGGATCGGGCGCATTTTTATCCGGACGGAGGCGGGTGGGCGTTGCGCAATGCGATCGCATCGCGACTCGATCTGGCCCGTGAGAACATCATCCTCGGAAATGGATCAAACGAAATCATTGAGTTCATCGGGCACGCGTTTCTGCGTCCGGGCGACGAAGTCGTGACGGCTCAGCATGCCTTTGCCGTTTACACGCTCATGGCTCAACTTTTCGGCGCCACGACGGTGGAGGTTCCGGATCCCGGATTCACACACGACCTCGACGCGATGCTCGCAGCGGTGACACCGAAGACCCGGCAGGTCTTCATCGCGAACCCGAACAATCCCACGGGAACAATGGTTGGGCAGGAGCAGATCGATCGGTTTATGGAGCGCGTGCCAGATCACGTTCTCGTCATTTTCGACGAGGCCTACTACGAGTTTCTCGACAACCCGCCCGACGTTCTGCGGTTCGTGCGGGAGGGTAGGAATGTGATCGTGATGCGGACATTTTCGAAAATCCAAGGTCTTGCGAATTTGCGAATCGGCTACGGGATTACGAACGAAAAGCTTGCCTCCGTTCTGCAGAAGACCCGCCAGCCTTTTAATGCCAACGGCATTGCCCAAGCTGGTGCGCTTGCCGGACTCTCGGATGACGCCCACATGCTGCGAACCCGCGAGATCACGCGTGAGGGGCGGGACTTTCTGGAGGCGGAGTTTACAGCGATGGGGCTGAATTTTGTTCCGAGCGCGGCGAACTTCGTGCTCGTCCATGTCGGCGACGGGGACAAAGTTTTTCAAGCCCTGCTTCGCCAGGGAATCATCGTTCGGGCAATGCGGAGCTACAAGCTGCCCGAGTGGATCCGGGTCTCCGTCGGCACGATGGATCAGAACCGACGGTTCGTGGCAGCTCTTCGGGCCTTGCGCGAGGAGTGAGTCTTCAACCGTCGTGACGAACGGGGACACCATTGCTGCGGTCTCGACGCCTGCGGGGGAGGCGGCGATTGCGCTTTTGAGGGTTTCTGGTCCGGACGCTTGGCCGATTTTAGGAAAGATTTTTAGGTCATCTGGTTCGAAGCAACCCTATCCTTCGAGGTTCGCGATTCTTGGCCGGATCTTTGATGGTGAGGCTGTCGTCGATCAAGTCCTGGCCACCGGTTTTCGTGGTCCCTCGAGTTACACCGGAGAGGACATGGTTGAAATCGCGTGCCATGGGGGCGTTTTGCTCCCAGCTCGCATTCTTGAATTGATCTTCCGCGCGGGAGCCCGGGCTGCGGAGCCGGGGGAGTTTACGCGTCGGGCGTTTGTGAACGGCAAGATGGATCTTACTCGCGCGGAGGCCGTCATGGATATCATTCGTGCACGGACACCCCTTGCTCTCCGGGCTGCCGCCGAGCAGCTCGAGGGACGCCTCGGAGGCGAGATCTTCAAACTCCGCGAGCGTTTGTTGGTTCTGGTAGCGAACCACGAGGCGTGGATTGATTTTCCCGAAGAGGGGATTGACCCGGCCAGTGGCATTCTGCTGGCGGAAAAGATTCAGGAGTCACTGGATGGAATCTACGCTCTTCTCGCGACAGCAGACGGTGGGAGGGTTCTTCGTGAGGGTGTGAGCCTTGCCATTGTCGGCCGGCCGAATGTGGGCAAGTCGAGTCTTCTCAACCGCCTGTTGGGCATGGATCGGGCGATCGTGAGTGACCGTCCCGGCACGACGCGAGACACTATCGAGGAGACGGTTTGCTTTCACGGGATCCTTTTTCGCCTGACTGATACCGCCGGGCTCCGCGAGTCGGACGATCCCGTGGAACGCGAGGGAGTCGAACGTTCGCGCCGTTCGCTTGAGGAGGCCGATATTGTTCTTCACGTCACGGCGGTCGACGGTTTGGAGATTCCCGAGGAGATGACTCCGAAGGAAATTCTCGTGGTGAACAAGTGCGATCTCCTCACCGAGGCTTCGGAGTTGCCGTCGTCGGCAATTTTCGTTTCGTCGCTGACCGGTGCCGGCATTTCCGAAATGATCAACGCGGTCGTTCGCAAGGTCGGCGGCGATCATCTGAACTCCGGTCCGACGTTTGCTGCAATCAACGCGCGGCACAAAGTCTTGCTCGAGTCGGCTGCCGCGGCTCTGGAGTCGGCCCGCGAGCTGACACTGGCCAGCCAGCCACCCGAGATCGCGGCCATCGAGTTGCGCACAGCGCTGGACGATGTGGGGAGAATTGTGGGAGCAGCCGACATCGAGGAAATTCTCGGTCAGGTGTTCAGCTCGTTTTGCATCGGCAAGTGACACGCCTAGCGTAAAAAACGCGGATGGGGAGGGATTCGAACCCTCGGTACCTTGCGGTACACACGCTTTCCAGGCGAGCACAATCGACCACTCTGTCACCCATCCTTGCTCAAGGGCCAAGAACCTATCGGAGGCTGCGGGTTTTGACAACTCCGGTTATCGGATCCCGCCGCGGGGAGATTGCTATTGTCAAAGCCGCTGCGAGCCGAATACAACCGAGCGCACATGGCCAAGGCAGCTCTCGGGGAGAATTGTTCCTCGCCCTACGTGAAAAAGGCGGTCCTTCTGCCGGACGTCGTCGGGTTTCCTTCGGAGAGTATGAAGCGCTATGCGTTGGACCTTGCTCGGGCACTTCGATCGCTGGCACCCGCCGGATGGGAATTTGAGGAGATCACCTGCGAGCCTGATCCCCGGATCTCGGGGACTTTTGGCGACCGCATGGCCAGTCGCCATGCCAGATTCTTCGGGTATCCCCGGCTGATCCGCCGAACGCACAACGCGTCCGTTTTTCATATTCTTGATCACAGCCACGCCGACCTTGCGCTCACGACACCGCCTGACCGAACAGTCCTCACCTGCCACGACATCATTCCCCTGCTTTCGGTCAGGGGGCTTGTTCCGGTGCCGTATCCCGCGATGACAAAATGGACATTTCCGCTCCGGGTGAGATGCATGAATCGCTGCCGGAAGATCATCGCGATTTCCGAGAGCACGAAGAAGACGCTGATTGAGGTCGCCGGAATTCCCGCGGAGAAAATCGAGGTTGTTTACAACGGATGCAATCCGCTCTTCGGGCCCGAGCCGAGGGTTCCAGGGATGTCGCTGGCTGAGGAACGCCGGGACGTGCTCGCGCAATTTGGCATCCCGCCGAATGCCCGCGTGGTCCTGCATGTCGCCACCGCGATTCGCTACAAGAACACGCCTGCGATTCTTCGAGCGTTGAAGATTTTGAAAGAGAATCCGGGCGTCGGAGCCGATGTCTGGCTCCTGCGGGTGGGAGTAGATTTTTTCGAGGAGGAATCCGCACTCATTGCTGAACTCGGGGTCGGCGATCGGATTCATCATGCCGGGAGAATATCCGACGATCGGGCGCTGGGAGCCTGCTACCGCGCGGCCGATGTTTTTGTTTTTCCGTCGCTTTGGGAAGGCTTCGGGTGGCCTGTGCTCGAGGCGATGGCTTGCAGGACACCGGTCGTCGTGTCAAACGTCGCTTCGCTTCCCGAGGTCGCCGGTGATGCGGGATTGGCGGTCTCGCCGCATGATCACGGTGCGCTTGCGGAGGCCCTGCTCTCCGTGTTGGCCGATCCGCGGGAACGTAATGTTCGGGCGGCGAAGGCTTTGGAACAGGCGCGACGATTCTCATGGGACGCCTGCGCTCGAGGAACCCTTGGCGTTTACGAGCAGGTCGTATCATGATCCTCTTTGTCGACCAGAGCGGGCAGATGGGTGGAGCGGAATTGTGCTTGGCGGATCTCGCGTCTCACTTTTCCCCGAACGCCCGGGTGCTTCTCTTTTCCGACGGACCATTTGTTCCGTATCTTGAAGAACGTGGCGTTCCCGTGAGCCTCGTCCCACTGCCCGCTGCCGTGGCGCGGACGACGAAAAATACTTCGCCGCTCTCGCTACTGACTAGAATCCCGGCTTTGGTCCGTCATTCTTGGAAGCTTCGCAGCATGTTTCAGACCGCCGACGTCCTCTACCTCAACACGGCCAAGGCCTTGCTGTTGGGGGCTTTTGCCAACGCGTTTGCCCGCCGTCCGTGCATTTTTCACCTGCACGATCTTTGGACGGAATCTCACTTTTCCCGCCGCAACATTCGACTCCTCGTCGCCGCGGCGAATCGCGTGGATGCCGTCATTGCAAACTCCGAGGCCTCTGCCGAGGCATTTCGAGAAGCGGGAGGAAGAACTCCGTTGGAAGTGATCCCGAACGGATTTCCCGTTCTGCAAGAATCAACCGGTGTCGATCTCCGCAAGATCGAGAACCCGGGCGGTGGCCCGGTGGCGGCGGTCTTCGGGCGACTCGCGCGTTGGAAGGGTCAGCATCTGTTGCTGGAAGCCGCGCTCGAAATTCCCGGCCTCACCGTCTGGATTGTTGGCGAGGCACTGTTTACGGCTGACGACGAGGCCTATGCCGCTGAACTCCGCGCGATCGCAGCCGGGATGGGGGAGCGTGTGCGGTTCCTCGGATTCCGAAGCGACGTCCCCGACCTCATGAGGGCCGCGGATTTTATCGTTCATTGCTCCACCTCGCCCGAGCCGTTTGGCCGCGTCGTTGTCGAGGGAATGCTCGCAGGACGTCCTGTCATTGCCGCTGATGCCGGTGGTCCGCGCGAGATCGTTCGCGGGGGAGTCACCGGGATCCTTGTTCCGCCGGGAGATCGTCATGCACTCGCGTCGGCCCTTCGACGCCTCATCGCGTCGCCTGAGGATGCAAAAAAAATGGGTGCCGCCGGGCGCGAAGTCGCGGTCAATTTGTATTCGCTTGAGCGCGTCTTTTCGGAGACCGCCCGGGTGATTCAGTCTGTGAGGCGGCCATGAATCTCGTTCTTGCACACGATTATCTTGTTCAGATGGGTGGGGCCGAACGCGTCGTTGCCGCGATGCACAGCGCGTTTCCGCGCGCACCGATTTATACGAGTGCGGTCGCGCGGCGGACTCTGGTCGACGATTTTTCCGATGCGAATATCCGCACAAGTTGGATGCAGGCCCTTCCGTGGATCACGCACCACACTCATTTCAAAAAATACTTCGCGCTCTACCCGTTTGCCTTCCGCTCGTTCGGAACGATCGAGGCGGATGTGGCGTGGATTAGCTCCAGCACGTTTGCGAAGTTTTTGAAATTTTCTCCGGCGACTCGAACCGTTTGCTATCTTCACAATACCACCCGCTTCCTGTGGCAGACCGACGAGTATCTCGACTACGAAGTCGCGCGCGGACCGATCAATGAGGCCGTTCGATCGATTTTGCCCGGATTGCGCGAGGCAGATCGCGATGCGACGGCAGCGATGGACGTCTTGGTCGCCAATTCGCATAACGTGCAAAATCGGATCCGGAGATGCTACGGTCTGGAATCGACCGTCATCAACCCGCCGGTCGAAACCGCGAGATTTTCCTGTTCCGATGTCGATGATGGGTTCTTCCTGATCGTTTCGAGGCTTCTCGGTTACAAGCGGATCGACCTCGCTATTCAGGCACTGAGCAAAGCCGGACGGCGACTCGTCATCTTGGGTGAGGGGCCGCACCTCAGCCATCTGCGCGACATGGCCGGGCCGGGAGTGGAGTTTCATGGGCGTCTGCCGGATGCAGCGATGCGCGATTTCTACTCCAGGTGCCGGGCACTCATTCTCCCGGGGGAAGAGGATTTTGGCATTACACCCGTTGAGGCGATGGCTTGTGGGAAGCCTGTCATCGCTTTCGGGAAAGGGGGAGCCCTGGAAACCGTTGTCGACGGACGCACCGGGGTTTTCTTCCGCGAGCAGAACGTCGATGCGCTCCTCGACGCGGTGGAACGCTGCGAGGCGACCGCGTGGGATTCTCCGGCGATTCGGGCTCATGCCGAGACATTCTCCCGCGAATCCTTCTTGGAAAAAATGACGCAGACCTTCGCCGTCTGACTGCTGGGCGACTATTGTTTCCGAGGCCGGTAGGCGAGCAGTCGGAGTCCGTTCAAGCACACCAAGACCGTGCTGCCCTCGTGGCCCACGACGCCGAGTGGAAGTGGTAAGGCGAAGCCGAGCGCTGCGGCGACGAGGACGACGATCACAGCGGATGCGAATGTCAGATTCTGCATGAGGACCCGCCGTGCGTGCCGCGCCATGCCGAGCAAAAGCGAGATATTCTCGAGCTTGTCGCCCATGAGCACAACATCCGCCGTCTCCATGGCGATATCGGTGCCTGCGGCGCCCATGGCAACCCCGAGGTGAGCGGTCGCCAGGGCCGGTGCGTCGTTCACGCCGTCACCGATCATCATCACCGTGCCCTCGACCTTTAGTTGCCGGATGGCCTGCACTTTATCGGCGGGGAGGAGCTCGGCGCGAAACTCATCGATTCCCGCCTCGGCTGCAATACTGCGTGCCACGGCGGTTTGGTCGCCCGTGAGCATGATCACTTTTTTGACACCCAGGGCGTGAAGTTTTTCTGCGATGGCTCGTGCCTCCGGACGGAGTGTGTCCGCCAAGGCGAACACGGCCAGCACCGAGACGGCATCTCGCTCACGTCGCCCCATCCAGATGCATGTCTTCCCGTGAGACTGCAAATCCGCTGCCCGAGGAGTCAAGGCATCCATGCCGCTGGCTCGGAGCTCCGTGAAAAGCCGCTCACTGCCCACGACGATGCGTGTTCCGCCGACGTCGGCCTCGGCGCCCTTGCCTGGGGTGGATTGAAATCCGGTGGCCTCGGGGAGTGTCAGTGAGGCCGCCTTCGCGGCGGCCACAACGGCCGCTGCGAGGGGGTGTTCGGATTTTGCCTCGAGCGAAGCGCAGGTTTTGAGGAGTGACATCGCCTCGGGCGAAAGTCGTCCATCTCGCGGGGTCTCAACGGACTCTGGCGTCAGGATTTCCGTCACGGTTGGTTTCCCCACGGTGAGTGTTCCGGTCTTGTCGAAGCATACAATGTCGATGCGCGCTGCCGTCTCAAGGTGCGAGCCGCCCTTAATCAGAATGCCGCGCCGCGCTGCACCTCCGATCGCCGAAAGCACGGTTGCCGGGGTGCTGATCACGAGGGCGCAAGGTGAGGCAACAACCATGATCGTCATCGCACGGTAGAAGGCCACCGTGAACGCCTCTCCCCAAAGCAACCAGGGAACACAAAGGACGAGAATAGTAAAAAGGATGACTCCTGCGGCGTAGCCTTGTTCGGCCTTTTCCAGGAACCGCTGAGTGCCCGATTTCTCAGCCTGTGCCTCGGCGACCAGTTTCACCATGCGGGCCAGTGTGGAGTCCTCCGCTTTTTTCCCGACGCTCACCTCAATCGCACCGGATTGGTTTAGGGTTCCGGCAAAAACACCCGCGCCGGACGACTTGGCGACGGGAATGGATTCGCCGGTGAGGCTGGATTCATCGATGTGGCTCGAGCCCTCGACGACCGTTCCATCGACGGGGATCAGTTCGCCGGGT
>JBMOHW010000082.1:0-10608 GCA_049317665.1 Terrimicrobiaceae bacterium | reverse complement strand
AAGTCCCTCCTGGCCTGTGGGTCGCAGTCGCAAAATAAAATAGATGTTTTCCAAACTCCGAAAATTTACTTCCGAAGTCCGGGTCGAGCTCTCCAAGGCCCAGTGGCCATGGGATCCGAACGAAAAGGGCTTCCGCCGCTATAAGGAACTCACCGATTCGACGGTCGTCGTCCTCGTGGCCATGCTGATTCTCGGCGGCTACATCGCATTTTTTGATTTCATCCTGATCAATATCGTGGGCTTTCTGACCCACCCGTAATCGTTACCCCCAGTTGTATCTCACATGGCATTAGCTCCGAAAGACCAATGGTTCGTCGTTCATGTTCTCTCCGGTCAGGAGCAGAAAGTGCACGACAACATCACCCGCCGCATCCAGACCGAAGAAATGTCCGACCTCGTCTTTGAGGTGCTCATTCCTACAGAACGCGTTCAGGAGATCAAGCGGGGCAAGAAGACGGAAACGACCCGCAAGTTTTTCCCGGGCTATCTGATTGTCAACATGCACCTGTTGGACGACGATAATCAACTCGTCGAGAAGACGTGGTATTTCATCAAGGACACGACGGGCGTGTTGGGCTTCGCCGGCACGAAAGATCGCCCGATTCCGATGCGCCAGAAGGAAGTCGATGGACTCCTCGCCCAAGTCCGTGAGCGTGAAGATACCGTCAAGCCAAAGATTTCGTTCGAGGTCGGAGACAAAGTCAAAGTGGCCGATGGGCCGTTCCAGAACCAGAATGGCCTCGTCGAAGAGATTGACCCGGAACGCGGCAAGCTTCGTGTATCCGTCAGTATCTTCGGCCGCGATACGCCGGTCGACTTGGAATATTGGCAGGTCGAGAAAGCCTGATCCAACGGAGCGCGCTGCTCCGCTGCTCGCATTCGTCTCATCGCAGCATCCCTCGATCAAGGGGAGATGTGCTGATCTTTTTTCGCCGACCGGGATTCTGAGAATCTGATTGCCGCGACCGCGTCGTTCGCGCAGAGTCGGGGAGATTCGAAATTTCACCTCTCCTCACCCTATGCAACTCGGAATGATCGGTCTCGGACGGATGGGCGCGAACATGGTTCGTCGTCTGCTACGCAATTCTCACCAATGTGTCGTTTACGACACGAATCCCGAGGCGGTCGCCGAGCTCGTGGGCGAGGGGGCTGTCGGCGCGACATCGATGGAGGATTTTGTGTCCAAACTCGAGAAGCCACGGGCGGCCTGGATCATGATTCCAGCGGCGATTACCGACAAGATCGTCGGGGAACTCGCCGACCTTCTCGAACCCGGGGATACGATCATCGATGGCGGAAACTCCTACTTCCGCGACGATCGCCGCCGCAGTGAATCGCTCCGCCCGAAAGGTCTTCATTATCTGGATGTGGGAACGAGCGGTGGAGTCTGGGGACTCGAGCGCGGATATTGTATGATGATCGGTGGCGACAAAGTGGCCGTGGATCGGCTCGATCCCATTTTCAAAACGCTGGCGCCGGGTATCGGCACGATTGATCGCACGCCGGGCCGGGAAAAACTCGCAGGCACGGCCGAGGAAGGATATCTGCATTGCGGAGCCTCGGGTGCAGGACACTTCGTCAAAATGGTCCACAACGGAATCGAGTATGGGATCATGGCCGCATTCGGGGAAGGATTCGATATCCTCCACAACGCGAACGTGAGCACGAAGGAAACCAAGGCGGACGCTGAGACGGCTCCCGCCATGCATCACGATCTGGATTACGAACTGAACCTCGCTGACATCTCGGAGGTTTGGCGCCGCGGCAGCGTTGTCAGCTCGTGGCTGTTGGATCTCGCCGCCGCGTCTTTCGCAGGCGATCCGGAGCTGAGCAATTACTCTGGCCGCGTGTCCGACTCCGGCGAAGGCCGCTGGACGATTATGGCCGCCATCGAAGAGGCGGTGGATTGCGAAGTCCTCACGGCCGCGCTCTACGCGCGCTTCCGTTCCCGGAAAGACCATACGATGGCCGAAAAAGTCTGCTCAGCGATGCGATTCCAATTCGGTGGCCATCTGGAACGCGGTGCCGGCGGCTAAAAGCGGCGAAGCTCTGGTAGGTCGCAAATCGATTTTCTTTCAAGCCCATCGGGGCCTTCTTGATCGGAATACTTCAACAAGGAACTTGAATCGCGACGGGAGCGATCTAAGTTCACAATCCACATTCAAATTCTCAACACCATGCCATTCCAACTTCCTCCGCTCCCCTACGCCGCCACCGCGCTCGAACCCAACATCGACGCGAAGACGATGGAAATCCATCACGACAAACACCATGCGACCTACGTCACAAATCTGAACAAGGCTCTCGAAAGCGCACCCGAACTCGCTTCCAAGTCCCTCGATGATCTGATCGGAAACCTCTCTGCGGTGCCAGAGGCCATCCGCGGTCCCGTCCGAAACAATGGTGGTGGACATTGGAATCACTCATTTTTTTGGAACCTCATGGCGCCGTCGGCTGGCGGTGCACCGGCCGGAGCGCTGGGCGAGGCGATCACGAAGACGTTCGGGAGCTTCGACGAGTTCAAGGCTAAGTTTGAAGCGGCCGGCTTGGCCCGTTTCGGTAGCGGCTGGGTCTGGCTCTGTGTAAAATCCGACAAGACCATCTGCATTTGTTCGACTCCAAACCAAGACAATCCGCTGATGACGGGGATCGCGGAATGTCCCGGCACGCCGGTCATCGGTCTCGACGTCTGGGAACATGCCTACTACCTGAACTACCAAAATCGCCGCGCGGATTACATCAAGGCCTGGTGGAACACGGTTTCCTGGGAAGCTGCTGAGAAGAATTTCCAAGCCGCCTTGGCGTAAGTCCCATTTGATTTGCTTTTGACGCCCGGCGCTCTGGCGCCGGGCGTTTCGTTTTTACCTTTTGCTATGGCTCATCTCAACTCTCACTACCTCAAACTCAAAGCTGGCTACCTCTTTCCGGAGATCAATCGCCGCGTGAAGGCGTTCACCGACGCAAACCCCGAAGGTGCCCGGAGGCTGATCCGATGCGGGATTGGGGATGTGACCGAGCCACTCCCGGCGGCTGTCCGCCAGGCAATGCACGACGCCGTCGATGAAATGGGTGTGCGCGAATCCTTCCATGGATACGGTCCCGAGCAGGGGTATGAATTTCTCCGGCACGCGATCGCGGAGAACGATTATCGCGCCAAAGGTCTCGACGTGGCTGATGATGAGATTTTCGTCTCCGATGGGTCGAAGTGCGATTGCGGAAACATCCTCGACATCTTCGGCCACAACAACCGGATTGCTGTGATGGATCCGGTCTACCCGGTCTATGTCGACACGAATGTGATGGCCGGGCACACCGGCGAGGGCGATGACCGGGGGCTCTACGCGGGGCTCATCTACCTCGCCTGCACGGCGGAGAATGGTTTTGTTCCGTCCGTTCCGACCGAGAAAGTGGACCTCATTTATCTCTGCTACCCGAACAACCCGACCGGCGCGACGGCGACACGCGCTCAATTGACCGCATGGGTCGACTACGCCCTCGCCAACGACGCCGTCATCCTCTTCGATGCCGCTTACGAGGCCTATATCCGCGATGCCGACGTGCCTCATTCGATCTACGAAATTCCCGGGGCCCGGCGCTGCGCGATCGAGTTCCGGAGCTTTTCAAAAAACGGGGGATTCACCGGTGTGCGCTGCGCGTTCACCGTTGTTCCGAAAGATCTCGAATGCGAGTGCGAGGACGGGCAGAGGCGTCCGCTTCACCCGCTTTGGAACCGGCGTTTCAGCACGAAGTTTAACGGCGTTGGGTATGTGACCCAGCGGGCCGCTGAGGCGCTTTACTCCGATGCCGGAAAGAGCGAGGTCACCGCCCTCATCGAACACTACATGGGCAATGCGGCCATTCTCCGTGAGGCGGCCACGGACTGTGGACTCACGACGTTCGGTGGTGTGAACGCGCCTTACATTTGGGTGCGCGGACCGAAAGGCCTTGCGAGCTGGGAAATCTTCGACAGGGTTCTCACCCAGGCGAATGTCGTGATCACGCCCGGAAGCGGATTCGGACCGGCGGGCGAGGGATATTTTCGGATCTCAGCGTTCAACAGCCGGTCCAATGCGGAAGAGGTTGCAAGGCGACTGGCTGCCCTCGACTGGAGCGCCTAGGAGTCGTCCAAAGATTACATCATCCAAGATGCGGAGGAATTTTTCTGCCAGCCCGGGCTCGACGGCTTGGGTCAGTATGCCAAGACACCGGCCGCTACCAACAAACCCCTCCGCCCCCGTTCGCATCCCCTTGCAATACCGCTAAAGTTTGACAAAACGTCTTCTTCATGCATTATTCGTGCATGGCAACGAAGACAATCACTTTAGAACTTGATGCCTACGACAAGTTGCGGACTTCCAAAAAACCGGGCGAATCCTTTTCGGAAGTCGTGCGCCGGGCGTCATTCAGCAATGCCCCGCTGACTGGAGATAGTCTTCGCGCCTATCTTCATTCCGGAGGCAGCGGAATCAGCGAGCGCTACCTGGAAGCCGTGGAGAAAGCCGCCTCCAACGATCCGTTGCCGGACAACCCATGGGCCTGATTCTTGACACGAATTTTGTGATCGCCGTCGAGCGCGAAGCCCGTCGCGGCGGGGCAGGGCGCGCCGACGCATTTCTGGCAAGATATCCCAGCGAGACATTTTTTATTACGTTCACCGTCGCCGGAGAACTGGCCTGCGGACAATCGGCCAACGCCCGCCGTGATTGGGAGATCCTCTGCCGTCCTTATCCGATCCTGCCGTGGACCATGGAGATCTCCTGGCACTACGGAGAAACCTACCGCACCCTCGCCTCCGCCGGAAGCCTGATCGGCACAAACGACCTCTGGATCGCCTCCACCGCGCTCGCGTATGGTCACGGCATCGTGACCAACAACCAGGACGAATTCCGCCGCGTCCCCGGACTGTTCGTGGAGACGTTTTAGGGGCTCGATATCACAGCAAATCCTTCCTCACGAAAATCGGACGAGGCCGTCGATTTCGATAACCGATAAGCTAAGGAACTGTAAAAACACCCCTCCCAGCGCGCTGGAGTTATCACAAAGTTGCAAGAAGACGCGACCTGACCCCCGGCCTCGGAAGGATGGGACCGAGCGAAGAGGTTGGAGAAAAAGGCAAAGGGAGATTTGCACGATGTCAATGAGCCATGGCTGACCTCTTTCCCTTACCAACAACCATCCTTTTCTTAACTCCGCCGCAGCCTAAATACCGGGGGGAAGCTCAAAAACCTCAGCGTCAGCCCAATTCCTTGACCTCCCGAAACATCGGGATTGGCGAAGCGGGTTGAAGGCCCTTAGGATTTGCCGACATGGACCTCGTCGTTGTCGGTTGCGCCTTTGTAGCAAAGTATCCCGAGGGCGGTGGAAATTTCTCCGTTCCGCTCCAGTATCTGCTCGGTCTTCGGCGAATGAAACGGCCGTGCCTATGGCTGGAAGTCATGGAGTCCACCGGCGATGCCGCCAAGGATCGGCGATGGGTGGCGGCGTTTCGTCGTCGCCTCGTGGAGTTCGGGTTGGAGGACTCATTCTGTCTTGTCCTTGTTCCCAAAGGAACGGACGACCAATCGCTGGAAGGCGCGAGGTTCTTTGGAAAGTCCCGGCGGACTCTGCTTGAGATGATCGGAGCTGGTGCGGTGCTCCTCAATCTCAGCTACTCGATCCGTCAGCCGCTTCTGGGGCTTTTTGCGCACCGCAAACTCTGCAGCCTTGATCCAACCGAGGTTTGTTTCTGGATGCAGCGGATGGAAATGGGGCAATCGTTCCATGAAGAATTCTGGACGATCGGAGTCAACATCTACGGAAGCCAATCGAAGGTCCCGGCGACAGAAGTTCGCTGGAAAACTTACTTTCCGTTGGTCGACACATCAATGCTCCAGGCCGCTCCGCGCCCCGCTCGCGATTGCTTTTCGACCATTGGGCAGTGGTATTTTGATGGGATGATCGAGTTTGAAGGTGAGTGGCGCGACTTCTCGAAGAAGGCAGCTTTTGAAAAATTTATGGGCCTGCCGAAAGCATTACCCGACGTGCGACTAGAGCTCGCCATGAACCTTTCGCCGGACGATCCCGAGAACGAGCGCCTGGAGACGCTCGGGTGGAAGCGCGTTATTCCGCACAACATCGCCCGCACACCGAAGCTTTACTACGACTACCTCCGCCGCTCGACCGGGGAATTTAGTGCGGTGAAGCTCGAGAGCTACATGAACTCGGGCTGGACGAGCGACCGTTCCGCCGTCTACCTGGCGCTTGGGCGTCCAGTGATTACCGAGGAGAGCGGTGCGGCGGCCCATCTTCCGGATTCCAGTGGCATGTTCTTTGTCAGCGATCTGGATTCTGCGACCGAGGCGGTGCGGCGGGTTTGTTCGGATTGGAAAAGACTTTCGCGGGACGCGCGGTCGTGTGCGGTCGAATGCTTCGATTCTGTCAAGAACCTGAAGAAGATGCTGGCTTGACCGAGGCCTCGACGCGGATGTTCCCGCCAACGAGCGTGTAAATCGGCCGTTCGAGCCGGATTGCGGATTCGTTGGTGCTCACGCCGAGTCCGCTCACACAGGCCACCGGGCCGCCGAGAAGCGTCGGTGCCATGTAGAAGACAATCTCATCCACAAGATGCCGGTCGAACGCTTCGCCAAGCAGACGGCCGCCGCCCTCGATCAAAACCCGTTGGACGCCCAGTTTCCCAAGGTCGGCCAGCACGCGTCGGAGTGGTGTATTTTTGTAAATCCGTGTGCGGTCGCGATGCCGGTCGGTGAGGAGATTGCAATCGGAAGGAATGTTGCCGGAACGAGTCCACACGGCCCGCCATGGCTGTTCGCGTCTGAGGCGAACACCACGCACGGTCAGCTTTGGATTGTCTTCGCGCACGGTCTCCCCGCCAACAAGCACCGCATCGCATGTGCTCCGGAGGCGCATGGCATCGGCCCGCGCGGCCGGTGACGTAATCCATCGGCGCCCGGGAAACGGGGAGATTCGTCCGTCGAGGCTCATCCCGGCTTTGGCAATGACGAACGGCATTCCTGTGGCGATCCATTTGTTCCAGGACGTATTGATCGCCGCACATTCTTCAGCCAAAACGCCGGATCCGACCTCGATACCCGCGTCTTGGAGTATGGCATCAGCCGCCCCGGAGTGTTTGGGATTCGGGTCTCGCGCTCCATAAACAACGCGACGAAAGCCCGCTGCAATCAGAGCGCTCGTGCACGGTGGAGTGCGGCCCTCCGTCGAGCATGGCTCGAGCGTGATGAAAATCGTGGCTCCGCGGGCGTCACGTGGCGAGCGAAGGGCGAGGATCGCCTCGATCTCCGCATGGGGCTGCCCAGCCGCCCGATGCCAGCCTGTCGCCAGCAACTGGCCTCGCTTAACGATCACGGCACCCACGGCGGGATTCGGGTGAGTGTGGCCGATCCCTCGTCGGGCTTCGGTCAACGCGAGCTGCATCCATTTCACTCGTCAGGAACTACACGCCGTCCCCCCGTCCCGTCAAACCGTGCGCGAAATCAATTCGCTGCCGCATTCACAACGCGCAATCGTTATTGAGCAACTGAATGTTCCGGGAGTGGATGAATTCCTGTGTCGAAGCCGCGTCGTCTGCGGCGAGGCAGTAGCGCTCGGCGAAGCCCAGCATCTCAAGGGTTTGGAGTGGCGCCACGGCAGCGGAAATCATCCGCAGCCTCAGGTCCGCGATGGACGATTTGAAGGAGGCCACCGTCTTGTCAAATGCCGGGCGGTCAAATGCTGGCGCACGATTCGATTGGAGCGCCGTAGAGACGGACGTGAGCACGGCGTCAATCTGTGACTCGACGGCTCGCAATGCCTCAAGCTCGGCTTTGGCATTCTGGGTGGTGAGAATGGGATCGAGTCGTCGCGAGGTCACGGAGAGGTGGTATCCGACCTTGAAGAGGTGCGAGAGGAGTTCTCCGAGCTGGATACTCTCGGAAACGGGGTAGATCGGAGGTGCGATGTATTTGAGTCGCGACGTGATCTCTCCGGGAATGAGTGCCAGGCGGGTTCTCTGCCAGAGTGGGACTGCCTCGGGGCCGTCCCGCAGGATTTGCCGGGAGATGTCTGTCAACTCGATGAGGCGGTCGCGAATCTCCCATTGCGGCAGCGATGGCCAGAGCAAACGCTGGATCACAGCGGCAAGAACGGTAGCCATTGCAATTCCGAAAAAGAAATCGACGATCTGCTGGAAGCTGATCGCCTCCTGTCCGTTGAGTCCAAGGATTCCCACGATGCAGAGCATGGAGACCTGCATGGGAATCGTCATACCGCGGATCCGGAAGCAGAGATAGCCCCAGACAAAAAGCCAGGTGAAGATCACGGAGTTCATCACCGCGTAACTCGACAGGAGAGGACGGGCTGCGAGCAAAACAAGACTCAACAGGAGGAGCGAAAAAATCGAAACGATGGCGTAGTGGAAAGCGCGGCGGTCACCGCCCAATCCGGGACTCGTGGCATTCATCGCCGTGAACACCCATGTGCCCAGCGTAAACATGGTGGCGCCGGGAGGGTTGAGCCAGTCCTGAATGATGAGGGCGATGACGATGGCGATGCCGCTCTTGATGCCCGTCCGAATCCAAAAGGGTGGCGGCCATGGCGAGAGAAAAGGCTCGTGTTCTCTCGAGGGTTGGAGGGGATCGCGCGGGAGAGAGTCGAGAAGGTCGAGCGCGCGGGAAACGTGCCTTCGGATATCCTGATACGCCAGAAAATGGATCGAGAAAATCATGGAATCCTTGAGGGGGATCGTGCCGAAGGCTTTTTCGTGTCGCATCTCCAGAAGGCGGGCTTCCAACCGCGAGACGGCCCGATCGATGTTGTCCCGGTGGACCCGTCGGCTCTCCGGAGACGATCCGAATTTTTCCAAATCCCCGAGTGCGTCTGATATCGCGGTAGCGAACCCGCGGATCTCCTCGGACAAGCGTTGACGGTAGATCGAATCTGGCGGCAGGGGCTCGCGCAGGGTGGCCATGGCCGAGGCGATCCGCGACTGGCAATTTGTCAACTCGAAGAATGTCGAAAGTCGGTTGCGAAAATGCTGGCTCTCCCTGGCCCCGAAATCCAAGAGTTGCCGGAGGCCGGTGATTCGTTCGGGAAATTTTTCCGCCCTCGACGAGGCAGATTCGGCATCCTCGGGGGACGCCGCCGCGACCGCCGCGGAAAAACATTCGCGCAGGTCTCCGAAACCCTGACGGAGATTGTCCAGGAACTCGACTCTCGCGAATCGCGGCCAGAACACGCTCTGGACAACCATTGTCACCAGGATGCCGAGAACGACTTCCTCGGTGCGCCAAACCATGAATTGCCACGAATTCTCCGGGTTGGCCAAACCATTGGCAGAAACCACCACGGTTGTGAGTCCGCAGAGAAGGAATGCATACGGATACCGGCTCTGCCCGAACATCGCAGTGCTCACCCCGACAACTATTCCGATCAGCGGAAGGTAGATAAAGGGGGATTGCTGGAGAGAGCCTGTGAGGAGGTAGCCGATCAATCCGCCGATGACGGTTCCGATCACACGGAAAACAGATTTTTCGCCGATCGCACCGAGATACTGGGCTATCATCAGCACGAAGACCGTGAACAACGCCCAGACCGGCTCCTGCAGACGGATTAACAAGGCGAGGAAAACCGCAGCCACCCCGGCGATTCCAAACTTCAGGCCGTAGCGAAACGCCGGGTCGCCGAAGGTGGGGTTCAGGATTTTCTCCAAAGGCGGCATGGGGCCCAGTGACGGAAATGGCAGTCGCCGTGGCAAGCTTGAATTGAGAAGGCTTGTCATCCCCGACACCCTCGGTCAAAACAGGAGCCATGGATGTGCTCGATGCGTTGAGGATCCCGGAGTTCCAAATCGGAGATTTCCTCGTGCCGTGGGGAATGGTGATCAGCTCGATGGGATTTGTTGCGGCGTGGTTCCTCATCTTATTCATCGAGCAACAGGGTTGGACGCGGGGCATCTGGCACCTGCCATTGTTTTTTGTCGCGCTCGCGGTGTTTTTCGGATGCGCTCTCGGAATCCTCTTTGCTCCGTGAAATTTCCCGCCCGCAACTACTTGATCACGTCGGCCGTGATCGTTCTCGCGTTCGTGTCCGTGCTCCTCATGTATCACCGATTCGCGACCCGCCCGTGGACACGGGATGCGCAAACTCGCGCGAATGTGGTCGGCATCGCCAGTCGGGTCGAGGGCCCGATCATTCAAATTCCGATTCGCGACAACCAGACCGTAAAAAAGGGCGATCTCTTGTTCGAGGTCGATCCTGCCACGTTCCAGGCTCAGGTCGACAACTGGGCGGCCAAGTTGGCCCAAGCGCAGGCCTCGGTGATTCAGACGAAACAAGAACTCGACCGTCAGACGGTTCTCTATCAGACCAAAGTCAATGACCTGCGCGATCTCCAGAATGCCCAGGATTCGTTCGCTGCAGCCGAGGCTGATGCGGCCGCGGCAAATGCAAGCCTTGCCCTGGCAAAGCTGAATCTCGGCTACACGAAAATCTTCGCGCCGGTCGACGGCTACCTCACCAATGTCAACACGTCGCCCGGAACCTACGTTTACGCGGGCCAGCAGTTGCTGGCACTGGTGGATTCCAGCTCGTTCTGGATTGCTGCGTATTTCAAGG
>JBMOHW010000081.1:0-10771 GCA_049317665.1 Terrimicrobiaceae bacterium | reverse complement strand
TCAGTGGATGGATCCGACCGAAGATCGACTGGATTGCAATGTCCGAACTCTTCAGCACCGGGTGGTCGCATGCCGGATTTACCTGGCTGGATGTGATCCCGGTTCGGAGGCATGGCGATGACCGTCACGCCCTGAGGGAAGCGCTCAGGCGGCTCTCGATTAACCACGTGATCGGGGTTTTTCCTGAAGGAGGCATCCGGGATGGTGAGAGATCGATTCTGGCCGGGGCACCGATGCAGGATGGTGCCGTGATGCTTTCAGTCCATTCCGGAGCGCCAATCGTTCCAACCGTGATTCTTGGTAGTGACAGGCTCTACAATAAAAAAAACTGGCTTCTCTGGCGGAGGGCGCGGGTCTTTATTGCGACTGGCGTGCCGATTTTTCCCGATGCCCAAGTCCCGAAAAGTGTCGCTCGCGGGAAAATGCGCGAGGAACTCTCTGCGGCGCTTATTCAATTGAAGGATGAGGTGGTTTCAGCTTTCGGGCTTTCCTTGCACGATCTGCCGCACACACCGCAACAACGGATGTCCGAGCCATGAAGACGGTTGTCGAACGATCTGCGGCGTGGGCGATGGATGCGGCGATGTGCGGAATGATGAATGTCGTCCAGTGGCGGAGGCGTTCCGAGAGTTCGTCGAAGGCGCACCTCGAAGATTACATTGCCAAGCACTCGCCGATGACCCGCGAGGAATATTTTCGGATGCCGCCCGCGAGTCGGCCGCAATTCTTGTCCGATCGGATCGAGTGGGACAGTCCGCTCTCCAGCGGACATGCGGAGAATGATCGCGTGCGCGTCGATTTTTTTCCCGCACCACAAAGAGATGCGCCCGTGGTTTTTCTCCTTCATGCGCTCATGAGTGCCAGCGACACCGGGTATCGCCGTGCGGCGGCGTGGTTCAATGCGAGGGGGTGGCATGCTGCGTTTCCGCATCTACCCTATCATTATTCCCGTCGGCCAAGGAAGACGCTGAATGGCGAGTTGGCAATCACCTCCGACCTCGTGCGGAACGCGCAGGGCTTGAGGCAGGGGGTTGTGGAACTTCGCCAACTCATGGCGCTTTTGCGGGCACGCGGCACGCGGGAGTTTGGTCTGGTGGGAACAAGCTATGGGGGGTGGACCGGGGCGCTTCTGTCTTTCGTCGAGAGCGACTTCCGATTTGTGGGGCTCGTTCAGCCCATCGTCAACGTCGAGAGGGCGATTTGGGAAAACCCCGGTGCCCGGTCGATGCGGGCTTCGCTGAAAGCGCTCGGACATTTGCCAGGGGCGACGGATCGAAACGCCCACCTCATTTCGCCGCTCGATGGAGTGCCGCTGGCCAAGCGCATCATCGTGACCGGTGGACTCTACGACAAAGTCTCGCCGATCTCGGATCTGGAATTGCTGGTCTCGCGCTGGCGAGGTGCTGAGTTGATCAAAGTGAGGCAAGGGCATTTCGGCTACCTCGCGCTGAAGGCCACTCTGGAACGTATCGAGCCTATGGTTCGTCGACAGACCGGCCGTAATTCCGGCTAGCGCGCCTCGTTCGGTCGGGCAACCATGATGCCAGCGTGTTTGCTATATCGATTGAGATAAGTGCTGAGCCGACTATCGATGATGACCTCACGCTCATTGCGGGATGCATGCATGAAGCGCAGAACGCCCTTTTCGTCCCGCACAGCGAGCCCGACATGCGACGTGTAGCTGCCCGGCCAGGTGGTGACGATGGAGATAATGTCTCCGTCCCGCAGCAATTTCTCTGCGGCCGGCACCGAGGCCTTCGGCACATACCAAATCCCTTGCTGGGAGAGCTGGCTTTCGATCTTTCTCATTGTGGGAATCATCGACGGATCCGCGCGAAGCTGGCGAAAAAATCTCGACCCGCTTCCGCCCATGTAACTCATGGTTCGCACGAGTCGCCGCGCACCCGGCAGTGTGGGCGTGATGTCTTTCACCAATCCCCGCCTCTGGTTATCCTGAAGCCAATCTTCGAGATGGTGAAGCCTCGAGACAAACGTCCCATCACACTTTCCGCCACGGTAGCGATCGATCTCAATCATCCGGAGCATTTCCGCCGGTGTGGGATTCGGTGAGGTTTTGAGCACCCGAGCGCCGGCGAGGGCTATTTCGAAAAATGTCCAACAATCCATCCCGTTCATATTCACGCATGGGGTTTCGATCCGGGAATCCAACTCCAGCGTGTAATTGACGTAGGGAGTCCCGAGGAGAGCCCGGCCGAATTTTGCGGTTCGTTCTCCAATCGGCAAGGCCGCCCAATTCTCCGTGATCCCGCGCTGAATCACCCGTTGGAACTTATCCTTCCCGACAAAAACAACCCGGTCCGGGAGGGCGGCCACCGCGGTGGCGAGAAAACTAAGTGAGCATAGAAGAGCGGCGGTAGATCTCATCGCTAATGATCCATAATTCAGCCGAAAGAATTCCGCAACGTCGGGTTTGTCATTTGGAAGATGGCATGTTAGTCAATCCCTCATGGAAACTCCGCCTGTGTTGCCCAGTCCCGAAACTCCGCAGCCTCCGAGTGGCGGTGGCCAGGAACGCCAGTGGATTCTCATCACGCATCTCAGTGCTTTGGCTGGATTTTTGCTCCCGTCGTTCGGACAAATATTGGGACCGCTCGTCGTTTGGTTGATCAAAAAGAACGAGTTTCCAGGTGTCGATGCGGCCGGTCGCTCGGTGCTGAATTTTCAGATTTCCTGGACGATCTATGCCATCGTTGCCGCCCTGTCTTGGCTGGTGTGCATTGGAATGGTTTTGCTCCCGGCGGTGTTGATAGCGTGGTTTGTTTTCTTCATTCTCGGCGCGGTCAAGGCGAGTAACGGCGAGTCCTACGTATTTCCGCTCACGATCAAGTTTCTGTAGGGGCCTCGTCGGCCTCGGAGATCATTTCCCGGACGCTTTCGAGTTCGTCGCTCCGGACAAGGTAGAATCCCTCGTCATCGCTGCGGTGTAGGTCAATCCATCCAACGAGTTGGAGTGCCGTCAGAATTTTTCGAAGTCTCGGCAGGTTTGGGAAAAACGCACCAAGGCTGGACTCGGAGCATTTTCCCTCGGCACAAATGTGTCGGAGGAGATCGAACGCCTCGAGCTTTTCCTCGGCGCTGAGGCGGATGACTGCGGTCATGTGATTCCATATTCCAAACGTCATCCGAGCTGGTGTGAGGACGATGTCGGGGAAAATATGCCAGCCGATCACCGGGCGGTCATCCACCGGTTTGTAGCGCTTCACTCGCTCGTCGAGCGCGGCCCACCCGAGAAGGATCGCCGCCAACAAAAGGGCGCCGGGGTGGATCCACCAGGGCAACCCCAGAAGCTTCTCGCCCAGCAGGACGGCCTGTCCGTCCACGACAGTTAGAAATCCCATCACGAGTCCCACGACAAGCCCGTAGGCGAGGAGCCAGGTGAGCCAGGCACCGATCAGGCTCAGGATCGCCATCGTCACAGCGTGGAGGTTGTGTCGTCTGATCCGTTCGCGGAATTCCCAAGGCAAGCTCATCGGTAGCCCTCGGGGTCGATTTCAATCGTCTGAAATCCCACCGAGGAGAGCCCCGCGATCAATTCGTTTTCCCGGCCGATCATTGCCGGCAATTCCATTGGGGAAATCTGCACGCGAGCCCCGACCGGTGGCCCAGCCATGTAGCGAACGCGAAACACCCGAAATCCCATCTTCCGCACAAAGGCCTCGCCATGCTCGACCAACGCGAGGGCCTCGGACGTGACCCGCGTGCCGTGCGGAATCCGAGACGAGAGGCATGGCTGCGCGGGGGCGTCGTGGGTTGGCAGCCCGAGATCACGGGAGATGGCGCGCACATCGGATTTCGTAAGCCCGGCGTCTCGCAAAGGCGCGATCACGGCAAACTCCCGGGCCGCCCGCGATCCGGGTCGGAGGTCGGCGCGGTCGTCGGCATTCTCCCCGTAGGCGATTGCCGCATAATTTCGCTCGGAGGCGAGCCGATCCAACTGCGTGAACAGTTCCGCCTTGCAGAAGTAACAACGGTTCGGAGGATTCACGAGGTAGTCCTCGTTGGAAAACTCCTGAGTCGCCAGGACTTCGACCCGGGCACCGATCAGGCGGGCATTTTCGAGCGCCTCGGCCAGTGCGGCACGGGGCAGGCTCGGACTGTCGGCGATCACGGCGAGCACACGATCTCCGGCGGCACGGTGAGCGAGCGCGAGCAGACACGTGCTGTCGACGCCGCCAGAGTAAGCCACCACTAACGGAGCGTGGGTTCGAACGATCTCAGCGACTTGGGCGATCTTTGCGTTCATGGCTTATCCGATGTCCGTCACACCGCACGGTGTGCGATGCACGGGCGGAAATCAAGCCGTCGCAGGCCGCGTCAAAGCATCAGCCGGGCGTAGAGAATGTCGAGCGGCATCTGGATCCCGATGTAAAACTCCCCGAAATCCGCATACTCCGCACTCACGACGTCGAATCGCATCTCGTAGACGATCGCCTTGATCTCAGACGTATTCCGCGAAAAGAGCGTGACCCCCCACTCGCCGTCATCGAGGCCGGTTGATCCCGTAATGAGTTGCAGGATCTTGCCGGAATAAGTGCGCCCGACCCGGGCATGGCCGGCCATGAACTTCTTCCGGGCATCGAAATCCAGAGCATACCAATTTTGCCCCGGCACCCGGCGCTTCGACATCGGGTAAAAGCAAATCACCGGCCAATCGGGGAGGTTCGGCTCGAGTCGATCCTTGAGATACTTCGTCATGCGGGTGCGGAAAGCCTCCATTTTTTCCGTGTGTCCGCTCGTGCCAGGGAGAAGCTTATCCTCGGCCTCGAGCTGCCGGGAGTATTCGTCCTCGCTCGTCGTGTATTCGCTCCTCTCGGTCATGGAGAGCCAGCTGAATACCGGCGAGAGCACGTCTGGCCCAAGCGAGACCGCGAGACGTTTCGCAAAGGCATCGGCATCCTGCAGGTCCGGTGTGACCAACATGAAACCCAAGTCGGCCTTCGGCGTCACCACGCTGAAAATCAGCAGCTGAGTGGCCGGCGTGGCCCGGATCTCCTGGACGATTTCGGCAAGCGCGGTCTTTGCCTCGACTCTCGCTTCCCGGTCCATCACGTCCCAGAGCGAACGCTCGATGCGGAAGAAGAGATGTATGACGTGACGGCCTTCGGTCGGGAGAATTTCGGTCTGGGCATTCATGACACCCGGAAAATATGCACGGTATTTCCAAAAAACGATTGCAATCTCCGGCTCGGGAGACAATTTACGTGGTCAATCCACCGATTAATAAAATGGCTGACGCAGCAAACAAATACAGCGACAACATAACCGGCAAATTCTACGTCGATGACCAGTGCATCGATTGCGACCTTTGCCGCGAGACCGCCCCGGCGAACTTTACTCGGAACGACGACGGCGGACACAGCTACGTTTACAAGCAACCCGAGACCCCGGAGGAAGAAGCCCTCAGTAAAGAAGCGATGGAAGGCTGCCCGGTCGAGGCGATTGGCAACGACGGCTAGTCCGTAGAAACCGGCTCCGCCCACGGAGCACCTTTCAAAAATGTCTGCCGATTCGCTCCGCAGAAAAGTGATCGCGGAATGGCGGGGCCTTCCCGAGCCGCCGACGAAAGCCGACCGGTGCACCTCGGTTGGTGCGCTTCTGGAAAAGTTGATGCCCAAGCTCGGGCTCAAGGACCGGATGAGCGAAGCTCAGATCTTGGACGCTTGGAAGGAAATCGTCGGAGACTTCCTCGCCCAGCACTCGATCCCCTCAGGCCTCCAATCGGGTGTGCTGACAATTCAGGTCATTCAACCTACGGTTCGCTACGAGCTGGATCGGACGTGGAAACCCGAGATTCTGAAGAAACTTCAAGCCCGCTTTGGAGCGCGCATCGTTCGCGAGATCCGCTTCCGGCTCTGAAACTGCCTGGGGAGGGCGAGGCTCGGTCCGAGCCGTGATTGATTGGGGCTCTTGACTCGACGAGGAGCGGCGGTGCAAGTTGACGGAAATGGAGATTCTGCAGCGACCACGGAGAAATCGACGAACGGAAAGCGTCCGGCGGTTGGTGCGTGAAAATGCCGTGCGGGTGGACGATCTGGTCTGGCCGGTTTTTGTTCATGCCCGCTCGGAAGACTTTGAGATCGAGTCGATGCCGCGCGTTTGCCGGTTTTCTGTAAAGTCGCTTCTCGCGGCCTGCGAAGACGCGGCGTCTGTTGGGATTCGCGCCGTCGCGATTTTTCCCTGTATTGATCCGTCGGAAAAGGATGCCGTCGGCTCGCATGGATTCTCCCGGGAGAATATTCTCTATCGAGCGGTGCGCGAGGTGAAGGCGGCTTTTCCGGACCTGCTGGTCATTACCGATGTTGCGCTTGATCCCTATACGAGCCACGGGCATGACGGCTTGCTCTCCGCAGACGGAGGCCGGGTTGACAATGACAAGACGGTGGACGTTTTGTGTCGTCTCGCAATTTTGGAGGCCGAGGCCGGGGCGGATTTTGTTGCTCCATCGGACATGATGGACGGGCGTGTTGGCTCAATCCGCCGGGCACTCGATGGTGCGGGATTTTTGGATGTTGGGATTTTATCCTACGCGGCGAAATATGCGTCGGCATTCTACGGTCCGTTCCGCGATGCCGTCGGGAGCAAGCTGGGGAAGGATGGAATCAGCAAGGCGACTTATCAAATGGATCCGGGAAATCTTCGCGAGGCACTGCGTGAGATCCGACTGGATGAGGCGGAGGGAGCAGACATTCTGATGGTCAAGCCGGCGGGCGCGTATCTCGATGTGATTCGGGCGGTCAAAATGGCTACAGATCTGCCCGTGGCGGCCTATCAGGTCAGTGGCGAGTATTCCCAGATTCATGCGGCGGCCCGACTGGGATGGTTGGACTATGAGCGAACGCGGGACGAATCTCTACTGGCGATCAAGCGAGCCGGGGCAGACATCATCCTGACGTATTTTGCGAGGGAAGTCGCGCGCGGACTCCGCTAGGGCACTACTGGTCGATCCCGAGAAGTTTTTTCGTTTCGGGATCGTCACGCCACCGCTCGAACTCCGGTGATTTCAGAAGAGCCTCCCGCGCCGGCAGGCCTCCGCTTTGGATCGCAGCCCCGGCAGCTTTCAGGAACAATGCCTTGTCATCCTTTTTGATGGCCGCCCGGGCGAGCAATAGTTGGGCATCGCTTTTGGTTGGCTCGACGTTCGTCAGTTCCCGGGCGGCCGAGAGTAGCGCGTCGGGAAGGTTGTTGAGCTCGGCATAAGACGCGGCGACTTTCAAGAAGTCGGAGTTTGTCTTCAGGGCAGGCATTGCGCGAGCGAGAACCTCGGAGACTTTGTTGGTCTGGGCGAGGGACGAGTAAAGGCCGAGGAGCTTTTCCGTCGAGGCGCTGTTATTCGGATCTTTGGCGAGCGCCGTCTCGATGTCGCGAATCTCTGCCGAGGCTTCTTTGCGCTTTTCGGCGACGAGGCGAAGGCCCCATAATTGAATATTGTTCGGGTCGGCAACATTGGCGGCCGAGACCATTTCGATAACGGCGTCGTCATCTCCGCGATCCCAAAAGAGCGTGCTGAGCGCATTCAGACTGTCCGGATTGCCCGGCCATAGGAGAAGGGCCTGGCGGTAGGCGATCTCGGATTCTTTTTCCATTTTCCTATGGTGGTAAAGACCGCCCGTCGTGGATCGCAGTTTGGAGAACGATCGTTGCGCATCGAAGTCCTTGGCGAAATCGGGATTCGCGAGCAGTCTCTCCGTGTAGTCCCGCCAGAACTCCATGTCTTTCTTGACCGCGTCCGGAGGGATCGCTTTCAGCGGATCCTTGACGATCCGATAGACGAGCCCATGAGGGATTGCGTGGTCGTAGGACCATTTCATCGGGAAACTCTCCTCGACGAAAAACTCGTGTGCATCGCGGTTTTTCTCCCAGATGAGCCGTGTTACCAGGCTGTGAACAAATGCCGGATCGAGTTTAACGCCCTCGCTGTCGGCCTCGAGCTCTGCCTCGGTAGCGGCTTGGATTTCCTCATCCGTTGGAAAAATCAGTGTCTTGCGCGGATAGGCGTCGGCCCGACCGAGCCAGCGCTCGAAAGCATTGGATGGCTGCGGCCGGTCTTTGCCATAGTGGTCGGCAAGGTATTTTCGATACAATGGCTCTCCGACGCCGTTTTGGGTGATAATAAAGAGGTCCCGGCGGTCGAAATTTGGGTCCCGTTTGACCGACGGATCCTGGCCGCTCTCTCCAAGAATCATGTAGGTCGGAACAAATCGGCCCGGGTCCGTTCCGCCGAAGACAATGCTGTCTGGTGGCAGATCCTTCAACATGTCATGCCCGAACTGCCAGCCGAACCATCGGTTCCGCTGGCTGGAGCCGTCATAGTTGACAAACAAAGGAAGCAGGGGCATCGCGAGCAACGTGTATTGCAGCCACATCAAACGCGGGGCACGGCGAAAAATCCAAAGCGCGCCAATCGTGATGCCGAGTGCGGCCAGCAACGAAAAAATGAGATTCGTATAGGTGTGATAGGGCATTTGAAGCCACCAACCACCCGCATCAATCTGTGCGCCGTCGGCTGCCGGCTGCAGAATTGCAGCGAGAACGAAGGCAATCTGGAGAATGTAAACCCACGTTCGTCGATGCACGTCGACCAAACGGAAAATCACGACGAGCGCCAAAAAGTAACCGAGGACTCCAAGCGGCGTGAAACTGCGTCCGAGTTGGAGCCAAAAGAAGCCCGTCCAGTCTTGAAGAGTTTGGAACATGCTCTTCTCGGGAGCCCGGGGGTCGTCGGGCGCCGGCTTCGCGGCAGCGGATGACGTCCCGACGATCCGACCGAGACTGCGCAGGCTTTGCTGGGTGAGACTGCCTCCATATTGGGATCGATTGAACGAAAAGAAAAATCCCTCGGGAGTTTTCGTGTAGGCCCAATTCATCGGCGGATTCGTCGATGAGGCGAGCGGCATGTAGGCATACGAAAGCAGGCCGATCACCACCACAAATGGCAGATACGCCACCAAGCGCCATTCGATGTCGAAACGCCGAACGATCACGAGAATAACAAAGCCCAGCATCACGCAGTAGAAGAACCGGATGGCTGTCTTAAGAATCACGGGGTCGGTCGAGAGGATGGCGAAACCGAGATAGACGAGGAGGGCCGTCAGAAACGCTGCGATCACGAGGTCCCAGAAGATGTCACGCCGAACCAAAAGAACGGCGAAAAAGGGAATCGGGGCCATCACGACTGTGAGGTGGTGATTGCCGAAGGCAATTGCCAACAGGAAGAACGAGCTCATGAGGAGCCAGAGGCTCTGCGGCGACCGGAGCCACGCGTAGATTGCAACGAGGAACAAACCGACGATCAGCGCGTGCAGGGTATAGACCTCGGCGATGACCGCTTGGGACCACATCGAGAAGCTGAATGCGAAAAGGAGACCGCAGGAGACCGAGGCAATGGTCGCCAGTCCCCGGGTTGCGGCGAGTTCGTCGCCGAGAAGCCAACGCAATGAGCTTCGCGAAAGCAAAGTCGCCACGCCGGTTGCCAGTCCGCCGCACACGGCACTGAAGAGGTTGATCTCCCACGCGGCATTACCGAGGGGAAGAAGCTGGAAAAGCCAGGCGAGGAACGTCCAGAGCGGATATCCAGTCGGATGGGGAACTCCGAAATGCTGTGCGGCTACGATAAACTCGCCGGAGTCAAGCAACGTGACGTTCGGAGCAAGTGTCCAAAGATAAACAAAAAACGCGACGAGCCCGGTGAGGCTGCCGGCCAGCCAGTCGCCACGTGACCAAAGTCGCTCATTCATCGGATCGCCTCCGTCGGTTCGGTTGTCTCAGGTCTTGTGAAGAGTCGGGGGAAAAACCAGGCGATCAGCAAGAGAAGGACGGCAGCAATCCATGAAATCAAACCCAAGACTGCACAACAGGGATACCACCACGGAGGTGAAAACTCAAACGTGACAGATTTTCCGGCCAGAGTTCGCACGGCGGACATCCCCAGAAACGCGCGATGGATCGGCAGGATTTGCGCGTCGCTTGAGGCCCGCCAATCCGGATGCCATGCCTGATTTAAGACAACCCAACCGTCGGATGTTACGGGGCCGAAGGCCACGCGCTGATAGGATCCGCCGGGCTGCGGCTTGAGCCCCTCGAAGGGTCTGCCTTCCTCGAGCGATTTGCCTTCCTCGGCCTCGATGCGTTCGCCGGCAATCTTCCCCCGAAGTCCGGGTTCGCTTGTCGAGGCTCCGAGTATTTGAATCGTGGCGAGTTGATATCTTGCGCCGCTGAGGGCCGACCCGGCGACGGACGGGTCAGCATCGGCGGTCCGAAGAAAATCCCGGGCGAGAAACCCTTCACCGGTGGATGTCTTGTTTTCCAGAATCAGAAAGTTTGCGTTCTCGAACGCTGTCGGCAGTAGGCCTGCGAAGCGTTCCCGGATCGCGGGGTTCGTATCCGGATCAGTCTTGTCAATCAACAGGTGCGAGACACCGGCGATATTCAGATACGCCGAAATGTATTCGTCGGACAAAAATGCCGCGCCTTGGAGTAGCGCCATGTCGCGCTGTTGGAGGTAGCTGTTGAAGGCTTCCGAGACCAACGGACGTCCGGAGAGATAGGGGGTCAGGAGATAAAAATATCGTCCGGAAAATGCGAAAATGCGGCCGGGCACCGTCGATGACTTCAAATAATCCTGCGATGCAAGGAAGTCGGTGAAGACCGCCCGCTCCATGGGCGGGGAGAAGAATGAACGCGCCATCGGGGAGACATCCAAAATCGTGAGGGCTAGGAGCGCGGCGGCAAGGCTCGAGCGGAGCACGGGACG
>JBMOHW010000080.1:0-11085 GCA_049317665.1 Terrimicrobiaceae bacterium | reverse complement strand
CGCGACGTATTGCTGCGCGGGAACGAGGAGGAAGGCGCGGTCGATGCGCCATTTTCCGTAGTTGATGCTCTCGTGGTCGGCGATCTCGAAGGGATCGGAACGGAGGTTGAAGAGTTTCGGGAAACGGAGGGGGACAAAGGGATCCTGCCAGACGTCGAGGCCGATGGCGCGTTGCTCGGAGAAGACGAGTTTCCACTGGTCGAAGCGGAGGGCGACGAGCGAGCCGTCGTCGTTGAAGTAAAAGAACTCACGGCGAGGGCTGGGCGATTTGCCGGCTAGCGAATCTGTGATGTTGTAGCCGTCGAGGTGGACTTTGAAAGTTTTGGAACCGACCTTCATGCCCTGGAGGAGCTTTTCCTTCACGTCGGGAACGCCCGCGGCGGAGAGCAGGGTGGGCAGCATGTCTTCGTGCGAGTAGATGTCGTTCATCACGCTGCCCGGCTGGATTACACCCGGCCAGCGGATCGCGCAGGGCACACGGTAGGCACCTTCCCAGTTGCTGGCTTTTTCATTCCGGAATGGGGACGAACCGCCGTCCGGCCACGAGAATTTTTCAGCGCCATTGTCGGTGGAATACATGACGATGGTATTTTCATCGAGTCCGAGTTCCTTGAGTTTCGCGAGGATCTGACCGACGTGGCCGTCGTGTTCGACCATGCCATCGGGATAAATGCCGAGGCCGGTCTTGCCGTCACTCTCGGGCTTGAGGTGCGTCCAGATGTGCATGCGGGTGGAGTTCCACCAGACGAAAAATGGTTTGTCGGCCTTCTTGGCGTCCTCCATGAAGCGGAGCGTCTCCTTGGTAAACTCCTCGTCACAGGTTTCCATGCGTTTCTTCGTGAGCGGGCCAGTGCTCACAATCTTCTGCGTGCCGTCCGGATTCGCCCAACTGTGGATGATGCCGCGCGTGCTGTATTTTTTGATCAGTCCCGGATCTTTGAAATAGTCGGGATTCTCGGGTTCTTCCTCGGCGTTGAGGTGGTAGAGCGAACCAAAAAACTCATCAAAACCATGCGCGGTCGGCAGGTGCTCGTCGCGGTCGCCGAGGTGGTTCTTGCCGAACTGACCGGTGACGTAGCCCTGGGCTTTGAGCAACTCGGCAATCGTCACGTCGCGGGCTTGCAGGCCTTCCTTCGCACCAGGCAGGCCGACCTTCAGAAGACCCGTGCGGTAGCCGCTCTGACCGGTGATGAAACACGAGCGTCCGGCGGTGCAACTCTGCTGTCCATACCAATCCGTGAACATCGCGCCGGACTTCGCGATCGAATCAATGTTCGGCGTCTTGTAGCCCATCTGGCCGTGATTGTAGGCCGAGATGTTCCACCAGCCGATGTCATCACCCCAGATGATGAGGATGTTTGGTTTTTTCTTATCGGCAGCGTGCGAGGGAGCCGTGCCAAGGAGCGCCAGCCCGAGGGTGATCGCGAGGAAATGTGTGATGGGTTTCATGAGGTGTTTTTGATTGATGTTTTTGGAATGGAAATCAGTTCACTACGACGTAAACGGTGGTGCCTTGGTAGAAGACGGGGCGGTAATAGAGTCCGCCGACGAAGTAGCAGTTGTATCCGCCATAAACAAACGTTCGGGCACCCGCGGGGACCGTGGCGATGTAGCCTCGCGGGAGCGCCGGGCGGGCGGCGACGGCGACTCCGCCACTCCCCGCGACGGCGACTCCGCGGCGGTTCGCCACAGCGACGCCGTTGTTGGTCGAGACGGCTGCCCCACGCCGTGTCACGGCGCCGGAACTGTTTTCGCCCGACCAGGCGACCCCGCGCGGTCCGGCAACAGCGGCTCCGCCGGCGCCGCTCACTCCGTAAACGCGGCGGCCTGCCTGGGCGCTGGGGATGAGGAGCAAAATTGAAACGACAATAAGGAGAAGAGGGGTCAGGGATTTCATGGGAGGTTTTTGTTTAGGGTTTTTTCGTCTTGCTCAGCGCAGACTCCATTTGCTTGGTGGTCCACATTTCGATTTTTTCTGCGCCCTTCGGCGGGATGAAAGTGAAGTCGGTTGCGGTTGTTTTTGCGGAGAGATCCCACTTGAGGAATTCGATCCGGAGTTGCGGCTGGCCGGCGCGATGGAAGGTTGCGACCAATCGGCGCGGGAGATGATCGCTGACGCCGATCCACAATTCCGCGCTGGCGACGGGGCCCTTCAGCAGCAGATGGTCGCACTCGATAGCACCGAGACCGAGGAACCCGCCGCCGATTTTCGAGCGCCCGAGGTGGGTGATCGACTTCGCCTGCCGCCGGAATTCCTGATAGGGATCGCTGACGGCGAAATCGATCAGGGGCGGGACAAACCCGTATTTCTCATCCAACTCGGCAACGAGGCCATCGATCGTCTTCTGCATGGGGACGGTGGTGTAGAAATTCTTCTTCGATTCGAAGAGCGTGAGGGTTTGGCCGTTGAAGACGAACCGCCGTTCGCCAGATTTGCTGACGGCACTGGCGGAAAACTTGTTGGGCCGCTGGACGAGAGCCGAGATGCGCACAGTGCCCGGCATCGCGAGTCCGGGGAGCAAGGCGGCATTAATATCGCGAGTCGCCTCAAAGCGGAACGTCGGGGCGGCTGCGAGTGTCGAGGACATCTACCGAAGGACTTGGTCGGCATTCCCGTCGGCCGCAGAGACCGGCAACGAGGAAATGGCGAAAAGGGTGAGGGCAATGAGAGCTTTGTTGGAGTTCGGTTTCATGAGGAGGGAAAGGGCGTGTCGTTTGGTGCGAGTTTTGATTCCAGAAAAATCGCCCCGGCGCAAGCAATTGCCCATGCATCTTCATGCTATTCACCAAGCCGGGATGTTTCAGAGACCCAAAGTATATTTTACAGGCCCGACCCCGTAGGCTGTCCCAGCAACTTGCCTCGCCAGAGAAGATCAATGGCGGAGGTATTACCGCGAAGATTTTTAACGTTCTCCTCGAAGGAAGCAACGGAGGCTCGATGGATACCAAAAACAGCGAAAAACTCATTCCAGAACGTCTGCTTCTCGGAGTGGTCGGAATCGGTCTCGTTCCAGCGACGCAAAAATTCGATCCTGCGGTCGCGGACTTCGTTCCAAGAGAGATGCGGCATGACTGCAGGTTTTTAGCGACGAACACCACGGAAGGCAACCGGGCAGAGCCTTGCAAGCGACGAGAACGCTCGGCCAGTCGGCAACCAAGGGAAACGAAGGACTATTTCCCGAGATTGTTCAGTGCATTGTGCATCGGCGCGCTGGGGATGGGGATGAGGCCGTCGAAGGGTTGATCGAGTTCCAGGATCAGAAAAATCGCAGCGGCTGCGGAAAGCGCGGAAACCATCAATGCGGCAACTGCGGTGCCATTGGCGGGGGCGAAGAGTCCGAAGCTCACGAACAGAATCGCCAGCCACGTGATGACGACGACCATCAGCGGCACCGAGATGGAGTGGCCCGATTGTTCGAAGAGCAGCCAGCGCATCTGTGCGAGCGAAATCGAGCTGTTCGAAGCCGAGGCCTTGAGTGCCCGCTGCGCGTCGTTCTGGGGATCGAGAGCCTCAATGGCATCGAGGACCATGTCGCCTCGCGACGCGTTGGGATCGAGTTGCGCGGTATGCCCGGGGGCATCGGGCCAGATCTGAACGACCATGCGTTCGACGACCCGGCGAAGCAATTCGCGCGCGGGCGTCGCCTCCGGCCCATAGTGAGAAAGCATGCGGTCGAGGACCACGAGGTTCGCCGCCGTCGTTATCACGCTGGTTTTTTGCGTGTCGAACGTGCTCTTGGCCGAGGCGACCATCAAACCCAGCAAAAGGGCCGTCATCGTTCCGACGAGGGCCATCGCGAGCTTGACGGTATCTTTTGTGTCGGTGCTCAGGTGGTGTTCCGGCAGCAGCGAGCGGATCCGCATGGCCACGAGCGCCGCACCGGAAATACCGACAAAAACAAGAATACTGGTGATGAGAGGATTCATTGAGCCCGCGACACTTTATCGGACGTTTGGCACCGGATTCTGCTCGGAGGGATTTCTGGATTCCACTTTGTGACGTAGGATTGAGAGGTCGACCTCAGTCGAGATTGGGAACAAGCGGGGTGGCGTTGGTTCCAAAGAATTGCGGTTGGAACTGTGGGTTGACGACGATCGTTTGTTCCCAAGCCGCCAGCATTTGGTCGACGGAATCGTAGCCGAAGGAGACAGCCATCGCCTCGGTGGATCGGAAGCCGCCGAGTCTGGCCACTTTGCCGAGGGCGCGCTTGTCGGCCTTCGAGGCCGCGGCGTAGATTTTCCCGAGATCCTGTTCTTTTAAATCCTGATAATCTCGCGGCTGGGCGAAATCCTGATCGTTGACAAACGGCGATGGCGCAAAGGTGCGGTTCTCAGCCCGGCCCGCCTGTTCCTCCACGAAAAGCGATTGGATGCCCCCGGTTGCCTCGACATTGATCGGCGGAATGATCGGGGGAACTGACGCCTGGACGGCTGTCGGTGTCGTCTGTGGCGCGGGTGTCTGGACTGGAGCCGGGGTGGCTTTGACCTCGGGCTCGAGTTGGAATTTGAACCGGGTCTTTCCGTCGCTAAGGAGCGTTACCGCCATGGCGGCCAAGACCGCCATGCAGAGGGCGGCCCAAAGCAATTCCATCGGAACCGACGTCACGGATTTCCGATGCCCCTCCTTCTCGGAGGACTCAGCTTGTGCCTCTTCTTTCACGGCTTCAATCATTGATGGAAAAGGATATAGCCTTAATTCGCTGATCTTGCGAACAAAAACGTATGGGAGCTTTTTCCCCCGGAAAATGGCAGTTGTGAGATTGACAGCTTGTCGGATGAACGTTGGTCGTCTAGGACTTGCGATCATGCCCGAACAACCCCTGACTGGCCACAACTGTCCCGGCGACGCCTGCACGATCGTTATCTTTGGAGCGTCCGGTGATCTGACAAAGCGCAAGCTCCTCCCGGCGCTTTACAACCTGAAAGTGCTCCGGCTCCTGCCAACGAATTGCGCGGTGATCGGTGTGGCGGTGAGCGAGGGGAATGACGAGAGCTATCGGCTGAAGATTACCGAGGATATCAACGAGTTTGCCACGAGCCCGATCGATCTCGGCGAGTGGGAGGATTTTCGAAATCGGTGCTACTACCTGCAGGGGGACTTCAACGATTCCGCAACGTTCAAGAACCTGTCGGCAAAAATTTCGGATGTGCAGAAAACGTGGAACCTTCCGGGCAATGTTCTCTTCTACCTCGCGATCACGCCAACGCTTTTTGCCAAAGTTGTCGAGCAACTGGGAGCAGTCGATCTTACCGTGGAGAAGCCAAATGCGTGGAAGCGGGTGATCATTGAGAAACCGTTCGGCCGCGATCTGGCCAGTGCCCGCGAGCTCAACGCCGATCTCGGCAAGCACCTCGAAGAGTCGCAGATTTATCGCATCGACCATTACCTCGGCAAGGAGACGGTGCAGAACATCATGGTCTTCCGGTTTGGGAATTCCGTTTATGAGCCGATTTGGAATCGCCGCTACATTGACTACGTCCAGATCACCGTGGCGGAAGAACTCGGGGTCGAACTGCGCGGTGGATACTACGACCATTCGGGGGTGCTCCGCGACATGGTGCAGAACCACATTCTCTCGGTCCTCTCGCTGATCGCCATGGAGCCGCCGAGCTCGATCTCGGGCGACAGTGTGCGGAACGAAAAGGTGAAAGTCCTCGAGGCCGTGCGCACAATGGCGCCGGAGGATGTTATTTCCAGCACAGTGCGTGGCCAATATGCCGCTGGAGTTATCGGTGGGAAGAACGTTCCCGGCTATCGCACCGAGCCCGATGTGAACCCGCATTCGAATACCGAGACGTTTGTGGCGATGAAGCTTTTCGTTGAGAACTGGCGGTGGGCCGAAGTGCCGTTTTTCATCCGGTCCGGTAAACGCCTGGCCACCCACACGACGCAGGTCGTGATCGGCTTTCGCCGGGCACCGCTGCTCCTCTTCGGCGAGGACATGGAGAAAAACGTCAAGCCGAACCGACTCGTCCTCCACGTCCAGCCTGATGAAGGGATCACGATGGATATCCATGCGAAGCGGCCCGGCCCAAACATCAGCCTGGTTAACGTGCCGCTCGATTTTTCCTACAGCGAGTTCGGCGAGCACACGGCGGCGACGGGCTACGAGACGCTTCTTTATGATTGCATGATTGGTGAGACCACGCTGTTCCACCGATACGACAGCGTCGATGCCTCGTGGAGGATCGTAACCCCGATCCTCGATCTCTGGCAGGCACTCCCGGCGAGGGATTTTCCGAACTATGCGGCCGGGACATGGGGTCCGGAAGCTTCCGACACTCTTCTTCAGAAGAGCGGACACGAGTGGCACCACTACCCCCTAAAGACGAAGTGTGACAAGATTTCTTAGATGGCAACGAAGACAGCGGACATCATCCTTGCCGGAGATATCGGCGGCACAAAAAGCAACATCGCGACGTTTAGCTTGGTCGGGAATTCTCTGAGCCTTGTTCGCGCGCAGAAGTATTCCAGCGCCGGATATCCGGGATTGGGAGCCATCATCCGGGAGTATCTTGGGAGCAGCGAGGTGCACTTTCTGGCGGCGTGCTTTGGAGTCCCCGGACCCGTCCATGAAGGGCGGGCGAAACCCACGAATCTGAGCTGGGGGGTGGATGCGGCGGAGTTGGCCGAGGAATTTAAGATCCCGCGAGTGAGCGTCTTGAACGACCTCGAGGCCAACGCTTACGGGATCTCGCAGCTTCAGGCCGCAGACTTTGCCGTGGTCCAGGAAGGAGCTCCCCAGGCGACCGGGAACCGATGTGTGGTCTCTCCCGGCACGGGGCTCGGTGAAGCGGGATTGTTCTGGGACGGCAAGCGGCATCACGTCTGGGCCTGCGAAGGCGGGCACACGGACTTCGGGCCTCGCAGCGCGCTGGAGATCGCCCTCCTCGAACACCTGCAAAAGCAATTTGGACATGTTAGTCCCGAGAGGATTGTCTCGGGGATGGGGATCGAGAACATCTACAAATTTCTCCGCGATACTGGACGCGGAAAAGAACTTCCGGCCGTCGTCCGCGAGATGAAAACCGTAGACCCCAACGTCGTCATCTCGAAATATGCGGATTCCGGTGATTGCCCGATGTGTTCGCAAACGCTCGAAATCTTCGTCGGTTGCCTGGGAGCCGAGGCCAGCAATATGGCGCTGAAGGCGATGGCAACGGGCGGGGTTTACCTTGGAGGTGGAATTCCCGCGAAGATGCTGAGCCGGATTCAGAGCGTGGGATTCCTCCATGCCTTCTGTGACAAAGGCCGGCTCTCATCGCTCATGGAGAGCATTCCGGTGCGTGTGATCCTCAATGACCAAGCCGCCCTGCTCGGAGCGGCTCATTACGCGTTAGAGGGCACTCAAGCGTCATGAATCCTGCCCGGGTGACAGACTCGTCGAACGCCGAAATCTTCATCCCCGACGGTCAGCCTGCGGATCTCGGGCTGGCCCGCACGACGCACCTTGGCATTGTGGCGCATCAGGACGATCTGGAATTTCTGGCGTTTCACGGGATCCTCCATTGCTTTCGCTCGAAGGACGAGTGGTTTGGCGGCATTGTTTGCACGGACGGATCCGGGAGTGCCCACACCGGACCTTATGCTCATGTCGAACCTGGCGAACTTTCCAAGATTCGCATGCAGGAACAACGACTGGCCGCAGAGATCGGGCGGTATTCGTTTGTCGCGCAGTTGGGGTATCCGAGTAAAAGTATCGCCCGTCCAGTCGGTGGGCCGCTCGTGGAGGAATTGACGACGATCCTTGGAAAAGTCCGGCCGAAGGTTCTCTACACGCATAATCCCGCCGACAAGCACGAGACGCACATCCGCGTTCTCGTCGCCGTCTTGGAGGCGCTGCGGGCCGTCCCGGCGACCCATCGGCCGAGTCGCCTTCTCGGATGCGAGGGGTGGCGGGATTTGGACTGGATCTCCGACGACAGCAAGGTTGTGCTCGATGTCGGGGGAGCCGGAGCGCTCGCGGCCTCGCTGAACGGGGTTTTTGATTCCCAGATTGCGGGAGGCAAGAGGTATGATCTCGCGGTCGTCGGTCGGCGTCGGGCTCACGCCACGTTTCTGAATTCTCATGCCGGCGACGAGATGCAGGAGGTGACTTTTGCCATGGATCTGACCCCGCTCATCGGGGCCGACTCGGCAGACCTCGTCGACTTCACCCTCCAATACGTCGAGCGACTCCGCGAAGACATTCGAGGGAAGCTCGAACAGACGCTCGGCCGCGCAGGCTAGGCCGTTAGACGAATTTTCCGGGGTTCAGGATTCCGGCCGGATCGAGGGCGGCTTTGATTTTTTTGTGAACGGCCAGGGTTTGTGGCGAGACGGCGTCGCGCCACCAGCGCATTTTTGCGAGGCCGATTCCGTGTTCTCCGGTGATGGCGCCGTTCCACGCCAATACCTGGGCAAATAGGGCATCGAGGGCGGCGCGCGATTTTTTTTGGACCGTGGGATTTTCCGGATCTGCGACCATGATGTTGACGTGGATGTTTCCGTCGCCCGCGTGGCCGAAGCAGGCGATGGGAAATCCGGTTTTCTTTTGCAGGCGCGCGGAAAAATCGAGAAGGTCGACGAGGCGTCCGCGCGGCACGACGATGTCTTCGTTAAGCTTCTTCAGCCCGGTGGCCTTGAGGGACTGAGAGTAAACGCGACGCAGGCCCCAGATTTTAGCGCAGCCCTCCGGGGTTGTTGCCATGCGGGTTCCCAAGGCACCGGCTTCGGTTAGAAGTTTGACAAGGGCTTTGGCCTCACTGCGGACGGAGGCTGGCTGGCCATCGATCTCGACGAGGACTTGGGCATCTCCGGGGGGGAAATCCGCATCCGGTTTGTAAGCTCGCGCGGCGTTCAATGTGAATCGATCCGCGATCTCGACGGCCGCCGGGAGGAAACCGTGGGCGAAGATCGATTGGATGGCAGCTGCGGCCGCAGAAGCCGTGGGGAATCCGGCGGAGAGCACGGCCCGCGCTGGGGGGAGGGGGAGCAGGCGGAGTGTCGCCTCGGTGACGATTCCAAGCAGACCCTCCGAGCCTGTGAAAAGGCCCACGAGATCGAAACCGGTTTTGTTTTTGTGAGTCCTGCCACCCGTTCGAACGATGGTGCCATCGGCGAGAACGACCTCGAGCCCGAGGACGTAGTGCCGAGTGACCCCGTATTTCAGACAACGCGGGCCACCGGCATTGGTGGCGATATTTCCGCCGATGCTGCAATCCTTGAGGCTGGCGGGATCCGGGGGATACATGAGGTTTTTCTTCCGTGCCGCTTCCTGAAGATCGCCGGTGATGACTCCCGGGCCGACGACCGCGACGAAATCCCGCTCGTTGATCTCGCGGATTTTATTCATGCGCTCGACGGAGAGCACGATGCCACCTTTCACCGGTGTGCATCCGCCCACATAGCCGTAGCCGGCACCGCGCGGGGTCACGGGAACTCCGGTTTGACTGGCGGCTCGCATGACGAATGCCACATCCGCTGTTGATTCCGGAAACACGACGAGTTCAGGCCGGGACTGTGCGAACCACTTGTCCCCCGAAAACTCTGCAGCCGGATTGGTCGCAACCGCTGAAGCTCCGAGCCGGCGAATGATTTTATGGACGAGCTGCGGTGTCATTGGCGTGATTGAAAAACGTGCCAAGCCTCGGCCACGCCATCTGCCGCAGGGCGGGATGCGATGTGGCCACCGGAATTCCGGACCGTCTCGCGAACCGCCGGGATGGCATTTGATGGGCAGCAGGAGAGTCCGGCATAGCGTCCGTCAAGCATGGGGATGTCGTTGAAGTGATCTCCGGCCGCAAGGACCCCCGCCCTATCGATTTCTAGGACCTCGGAGAGTTTCCCGAGCGACGAGCCCTTGTGATAATCGCGATGGCAAAAGCGAAGGTAGATCGTATTCCGCTGGTAGGAAAAATCGGGAAAATCCCGCGTCTCGTGATCCAGAAATGCCGCGACGTCGTGCATGGCATCCTCGCTCGTCGTGATCAAACCCACGGCGCGATTCTGCTCCTCGACGATGTCGACATGGGGCGACCGATCGACGTGCGCGCGAATCTTTTCGATGATGTGCGTCGCACGGTCATACAACTCGTGGTGCCGTCGGTAGCAAGCTGTGTTCCATTCCTCATGGGCCTTCCACTCTCCCTCGGCGTTCCGCTCGAAAATCTCCCGCTCGTTTGTGAGCAAGAAGTCCGGGCTCACGGGCGGGCGGAAAATATTGAGTCCCTCGATGGCATGCTCTAGCCCGCGCCCGGTATTCACCGCCCACAAGCCGCCGGCTTCCTTGTGGAGGAGTAGAACCTCCGAGAACATCTTGGAGCAACGCCCGTCCGACGGGTGCTCGATGAGCGTTCCATCGAAGTCGGTGCTGAGAAGACGGATGATTGGCATGGCGGCACACTAAACACGGATCGATCAAAGGTCGCAATTTTTCTATCGTCCGCACCTCACGAATTTGGCAGACTGTCCTGATGAAATCTGCTTACGAACTCGCCATGGGTCGGTTGGAGAAATCTGCTCCGACCGTCACGCTCACCCCGGAGATGAAGGCCCGGATCGCTGAGATCGATAATGAGATCAGCGCGAAGATCGCCGAAAAGAAGATTTTTCTTGAGGGAGAAATGGCCAAAGCTTCCCCAGATGAGAAGGACGCCATTCGCCGGCAACTGGCCTCGGAGTTGGCCCGTTTGGAAGAAAAGCGAGAGCGCGATAAAGAGAAGGTGCGGGGCGGTTAGTCATCCCATCGATCGGGACGATCGGGACTCCCTGAGTTCCCGCACACTCCAGATTCGCGGGAGACTCCCGATAGAGAGATGAAGACCGCGCAGGGGTTGGTGGTTGCGGGGGTAGGATTTGAACCTACGACCTTCAGGTTATGAGTGTGTCTAACATATTGCGGTATAATTACTTACAAGACAGATTGTGTTGATTTGTAGCCGTTTGTTCCGCTCTTCAAAATGGGCAGGTGTGGCCTGACCGGAACAAATTGGCAGGAAATGGCGTTTCCGTTGTCACAATTTGTCACACCCAAAACCTTCAGGATATGTCCCTGAAGGTTGCATGGCACGGGAATCTTCTGGTTACGTGGCACGGGAGGCGGA
>JBMOHW010000079.1:0-11252 GCA_049317665.1 Terrimicrobiaceae bacterium | reverse complement strand
GTCGTGACGAAGTAGAAGTTGCTGCCGTTGGTGGGATCCCAGGCACCGTCTTCGGGGCGGAGGAAATTGGACACGCCATCGCTCGAGTGTGCCGTTTGGAGAGCTGCACCAGAAGTGCTGGTCACGTTTCCGCTGTTCGGTCCGAGGACCAAGCTGAAGGCCTTGGAATTCGTCGAGTTGGCCGTGACGCTCCCGTTGGCGCTCTTCTCGATCCCGAATGCGACCGTCAAGTTGCCAGTGGTTGAGCGAGCTTCTGCTTGCGCTGCCCCGCCGTCGACCTTGACTCCATAGAACAATCCGTTCGTGAGGCCGGCCTTTTCCACTTCGGTCCCGCTGCTGGTCTTTGTTCCGACATACATGTAAAGCTCACCGGCGGGTGAAGTGTCGTCGAGGCCGATGACGACCGTCTTGTTTTGTGCCGTTGGATTGGCGAGGGCGTTCTCCCATGAGAATTTGCCGAGGCGGGGCAGTTCGTAGCTCGTTCCGGCGCTCGCGCCAGTGGCGACGTGCGCAAACAAGCGCCCTTCCGCGCCAATTTCCTCACCGCTCAGGAAGATGCGTTCCTGGGTTCCAAGGGACGTGTTGGAGTTGTAGAACGCACTGATTGCTGCCAGGTCTCCCGAACAAAGGCGACCGATGGCCGCATTGTAAGCGGCGGCACTGGCAGCACCCGTCACGATGGGACTGCTGTTGTTGAACGTGGTATAACCGGAACCATTCCAGAGAGCCACGTTTTGGATGAGGTCTTGCGCTCCGTTGACGGCGAGGGTGTTTTTGTTGATCGTCCACTGGGAGACGAAGGAACCCTTGCTTCCATGGTCACGAGTGACGCCAGCCGTGTTCCCGAGCTCATGGTTCAAGAGAACCGTGAAGGTGTTGTTGCCGCTGGCATACGCACCCATCCCGTCCGGGATGCCGGTCATCGAGTAGGCAGCGGTGCCGTAAACCGGGCTGGTATTGCTGCGGGTGAACGTGTCGTCCAGATTCGCTCCCGTGTTATCAACCGTGGCGATCGAATAAGTTCTGACGAGTGGATGTGTTGGAATCGCATACGGGGTGGAGCCCGTGGACGGTCCGGTGAATGTAACGTTCTGCGCATTCACGGTCGAAGCGACCGCGAGGAGAGCAGCGAGACCTGCTAATGATTTTTTCATGGGTGTATTTTTGTTTTGGTTGTGGATTATCCGGGGCACCATCGCACGCCGTTGTGGCACGCCATGAGGCACGGACGGTTTTCTGGCTCCGCAGGAACAACTGGGTCAGCCCGGAACAACTTGGACTGGTGCCACCGCTACGGATCGGTGGCTGGGTTACAACAACGACAGCGGGGCGAGTGCCCTGCTCCGCATTCCCGGGAATACGAGACCCTTAGACCGCGACAAACTCAACGGCGACGCCTGACAGATGCGTCTTTTATGGTGCGCGGAAATCCTCAAAATGCGTCGTGTGCCACAACCGGAGAAGTGTTACAAAATTGTTACACGATTTGGCCCAAACGGTTTCCTGAGTGCACGAATTTCTCTGCTCGGGAAATGCGCCGATCCCTGCCATCTTGGGCGTAACGTATTTTCATGAAAAATGTCATTCACTGGTTTCGCCGCGACCTGCGCATCACTGACAACACGGCCCTGGCGGCTGCCATAGAGAGCGCCGAGACGGTGACGCCCGTATACATTCTCAGCGATTGGCAGCGGGATCACCAGTGGACGGGGCCGAACCGGCAGGATTTTCTCTGCGGGTGCCTCGATGCCCTTGCGGGGAATCTGACGTCGATTGGAGGGGGATTGATTTTTCGACAAGGGGAGGCCGTGGAGGAACTGGAGCGGCTGGCCGACGAGACAAGGGCCGGGGCGATCTTTTTTAATCGCGATGTCGACCCTTTCGGTCGCGACGTCGAGAGACGGGTCGCGGAAATGGGACGACGGCTCGGCATCGAGATCCATGGCTTCAAGGATGTTTGTATCCACGAGGGTAACGAGGTCCTCACCGGTTCAGGCGATCCCTTCCGGGTCTTTACTCCCTACTCGAAAGCGTGGCTCAAGCTTCCCAAGCCCCTGTCGCGTCCAGCCATTCGGGTGATGAAGACGCCGCTGGGCATCAAGTCCCTCGATCTTCCCACGCCGTCTACCTGGGAGCTGCCAGCCGGAGCGTCGGGCGTCGCCACTCCGGGCGAGCGGGCGGCCCGGCATCGCATGCGGCAGTTTGTCTCGGAGGGGCTTGCGCACTACGGGGGCGGGCGGGACTTGCCGGGCGCGGGCTTCACCTCCCGGCTGTCCCAGGATCTGAGGTTTGGACTGATCTCGATCCGCGAACTCTACGAGCTGTGCCTCGCGGCAGCGGAGACCTTGCCGGCGGGCGGGCGGGATAGCGCGCGGAAGTTTGTCTCGGAGTTGATCTGGCGGGAATTTTATATGCAGATTCTCTGGTGCTTCCCCGAGGTTCTCGATCACGAGTTCCAGCCGCGGTTCCGCGGAATGGCGTGGCCGGGCGATGGGAAAAACTTTTCGCGCTGGTGCTCGGGAGAAACCGGATTCCCGATTGTCGACGCCGCGATGCGCGAGCTGGCCCAAACCGGATTCATGCACAACCGCACCCGCATGATTGCGGCCATGTTTCTCACCAAGGACCTCCACCTCGATTGGCGACTCGGAGAAAAATGGTTCATGAAGATGCTCGTCGATGGAGAGATTGCCAGCAACAACGGCGGATGGCAGTGGAGCGCCGGGACGGGCGCGGATGCGGCGCCGTATTTCCGAATCCAAAATCCCTGGACCCAGACGAAGCGCTATGATCCTGACGGCGTTTACATCACGAAATGGATTCCCGAGCTCCGCGATGTCCCCGCTCCGAAGTTGTGCGATCCTCCAGCGGTCGGCGAGGTCCTCGCACGCGACTATCCCGCTCCGATTGTCGATCACGCAGTCGCCCGCGACATCACACTCGATCTCTTCGCGCGATATCCGAAGGTCACCGAACCCGGGAATTTTATTTGACCGCAAGACTGCAAAAGGGAGAATGCGCGCAAATTCGCTTTGGAAAACGTATCCATCCAGCGTCCGCGGAATCTTGACTGGCAGCGGGCCTCAGCCCTGCTTTACGGAGACTGGGGCACCAGCAAGGCTTATGTCATCGGTCTGGCATTTGCTGCCACTGGCTTCGCGTCACTGCCGATTATCATCGCGGTTTGTGCTCTCACGTTACTTGTCGGGCTAAATTATCTCGTCGTGTGCCGGTGTTTTCCGGATGGCGGTGGCGTCTACTCGGCAGCCAGCGCGCACGGAAAGTTGCTGGCTGTTGTCGGCGCGCTCCTGCTCGTGGCCGACCTGACGGTGACGGCGGCGCTGAGCGGTTGGGCGGCATTGAGCTACCTCGGCGTTCCGCAGGAACACGTGATGGTCTGCACGATTGGGGCGATTATTTTTGTGGGTGTTATCAACGTGTTCGGGCCACGGCACAGCGGGAGTTTCGCGGTCGGGCTTGCGCTCCCCACGGCATTCGTCGTCATCGCGATTATCCTCCTCAGCGTTCCCCACCTGACGATCCACAATCTCGAGCCACTGCATGAAGATTTTGGAAAAACCTGGACGGCTTTTGTTGCCGTGATTCTGGCACTGAGCGGCGTCGAGGCGATTGCAAATCTCACCGGAACGATGAAACCGGACAAGGGCTCGGTGATCGGTCACCCGAAGATCGGATGGACAAGTGCGAAGGCGATCATCCCGGTCGCCATCGAGGTCAGCGTCGGCACGGCCCTGCTCGGTTGGGCGATGCTCTCACTCCCGCACGCTCTCGGACCTGAAATGGTCCTCCGCAAGGAAGACATGCTCCGTTTCCTCGGTGAGCAATATGGCACCATGAATTTCGGCGCTGCCTTTGGGCATGTCTTCGGGATTATTGTCGGCTTGGTCTTTGCGATGCTGCTGCTGAGCGCTGTCAACACCGCGATCGCGGCCCTCGTCGGTCTGCTCTTCATGATGTCGCGAGAAGGTGACATGCCCCGATCATTTTCGAAGCTCAACCAACACGGCGTCCCCCTCGCCCCGCTCGCGATCTCGGTCGGCCTTCCCGTCTTGGTCCTGATCCTCACCGACAATTTCGACGCCCTCGCCGGCCTCTATGCCATCGGTGTCGTCGGTGCGATCTGCGTGAACCTCGGGTCCTGCGTCACGAACCTGAAGCTTCCCATGCATTGGGGCGAACGGGCGCTGATGGGGCTCACGTTTTTAATCCTTGTCGCGGTCGAGATGACACTTGCCCACACTAAGCACGATGCCCTTTTCTTCGTCGTCTGTGTGCTCATGGTCGGCCTTGGCCTCTGGGCTTATTCGCAGCGGTTGAGCGGCGTCAGAACCCTCACGGTCACCAAGGAAATCGCGGACCTCGTCCGGCCGGATGTCGTCGAGACCCTGCGGATGCCCGCCGCCGATACGCAGAAGATTCTTGTCTGTGTGCGGAGCCTGACGCCGGTCTTGGGATTTGCGTTCGATGAGGCCGAGCTGCGGAAGGCGGCGCTCTACATTCTCTACGTCCGGGAGGTGGCTGTGCTTTATCCCGGCGTGGCTGTTGGAACGACGAATTGGCGGGACGATCCGGCGGCCAGCGCGATTCTCTCGACTGCGACGCAGATCGGGCGGACCCGTGGCATTACAACGGTTCCCGTGTTTGCCTCGACGTCGAATGTCGCCTCGCTGATCGTTGATACGGCCGCGACGCTCGGCGTGGATTACCTCATCCTGGGTGCCTCGCACCGGGGATCGCTGACCAACATGCTCCGCGGCGATGTCGCATCCGAGGTTGCCGGCAGTCTGCCCGATAACATTCACCTGCTTATCCACGGGTAGCCCGGACGAGATCGATCCTCGGCTTGCGGGCGAAGTGGAAAACGTTTACTCCACACCCATGAGATTTTTTCTTCTGGTCTTCACCGCTCTTCTCACCGTTTCGCTGGCGGCATTTGCCGACGAGACGATCCAGGCCACCCAATCGCGTCTCGCCAAGCTTGGCTACTACGGCGGAACGGTCGATGGGCAGATGGGCAGCCAGACGAGCGCAGCGATCCGCCGGTTCCAGATTGCCGAGAATCTCAAGGTTACTGGCGAGCTCAACCGGCAAACGCTCGAACGCCTCGGCATCTCGGGCTCTGCACCCACACCGGCCTACGTCGCCCTTGCCGACATCTTCAAGGGTGGACCCTACATCTCGGTCGGTCCAGTCATGCAGATCGCCGTGATCAAGCAGGCCCAACAGAACCTCAAGCTTCTCGGCTACTACAATGGCCCGGCGGATGGCTCGCCCAACTCGGCACTCATCGCCGCCATCAAGGCTTGGCAGCAAAGCGCTGGCTTCCGCCAGAATGGACGCTTCGACGAAAATACTCTCAAGGGCCTCGACCTCATGCCGGACTGAGACATGACCCGGAATACCGTTGCTTTCGCGTCGAAGAGGCGTTAACAAACTCCGGCAGAATGAGGATCACTCCATGAGCGCGCCAGAGTCCCAAGTGGTCCATCCGGAGTCCGCTTTTGTCTCCACCGGGACCCTGCCGACACCGGATCAAGTCCAGCGATTGCTGGAGACCGCGCATGGCAAGTATGCCTCCGAAACAAGCGGTAAAAATTCTCAGGTCTATCCCGCTCTGGCCCGGGTGCCTTCGGAACTCTTCGGCATCTGTATTGTTGGTGCCAGCGGGAATGTCTTTGAAGTCGGGGACTCGAACTACGAATTCTCGATCATGAGTGTTTCGAAGCCATTCGTGTTCGCGCTGATTTGCGGAGTCATTGGCGTCGAGGAAGCCCGCGCGAAAATCGGCGCAAATGCGACCGGTTATCCGTTCAATTCCCTCGCTGGCATCGAACGAAATCCCAGAGGCCTCACGAACCCGATGGTAAATTCCGGTGCGATCGCCACGACCAGTTTGGTTCCTGGGGGAACGCATGAGGAAAAGTGGACATTCCTCTACGACGGTCTCTCCCGCTTCGCCGGCAGGCCGCTTGCCATGAACGACGAAGTCCTCGAATCCGCATCGGCGACCAATTTCCGGAACCAAAGCATCGCCCGCATGCTCCAAAGCTGCGGCTCCATTTACATGGATCCGGCGGAAGCGGTAGACCTTTACACGCGGCAGTGCTCGCTCAACGTCACTGCCAAAGACCTGGCCGTCATGGCCGCGACGCTGGCCGATGGGGGACTCAATCCGGTCACGAAAGAGCAGGTCGTTGATCCGTCCGTCTGCCACTACGTTTTGGCCGTGATGGCGACGGCCGGGCTCTATGAAACCTCCGGAGACTGGCTCTACGACATCGGACTCCCGGGCAAGAGCGGGATCGGCGGAGGGATTCTCGCGGTCTCGCCCGGCAAGGGCGGCCTCGGCACGTTTTCGCCGCTCCTCGACGCGGCCGGCAACAGCGTTAAAGGCCAGCTCGCGGCAAAATTCCTGTCTCAGCAACTCGGGATGGATCTTTTTGTGTCCAAGCCCATCCGATGATCGGCACTCGCGGAAATTTATGAATACCGAAAAAGAAGTCCAAGCCTCGTGGCTGCCGATGATTGTGATTGCGATGGGCCAGATGTTGATGTCCTTCAATGTCGCCGCTCTCCCCGTTTCGATGAGTGGCATGGTCAGCAGCTTCAACACCCCGCCTACCACCGTTGGAACGGCCATTGTGATGTATTCGCTCGGCGTCTCCGGGTTTGTGATGCTGGGTGGAAAACTCGGCCAGCGGTTTGGATCGAAGATTTTTTTCCAGGTCGCCGTGGCACTTTTCCTGGCTGCGATGGTCACGATGGTGCTCAGCCCAACCGCCCCGGTGATGCTCGCCGGGCAAGCGCTGGCAGGATTTGCCGGTGCCTCGCTGGTGCCTTCGCTCGTCGCTTTGATCGCCAATCACTACAAAGGTGCCCAGCAGGCGAAGGCTGTGGGTTGGCTCGGCTCGGCCCGCGCGATCGCCGGCGTGCTGGCATTCGTCATCGTTGGTTACGTCGCCATGATCAACTGGCGCCTGGCGTTCGGACTGCTCATCGTCCACGCGTCTGTCCTGTTGATCCTGAGCTTCAAGCTCAAGCCGTCCGTGCCCAACCCAGCCGTGAAGATCGACATCTTCGGCGTGATCTTGTCGGCAGCGGCCGTCATTCTGATCAGCTTCGGATTCAATAATCTCCGAAATTGGGGTCTCACTCTGGCCCGTCCTGCAGCGCCATTCGACCTCTTCGGGGTATCGCCTGCGCCGATCATGATCGGACTCGGCCTGATAATTTTCATGGGATTTTTTCTCTGGAGCCACCGACAGGCTGCCAAAGGAAAAACTCCACTCCTAGCTCTCGAGGTCATCGATTCGCCGAAGGAGTGGGCTGCGGTCTTCACGCTTTTCCTCATCGTGGCAACCGAGGCGGCGATCAACTTTACCGTGCCCCTCTACATCCAGATCATCCAGGGTCGATCGAGCGCGGCTACATCGGTCGCGATGATGCCCTTCATGCTTACGGTGTTCTTCACCGCGATCCTGATTGTTCGTCTCTACGGAAAATTTGCACCTCGCACCATTGCGCGCGGAGGCTTCGCGTTCGTGGCAGTCGGCGCTCTGTGGCTGGCCTTCGTCGTGAGCAACGACTGGAGTGTTTTCCCGGTCATCCTCGGTCTGATCACGGTCGGCCTCGGACAGGGTGCGTTGGTCACCCTGCTCTTCAACGTCCTGGTCACGGCGTCACCCAAGGAACTCGCGGGCGACGTGGGCTCGCTCCGGGGAGTGACTCAAAATCTCGCGGCCGCGGTTGGCACGGCACTCATGGGCACCCTCGTGGTCGGTGTGCTGAGCACGGGCGTTCTGAATCGTGTGGCGGACAATCCGCTGATCACGTCCGAAATGAAGGCGGAGGTCGATCTCGACAGCATCAACTTCCTTAACAACGACCGGCTCAAGGAACGCTTCGAAGCCTCCAACGCCACACCTGAGCAGATTGCCGAAGCCGTGAGCATTAACTCCGAAACCCGACAGCAGGCGCTCAAGATTGGCTTTTTTGTCCTCGCATGCCTGGCACTCTTCGCCATCGTTCCCTGCGGATGGCTGCCGGATTATCGGCCCGGAGAACCGACCCGGACCTGATTTTCTTAATGGATACAGCGCGAACAGCTCCGGAGGGCGACGGGATGATGAAGCGGGTTTTGGATGTCGTCGAGAAGGTCGGGAACAAGGTCCCGCACCCGGCGATGATTTTCCTATCGCTCATGGTCTTGGTGATCGTTTTGTCGCACATCCTGCACCTCGCGGGCGCGTCCGTGACCCAGCAAGTAGTCGACCCGCTGACGGATCAGATTCAGTCCAGCACAATTAGTGCCCGCAGCCTGCTTTCGACCGAGGGGATCCGGTTTATCTACACCTCCGTGATCCCAAGCTTCATGAGCTTCACCGCGCTCGGCCTTATCATCGTGGCGATGATCGGCGTCGGTGTGGCGGAAGAATCGGGGTTGATCAAAGCCCTCATTCGGAAGCTCGTCGCCGTCTCGCCCGGATGGGCGATTGCCTACATTCTCGTCTTCGCTGGCATTCTATCGAGCATCGCGGCCGATGCGGGGTATCTCGTGCTCATCCCGTTGGCGGGCTCGGCATTTTTGAGTGTCGGGCGTCACCCGCTCGCCGGGCTGGCGGCTGGTTTCGCCGCCGTCGCCGGGGCCTTCACGGTCAACATGCTCATCAAGCCACTCGATGCTGTTCTTACCGAGTTTACGAACGATGCCATTCACCTTGTTAATCCCAGCCTCTCCATTGACCTGACCGCCAACCTTTGGTTCTCGATTGCGTCCGTCGTTGTTCTGACCGTAGTGATCACGGTCATTACCCAGCAGATCATCGAGCCGCGGTTGGGAAAATACGACCGTGGTGATTCTGGAGCCACCGGCGGTGATGAAGCCGATCAAGCCGCGCTGGGCAACGAACCCCGCGGGCTCTTGTTTGCCGGCGTGGGATTGGTCGCCGTCCTCGTGATATTGGGGTTTCTCACCCTCGGCCCGTCAGCACCGCTCCGCAATCCCGACACGGGCGCCCTGATTGGAAATTCTCCGCTTATGAACGGCCTGATTGCTGTGATCATGGTTCTGTTTCTTGTGACCGGAGCCGCCTACGGATTTGGTGCGCGAACAATGAAGAATAGCACAGACGTAATCCGCGCCATGGAGAAAGCGATGTCGGGACTTGGGAGTTTGATTCTTCTCCTCTTTATCCTGAGCCAGTTCATTGCCTATTTTAATTATAGCAACATCGGAACGATCCTGGCCGTCTCGATGGCCGACGTTCTCAAGACCGCCAGCATCCCCCCACTTTTGCTCCTTCTCGGATTCATCGTCGTGGTGGCGCTTATCGATCTTCTCATCACGGGAGCGATTGCAAAATGGGCTCTCTTTGCTCCGATCTTTGTCCCGTTGCTTCTTCAGCTCGGCGTGGCACCCGAGGCTGTTTTGTCCGCCTACCGGGTCGCCGATTCGCCGATGAATGTCATCACACCGTTGAATGCCTACTTCGCCCTCGTTGTCGTGTTTGCCCAGAAATACGACAAGAACGCCGGAGTGGGAACGATCGTCGCACTGATGATCCCATATGTGATCGGTCTTTTTGCCGTTTGGACAGTTCTCTTCGTCGCGTGGTTCCTGCTGGGCTTGCCGTGGGGACTTTGATTGCCACGTTAGATTCCTAACGTTGCCCGGCGGCCGTTCGTATGTTGACCCCTGAGATCCCGAAGCCCGAAAATGTCCCCGCCCTCCCAGCGACGGATTCCACGGTCCTTCTGGAGTTCATGGTCCGCCTCGGGCAGGGGTATATCGCGTGCGGCGAGCAGACGGCCAAGGTCGAGTTGCTGCTGCGGCGGACTGCTGCGGCTTACGGGATGAGAAACGCCCGGGTGGTTTCTTTCCCGACGGCGATTTTCATCTCGCTTCACGACCACGGCGGCGAGCGGGTGACCCTCGCGCAGTGCGAACCCCAGACGTTGCGTCTGGATCAAATGGCCGACGTCTATGCCTTGGGAGATGCCGCCCAATCTGGGTCGATTGCCCCGGCAGAGGGATTGGATCGGCTTGCGGCGATTCGCCGCCAGAAACCGCGCTTCGGCAGCGTTGGGATGGTTGCGGGTCACACCATTCTGAGCGTTGGCCTCGCATTGGTCATCATGCCGACAGCGATAAATGTCGTCTCTGCGGCGATCCTTGGCCTCGTGGTGGGGCTGATCAAGCTCTTCAACCGCGGGCGTAGTGTCTTTTCCGTTCCGCTCCCCGTCGTGACCGCCACGGCCGTATCGAGCTTGGTTTTCCTCGCGATTCGGAATGGGATCGCGGTCGATCCGCTCCCGGCTCTTGTCCCTCCCCTCGTGACATTTCTTCCCGGCGCGATGCTCACGCTTGGAATGGTCGAACTCGCTTACGGCGACATGGTGAGCGGCGCCAGTCGGTTGGTCGCGGGCTTTGTTCAACTCGTGCTCCTGGCCTTCGGTCTCGGGATCGGCGCGGCTCTCACGGGTTACTTTCCCGAAGACCTCGTCTACTCCACAGATCCCTACGTTCCGATCTCGTGGGCACCATGGGCAGGGGTATTGGTCTTTGGGCTCGGTATTTATTTCCACTTCTCCGCCCCTCGAAATTCGCTCCAATGGCTGATTCTGGTCCTGCTCCTCGCCTTTGCATCGCAGAGACTCGCTGTGGGATTTTTGGGAAGTCAGATCAGCGGTTTTTTTGGAACGCTGATCGCAACGCCAATCGCATATCTTATTGAAATGCGATTTCGCGGCCCCCCGGCGGCGGTCACCTTTCTGCCGAGTTTTTGGTTGTTGGTTCCCGGTGCCCTTGGCCTGCTGAGTGTGACGCGCATGATGAGCGATCGCACCGCGGGGATCGAGGGACTTGTCACCGTGGTCTTCGTCATTGCGTCCATCGCGTTGGGCACGCTTGTGGGCGCATCGGTCTACCGCATTGTCACGGAGAGCCTCGGGGTATGGCGCTTGCAAATCGGGCGGGTCACGTCCTATTTTCGTGGATCGGACCGGATGCCATGAATACCACGGAAAACAAACCCGTCAGCATTAGCGACTGGATTATTACATTCCTCCTCCTCGCGATTCCTGTCGTCAATCTTGTCATGCTTCTCGTCTGGGCTTTTGGCTCCTCCGCGCACCCTTCCAAAAAAACCTACGCTCAGGCCGCCTTGATCGTTGGTGTGGTCGCCGTGGTCCTCGCGTTGGCCTTCGTGCTCCTCGCGACGCTCATCTCCTTC
>JBMOHW010000078.1:0-11380 GCA_049317665.1 Terrimicrobiaceae bacterium | reverse complement strand
ACGGGTGAAAGCGATCCTGGTCAACATCTTCGGCGGCATCATGAAGTGCGACATTATCGCCCAGGGTATCATCAACGCCGTCAAGGCCGTGAACCTTCCGGTGCCACTCGTCGTTCGCCTCGAGGGCACCAATGTCGAGGCCGGACGCAAGCTCCTTGCGGAGTCCGAACTCCCCCTCATCACCGCGACCGATATCGACGATGCCGCCCGCAAAGTCGTCGCCGCTGTCAAGTCCGCTTAATCCCTCAACCTTCCACTTCTCAAATGTCCATCCTCGTTGACAAAAACACACGCCTGCTCGTGCAGGGTATCACTGGAAAAGCCGGTGGCTTTCACGCCCGTTCGTGCATGGAATACGGCACCCAACTCGTGGCAGGAGTCACCCCGGCGCGTGGCGGCGAGACCTTCGAAGGCAAGATCCCGGTCTTCGACACGGTGCTCGAAGCCCGGCGCGAGACAGGCTGTAACGCGACGATGATTTTTGTGCCGGCCGAATTTGCCGCCGATTCGATTCTCGAAGCTGTCGACGCCGGCATTGAGTTGGTCATCTGTATCACCGAGGGGATTCCCGTGATGGACATGATGCGGGTGAAGGCCGGAATGGCGGGCAGCAAGAGTCGGCTCATCGGGCCGAACTGCCCCGGCATCATCACGCCCGGCGAGTGCAAGATCGGCATCATGCCTGGTTACATCCACAAGCCCGGAAAAGTCGGCGTCGTCTCGCGTTCGGGCACACTCACCTACGAAGCGGTCTGGCAGCTCTCGAGCCGTGGCCATGGGCAATCGACCTGCGTCGGAATCGGGGGCGACCCGATTAATGGCACATCGCATCTCGATGTCGTCCAGATGTTCAATGAGGACGAGAACACCGAGGCGATGATCCTGATTGGAGAAATTGGCGGCACCGCGGAAGAAGAGGCGGCTGAGTGGATCGGAAAGAACTGCCGCAAGCCGGTCGCGGCGTTCATCGCTGGTGCCACGGCGCCTCCCGGACGTCGGATGGGTCACGCGGGCGCAATCGTGAGCGGTGGCAAGGGAACGGCCGAGGGCAAGATCTCCGCGTTGGAGGCTGCTGGTATCGAAGTGGCTGCCACGCCAGCCGATATGGCCGACGCCCTGATCCGCCGGATGGCTCGCTGAGGCTGCCTAGAGAACCTCGTTCTCGAAGAGTTCGATAATCTCGCCGTCGGGCCCCTTGAAGAACGAGATCTTCACGGGAACCGGGCCGATGTGGGAATCGATAACGACGACTTTTGGCTCCATCGTAATCTCGGCACCGCTGGCGCGGACACGTTCCGTCATCGCCTCGCAGTCGTCGGTTCGCAAAGCAAAATGTAAAATCGTCGCCTCGTTTGCCGGGGCCGTCTCGGCACGCTCGAAGACCTCGACATAGTTGCCATCCCCCGCGTCGAGCATCACCGCGCGGTTCGGACTGGTGCCCCAGGTGATCTTGGTCTTGAAACCGAGAACGTCGGAATAAAATGCGATGCTCGCGTCAAAATCATTCGATCGGATCGCCGTGTGATGAAAGCCGGAGATGGTTGCCATCCTCAGAGCCTGACATTCCGGGCGAACAACCCCAACAAGAAAAATCTCTCGACCGCGGGATTTACGAATCGATCCCGAGATCGGCGAGGCGAAGGCTGGCGATCTTTTTGATCTCCTGCCATGCAGTAGAAATTTCTTCAGCGCGCGTGTTGCCGAGCCGGGCCTGGAACGAATCCAAAATCGTGTCGCGGGAATTCCACCTCGCGCAGATGATAAACGGAAACCCAAATCGCGCCCGATACGCGGCGTTGAGATCTTGAAATCGCTCGACGGTCTCGCGATCCATCGCGAGGAGTCCGGCGCTCTTCTGCTCATTCGCGGACTCCGGCGTCAGCTTTCCCGCTTGGGCGAGACGGCCCACGAGATCCGGGTGAGCGCTGATGAGGTCGAGCAAGGGAGCGTCCCCGGCTGCCTCGACGACTCCATAGAGGGACTGGAGCAAATCCTCCCGCGATCCAAATGGACGTTTCTCCCACGCCCGCTCGGCGATCCATGGCGAGTGCTCGAAGATTGGCCCGATTAGTGCTCTAAATTCCGCAATGGAAAGGGTGTTGATTTTCTCGATGGTCATGGTCTTCGCTCCGCCACGGCGTGAGGGAATGAGAATCATCCGGAATCGGTTCTGGCAAGCTGGGCGTGAATCGCGCTCGACGGCAGGGCGGGATCTGATGCATCACTCGGGATAGTGAGGACGGCATTTTCCCTTCGGTTGAACGGCGAGCCCATCAACGTATCGGGCGTTCACCCGAATACGACGCTGCTCAACTGGCTGCGTGACCGCGGACTCACCGCTGCGAAGGAAGGCTGCGCGGAGGGCGACTGTGGAGCCTGCACGGTTGTTGTCATCGAGAGGGCGGGAGATGGTCCCCCCGTTTTTCGTTCGCTCAATAGCTGTATCGCGCTTCTCCCAAGCCTGGCGGACCGCGAGATCTGGACCGTCGAGGGGATCGGCGCTCAGGGGCTGCATCCCGTTCAGAAAGCGATGACGGAGTGCTACGGATCCCAGTGTGGCTACTGCACACCGGGGTTCATTTCGTCGATGTTTGAAGGCTACTACCGTGAGTATCTGCGAACCGTCGGGGATCTTAATGATCAACTCTGCGGCAATCTTTGTCGCTGCACGGGGTATCGCCCGATCCGTTCCGCCGCCCAGCAAGCGTGGCAGTCGGCTTCCGTGGAGGAAAAAAAGTGTGACCGCTTCGGAAGTTTGTTGGCTGGTTCGGTTTCGCTGCCGGGCGGGTTGGAATACGAGGCGGACGGAAGGAAGTTTTTGCGACCCGATTCGCTGGCTGCGCTTTTTGACATGATGGCGAGCCATCCCGGAGCCCGGTTGCTGGCGGGTGGAACCGAGATCGGAGTCGATGTGGCAAAGGCGTTCCGCGAGTTCCCCGTCCTGATCCACCTTCAGGGGATTCCGGAGTTGCAGCGCGTCGAGATCGATGACGATGGAGTCGTGATCGGTGCAGGGGTTCCACTCACCGACGTGATGGATCTCGTGCCGATCCCTTCCGTGCGGGAGATGCTGCGGTGGTTCGCTTCACGACCGGTGCGGAATCGCGCCACGCTTGGTGGCAATCTCGTTACGGCGTCACCCATCGGCGACACGGCCCCGGTGCTGCTTTCGCTCGGTGCCTCGGTGGTTCTCGAGTCGGCAGCAGGACAGCGTGAGGTGCCGCTTGCGGAATTCTTCACGGCGTATCGCCGCACCGTGCTCGTGGAAGGTGAGATTTTGAGATCGGTTCGGATTCCGGTGGCTCCACGTGGGCTTCGACGGATCTCGAAGGCGTTCAAGATTTCGAAACGCCGGGAGATGGATATCAGCATTGTTTCGGCCGGACTTTGTATCGACTTGAACGACGAAAATCGCGTCGTCTCTGCGAGGTTGGCATTTGGGGGAGTCGGGCCGATGCCGGTGCTGGCCCGCAGGACCGCAGACTTTTTGAAGGGGCGGATTTGGAATCCCGAAACGGTTGCCGGTGCCAGGGAACTTCTGGCCGGTGAGATTGCTCCCATCAGTGACGGACGCGGCAGTGCGGAGTATCGCCGGGCTGTGGCGGCGGAACTTCTGGACAAGTTCTTTTACGATCCGGCCGATTCCTCGGAGACGACGTTGCCGATGGCAGATCTTCCGCCACCGGCCGTCCCGCCTGCACCCCTGCATGAGAGCGCGGCACGCCATGTCATGGGTTCGGCGGACTACGTTGACGACGAGGCACTCAAGCGCGGGTCGCTCATCGTTTGGCCGGTCTGCTCGCCGCATTCTCATGCGAAGATTTTAAGCGTCGAGGTTTCCCGGGCGAAATCCGTTCCCGGAGTCGTTGCGGTGATGACGGCGGCGGACATTCCGGGAATGAATGACATTGGTGCCTCGCGCCACGATGAGATCCTGCTGGCCGATGTCGAAGTTCATTATGTCGGGCATCCCATCGTCGCGATTGTAGGCGAGTCTCCCGAAGCCTGCCGGGCGGGTGCCGCTGCGGTGCAGATTGAATACGAGGTGCTGCCGGGGATTTTCTCTCTGACTGACGCGATCTCGGCGGGATCCTTTCACAACGAACCCAATTCCATCCGCCGGGGCGATGTGCAAGCCGCGCTTGAGAATGCCCCGCACACGATTGAGGGGGAGTTTGAGTTCGGTGGGCAGGAGCATTTCTATTTGGAAACTCAGGCGGCCTGGGCGGAGCGCGGCGAGGACGATGTCATCGTCGTGCATTCCTCAACGCAACATCCCTCGGAGATTCAAATAATCGTGGCAAGGGTGCTCGATCTGGCGCGGAATCAGGTCGTCGTCACCAACCCGCGGATGGGTGGGGGATTCGGTGGCAAGGAAACTCAGGGCGCCGGCGTGGCGGCGCTGTCCGCCCTGGCTTGTCGGCTGACCGGGAAGCCGTGCCGGATGCGGCTGAATCGAGATCAAGACTTCGAGATGACTGGAAAGCGGCATCCGTTTTTTTCCAGATTCCAAGTTGCCTTTTCCGACGATGGCCTGCTGCTCGCGGTCAAGGCGGAGCTCTTCGCGAACGGCGGATGGAGCCTCGACCTTTCGCAACCAATTTGTGATCGCGCGTTGTTTCATTTAGATAACTCCTACTTTGTTCCTGCGGTGGATTTTTCGGGGCGGGTCTGCCGGACCAACCTCACATCGCAGACGGCCTTCCGGGGATTTGGTGGGCCGCAAGGGATGTTGATCATCGAGGAAATAATCGATCGCGTGGCGAGGTTCCTCCGCCTCGCCCCGGAGGATGTGCGCGAGAGGAATCTCTACCACGGCACCGGCCCGACGAATACGACCCATTACGGTCAGGAAATCGGAGATAACCGGATTCCCCGAATCTGGCGCGAGCTCCGAGCCTCGTCGGACTTTGATCATCGGAAGGCCGAGATCGCGGCCTTTAATCTGAACTCAACGTCGACGGTGCGAGGGATCGCGATGACTCCGGTGAAGTTTGGCATTTCCTTTACCTACACCGCCTACAACCAAGCCGGGGCACTGATTCTGATCTATTCCGATGGCTCGGTTCAGGTGAACCACGGCGGCACCGAGATGGGGCAGGGACTGCATACGAAAATTCTCGGAGTCGCTGAGCGAGAGCTAGGAGTTCCAGCAGAACGCATCCGCATCATGCAGACGAGGACCGACAAGGTGCCGAATACCTCGGCGACGGCTGCATCCAGCGGTGCCGATCTCAATGGAGCTGCGGTGCGCGATGCCTGCGAGACGTTGCGTGCCCGCTTGGCACCGTTGGCGGCGGAAATGCTGAGGTCCCGGGGTGAGCAAAATTCCGAGCCTGAAGAAGTTTCGTTTCGTGCCGGCAAGGTTGTATGCCGTGGGGAGCACGAAATTTCCTTCAACGAGCTGGTCGCCGAGGCCTACCTGCGCCGGATCAGCCTGAGTGCGACCGGGTATTACCGGACGCCCGAGCTCCACTACGACCGGGTCGCCGGGCGGGTCCGCGTGAGGCGGGTGGACATCCTGCATGATGTCGGGAGCAGTCTGAACGAAGGGATCGACCGCGGGCAGATCGAGGGAGGATTCGTGCAGGGCATGGGTTGGTTGACTGGCGAGGAATTGCTCTGGAACGAAAATGGCCACCTCCTTTCCCACGGGGCGAGCACTTACCAAATCCCGAGTATCGGCGATGTTCCGGTGGATTTTCGCGTGTCACTTCTCACTGATGCGAGCCAACCCGGAACGATCCATGGCAGTAAGGCTGTCGGCGAGCCCCCGCTCATGCTGGCGATTTCGGTGCGGGAAGCAATTCGCGACGCGGTCGCCTCACTGGGAGAGCCACGAGGGGAAGTTTTGCTGCGATCTCCCGCGACGTGCGAGGCGGTTTTTCACGCCATGCATCGCCGCGAGGACCGCAGTTGAATTCGTCGACCGGACGCTGTAACGTCTGGACTTATGGCTGTTGCATTTGAGGAAGACGAGTTGGTGGAGAAGGTGATTGAGGGCGGACGGGTGACTCCGGACGATGCCCGAGCACTTCATGCGCTTCCGCTCGAAACGCTCGGGGCATTGGCCGATGCCCGGCGCAAAGCTGCCAAGGCGGCGGCTTATGATGGGCGCGGGAACGAGGTCGTTACGTTTATCGTTGACCGCAATATCAACTACACAAACGTCTGTAACGTTTACTGCAAATTCTGTGCGTTCTATCGGACGGAGAAGGACGATGATCACTACGTCCTGAGTCTGGATGAGATTGATGAAAAGCTCACCGAACTGGCGGCGGAGGGTGGTGTGCAGGTGCTCCTTCAAGGCGGCCACCATCCGAAGCTAGGGATCGATTTTTACCTGACGATGCTTTCCCACATTCGGGAAAAATTTCCTCAGATCAATATTCACGGATTCAGTCCGCCGGAGTTCAATCACTTCGCCGAGGTTTTTGGGATGCCCGTGCGGGAAGTGCTCACGCGATTTATCGATGCGGGTCTGGGTTCGATTCCGGGCGGTGGTGGCGAGATCCTCGTGGACAATGTGCGCGACCGCATTGCCCCGCTCAAATGCAAGAGCGATGCCTGGCTGGATGTGATGAGACAGGCTCACGAACTCGGATTGCGGTCCAGTGCCACCATGATGTTCGGGCATGTCGAAAGTCTCGACGATCGCATCGAACATCTCGGGCGGCTCCGCGATCTGCAGGACGAAACCGGCGGCTTCACAGCCTTCATCTGCTGGACGTTCCAGCCCGAGCACACCAAGCTCCGCGCGGAGACGGTCACGTCGGCCGAGTATCTGCGGATGCAGGCTCTCTCACGGATTTACCTCGATAATTTTGAAAATGTGCAGAGCTCGTGGGTTACCCAAGGGCCAAAAATCGGCCAGATCGCGCTGAGCTATGGCGCGAATGATTTCGGCAGCGTGATGATGGAGGAAAACGTGGTATCGAGTGCCGGCACGACGTTTCGTCTGAATGCGTCGGACATCCAGCGTCTCATTCGCGAGGCGGGCTACGAACCGCATCGACGGAGCACGTGGTATGAGTTGCTCGACTAGGAGTCCCATGCTCACGGACACCCACGCCCACCTCGACTATCCCGATTTCGCTTCCGATCTCGATGCGGTCCTTACCCGCGCGGCGGAAGCCGGTGTCACGCGGATCGTCACGGTCGGGACCGGAGTCGAGAGCAGTCGCAGAGCCATCGCGCTGGCGGAACGGCATCCGAATGTTTATGCCGTGGTGGGACTTCATCCGACCAATGTTGAGGAGGAAACCGGCGGCTGGATCGATGTGATTCGTGCTCTTGCGGAGCATCCCAAAGTCGTGGCCATCGGCGAAACCGGGCTGGACTACCACCGGCTCCCATCCGAGCAACTCGGTTCTGCGCCCGCGATCTCGGCGTTGCAGGCCGAGATGCCGGAGGATTCGGAAGCCGCCATCATCGACGGTGCCTACAAGGCCGCACAAGCTGAGGCTTTTTCCGCTCAGCTGGACCTCGCGGCGGAACTTGGTCTCAACGTCGTAATCCACCAACGCGATGCGTGGGATGATACGTTGAGTCTTCTCTCGGATTACGCTGGAAAGCTGCGCGGGGTTTTTCACTGTTTCGGCAATACGCCCGAGCAGGCGATGGAGATCATTGGTATGGGACATCTGGTGTCCTTTACGGGGATTGTGACATTCAAAAACGCGCAGTTGGTCCGCGATGTCGTGAGTGCCATTCCCGAGAGCGCCTTCCTGGTTGAGACCGATTGCCCCTACCTCGCTCCTGTCCCCCACCGCGGCTCCCGCTGTGAGCCCGCGCACACGCGAGACGTGGCCGATAAAGTCGCCGAGGTTCGAGGTGTGTCGTTCGAATCTGTTGCAGCGATCACCGAGAAGAATGCGAATGCGTTTTTCCGGTTTCGGTGAGGGCCCGGAGGGTCAAGCGATTCGGGACCGCACCTGAGCTCGAAGGATCAGGTAGAGGATGAAGAAGAGGCCGAGGGTGGAGGAAATCAGGACGGCGGAATTGAACCAGAGCAGGCCAGCGCGGATTCCGAAGTATTCTTTCACCGGTCCGAAGAAAACATTGAGGTGCCGGCTCTCACGATAGTCGCTCTGCTCCATTTCGGCTTTCGAGATCAGGTCAGTGACCTTTTGATTGACGTAGAGTTGCTCGGCCGTGACGCCCTCTCCGGCTCGCTTGAAATTCGAACGGTCGAAGGTCGCGCCCGCAATGATCTTGTCCACCTGCTGAAACTGGGCGTCGAGTGTTTTTGCGTCAGGAGCACTGAGGCCCGAGAGGACGGCGAGGGTATCCTTGAGATCTTCCAGGCGGTCGGAGGAGGCCGGCGTCGCGTTCTTGTTGGCGACGATGGCATTGATCTGTTCCTGGATTGTCTCCTGGCGACGCGTGAGCGGGTTGAGTTTCGCCTGTGCAAAAACAAGAGCTTCATACGACCACCGGGTCGGCATGAGTTCGCAGATAAATGGCACCTGAAGATCGCTCCGGGCCGGCATCGCACTATCGGGATGCCGGTTCACCCATTGCTGGATCGAGTAGACAAAATCGAGGTTGCGGTTCATCTCCTCGTATTTGATCAAGGCTCCGCTGAGGATGATTTGGGGAATGAGGACGGCTGGGATGATGAGGATGCCGGTTTTGCTTTCCGAGACGAGGGCCGAGATGACAAGGCCGATCGCGATGCCGCTGGCCGTGGTGAGAAACATGGCGATGAAAACAATCCAAAACCCGTCCCGCATGGATAAAAGCCAGTTCCCGATCCACGCGAAGAGGGCGCATTGGATCAACGCAAACGCCGCAAGCGTGAGACCCTTGGCGAGCACGTAGTAGAAAAGCCGCACGTCGAGATTTCGCTCCCGCATCAAAACCGCCCGGTCCCGAATGATGTCGTCCACACTGTTTGTCAGACCGAGGAACATCGCCACGACCAGCGAGAGGAAGAGATAGGTCGGGATATGGAATGCCGACGCGAAATCATACACATCGCTCTCCGAATACCGCAGAACCATCCCGGTCAGCACAGCCAGGAGCGGGGCCTCCAAGATGGTTGTGAGAAGATTCGCCCGGTTGCGCAGTTTGCTCAGAAACGCACGCTTGAGCAGCACGACAAATTGATGCCATTCCTCGCGGATTCGGACCGCTTCCCTCCGGCGAACCGGAGCCGGCGGAGGCTGGATCGCCTCGCGGAGGGCGACCGGCTGCTGGACATCCTTCATGAGACCGTAGGCCTCGTATTTATCCCGCCAGTAGTCGGGAGAAAATCGCCTCGCGGGCACAAGTTGTCCGCGGTTGTTCTCCTCGAAGATAATATCTCCGCCAAGGTCCCGGAGCGGTGTTTCGAGCACGTCGAAGATAAACTCCGGACGCGTCGTTCCACACGCCTCGCAAGCTCCGAGGTCGGTGCCGAAATGCTGCTGATGCTCGGCCTCGGCAAAGTATTTCAACATCTCCTGCGGTGTGCCGAAGAAAACGAGCTTCCCGCCGCGGTCAAGGAGGACGGCTTTGTGAAACATCTGGAAAATCTTCGACGTCGGCTGGTGGATGGTCACGAGCACGATCTTATTATGCGACATTCCGCGAATGATCTCGACGACGTGCTCGGAATCCTTTGAGGAAAGTCCGCTCGTGGGTTCGTCGAATAGGAAAACGTCGGCGGCACTCACCATGTCGAGTCCGATATTGAGGCGCTTGCGCTCGCCGCCGCTCAGGGTTTTCTGGAGGGGGCTGCCGACGACCGACGTCCGCCGCTCGTTGAGGCCCAGTTCGGCCAGCTTGCCATCGATCCGCCGCCGCCGCTCGTGCCGGGAGAGGTAGGGGGCGCGAATCGCCGCTGCGAAATCGAGGTTTTCTTCAATCGTGAGGTGTTCATCAAACGCGTCGTATTGCGGGACATACGTGACGTATTTTTTCAGCGCTTCGTAGTTGGCATAGAGCGAGCGGTTGTTGAAGAGGACATCTCCCTGCACAGGGGGGAATTGTCCTGAGAGGGCGCGCATGAGCGTGCTTTTTCCGCATCCGCTGGCACCCATCACGCACACCATCTCGCCTCGCTGGACCGAGAAGGAGAGGCCGTCGAGGGCGACTTGTCCCTTGGGAAACCGGCAGACGAGATCCCGGACATCGAGCGACCGGATGACATTGCGTTCCTCCTCGATCAAGCGCTCGGTAAAGTTGCATCGCAGGATTTGGCCGACATCAACTCGGATGGCGTCGCCATCGGCCAGCGTGGCAGAGTTTCGGACGGGGATTCCCCGGACCAGGATCGGACGATCCGACTGGAGCACTTCGAGACGGCCCTCACGGCGATCGTAATCGCAGGAAATCTTCAAGAGCACATCGCCTCCCGAGACCGGCGAAAGGAGGATGTCGTCCTCCTCGAGAAGGCCTGGATTATTGGAGACAAGGTATTCGCTCTTCGACGCCTTGAGCTGGAAACGTCCGCCGTAGGACCTCGCGCGGCGTCGGAGAACCCCGAGGTCGAGCTCGCTGTCGTTGTGGAAGATGATCTTGTCCTCGAGTGTCGCTGAGACCTCGGTCTTTTCATTTAGGCGAATGCCCTTAAGCACCGCATCCACATTCTTCAGTGCCAGCACGTTGACCCGCAGGCCGAATGTGACCTGAAGGCAGGCATCTCGCGAACGGTTTTTCTCGAGGCGGACCTCGTCGGAGTCGCTCACCGTGACGAAAATCTGCGGGAGGGTGACGTTTTTCTTGGCGTTGAAATAAAAGACAAGGTCCGCGTAGGTGAGGACCTGATCGTCGCTCAACACCCGCTGGCCGGCATACAGGCGGGCGAAGTCGCCGGGCTTGAGCGGGCGGCCTTGGACGATGAGATTGCGTCCGCTGAGGTTTTTCAAGATGACCAGATTGCCATAACGGTAGGCATTCAGGCGCTCGTCTGAGGCAAAGTCGGCGAGCGCAACATCGGCGTGGTCCGGGTGTCCGAAGCTGACCATCTCGAGCGGAGAGGCACCCTGTTGGAAAATTGTCGTATCGGTCTGGTCGTCGGCATTGAGTTGATAGACGATGTCGATCGCCTGCGCCGCCATGCCGAGCTGGGACATGAACGAGTAGTAGGCGATGACCTGATCCTGCTTGAGACCGGCCTTGGCGATGAGGTCGTAGAGTTGGACCCCGAGGAGGATTTTGCGCTCGTCACTGAGCTGCCCCGCCAGCCGCTGGGCCATGGCGTTGAGGTCCTGCTTTTCGTTTAGAGCATCGCGGAAAAGTTTGCGGAGTTCGGAGTAAACGGCATCCGGGTAGTCGTAGCGCAGGAATCCGAGCCCGGAGTCGATTTCTTCTTCAAGCAATTCCCCGTCCGCCCGGGCAAAGGCCGCCAAGACCTTGATCAGCGTCGGGAGGAGATTCGGAGCCTCGGTGACTG
>JBMOHW010000077.1:0-11421 GCA_049317665.1 Terrimicrobiaceae bacterium | reverse complement strand
GATCGCGGCGGAAATCAAAAGCTTCGAATGCATTAGCGCAACCCGACAAAGGCGGGCCATGAGCCAGATCCCGACTCCGATGCCGGCTGCGGAGGCCCAACCGTAAATGACGGCATTGAGGTGCGCCGGGCGGAGGCGTCCGAAGGTCAACCAAGCCGCTCCGTCAAGAAACGAGGGGTGCGTCATTTTCCATGCCGAGATGAGTCCGAGCAGGGAGCCGATGAGGAGCCAGAAGATGGCCGAACCGAAAAAGAGGAGGACGGGGCCGCGCGTCGAGGCATCGATCTGTGCGCGCTCGGCACTGTCGAGAGTATCTGGCTCATTGGCCGGATTGAAGGACGAGATGAGGCTTTGCGACTTCATTGGCTATTTCTTGGATGGAAACCGGTCGGTCGGAGTTCCCACGGGTTCGTCGTGATCGAAGATCGTTTTCGCCGCTTCCGGAAGGTTGTTGAGCTGGCCGTCTCGGACAGCCCAGTAAAACGCGAACAATGCGCTTCCGCTCAGGAAAATCAAACCGCCGACGAGGAGAAGGAATCCGGCTGTCATGGCGTCGGGGCTGCAGGCGTCGGGCTGGCCGCTGGCGTGGGTGCGTCGGCGACCACGACCGGGTAGGCGGGCCTTGGGCGGCTTTCTTTGAGTTCGAGGACGGCTTTTTCCATGGCGGCGGAAATTGGGATTTGCACCGTGCCTTTCGCACGATCAACCCACGCATAGGATTCCAGCTTGGCTTGATTCTCCGTGCGAAGCTCGGCGAGGTTCTTCACGCGGACTTCCGCGCGCGCGGCCTCTTCCGGGTCAGCATCGCCCACCGAGTTGCCCACGAGCCATTGGTTCAATCCCAGAAAAAGCGCGATCATTACCAGACCCCCGACAAAAATCGGCCAGAGGGACGGGGTCTTCGCGGACTCGGGTGTGGATAGTGCGTGCGACATCAGTTTTTGAGGGCTATCGACTGGGGGAGTCGTGGGTCACGCAGCGGCCAGAGCGGTGCGTCGCCGAGGCGCTTCAAGAATACAGCAGCCAAGGTGCAGCCGACGGCGAGGAGACTAAAGAAATCCATCCAGCTCGGCGCAAATCCGGCTTTGTGAGCTGCCGGAAGGACGATCACGTAGATGTCGAGCAGGTGCATGATCAGGATCCAGATGGCCACGCCGCAGAGGAAGGCGGGTTTCTTCTTTCCGAGATTCGGCAGCAGAAGGAGGAACGGAACAAAGAAATGCCCGACGACCAGCGCGGTGCTGAAGATTTGCCAGGACTCGGTATTCCGACGAAGGAAGTAAACGGTTTCCTCCGGGATGTTGGCATACCAGATGAGCATGTATTGGCTGAATCCGATGTAGGCCCAGAAAATCGTAAAGGCCAGCATAAGCTTGCCCATGATGTGGTAGTGCTCCATCGAGATGATGTTCTGGAAGTATCCCGCCCCGCGAAGTGAAGTGATGATGAGCACGAGCACGCACATCGAGCTCAGCGCGGTCCCGGCAAAGATGTAAACGCCCCACATGGTTGAGAACCAGTGGTAATCCAGACCCATCAGCCAGTCGATCGCGGCAAACGTGAGGCAGACCGCGAAGAGCGGGAGGCTGGCGAATGTGATGCGACGGTTAAACACGGTATAACGTGGCGCGCCGTCGTGATCCTGAAGTATCGAATTTGCCCGGAGCCAGATGGCGGCCACCGTAAAGAATACGAAATAAAAGGCGGCACGGATCCAGAAGAACCAAACGTTTAAATAAGCCGCCTTCTCGATGAGCAGCGGATCGTGCGCGTTTTCGGGCTTCATCCAATACCAGAGTGTCGGCGCCACGAAGATCAGCGGAATAAACAAGATGCCGACCACGGCGAGCAGGCTGGCAATATTTTCCAACTGCCGCCTCACTACCACGCTCCACTCTGCGTCCACGGCATGGTGGACGAGCGTCCAAAACAATCCGCCCATGCAGATCGTGAAGAAAAACGTGAAGGCGAAGAGATAGGAAAATGCGAACTGCTTCGAATCAAAAAATGCCCCGATGAAAATCGCGATATACGAGACAACGGCCAGCGCGATAAGCCCGAGGAATCGGCCCCCGACATGTTTGTAGTCGAAAGTGTGCGTGGAAGCGGGATGGGATGCGGGTTCGCTCATGGTTTCTGCGCTTCGAGTTCTGCCCGCTGGGTCGGTGGGACGTCGTTGATCGTGGCACCGCCTTGGGACTTCTGGAGGGCGCGGATGTAGGCGACGATCGCCCATCGATCCTGGACTTGAATGCGGTCGCCGTAGCCCATCATCGTATTCTTCCCGTGCGAAATCGTGTTAAAGATTTCCCCGTCGGCCATCTCGCGAATCCGCTGTTGGTGGAGATTGGCGATGGCCACGAGTCCGTATTTTCCCGCGATACCGTTCCCGGCGCCAGTGGCCCCATGGCAGACCGAGCAATTGATCGTGTAACGTTCCTGACCGCGGGCGATGATTTCAGGCGTGATCTCAAATGGCATTCCGGTGCCCCACTGATCCTCGATTTTTCCCGTGTCGAAATAGACGGGTGCCGAGGAAAAATAAACCTGCTTGTAAGGCCCGCTGGCCTCGCCGACGGATCCATCGACGGGCTTGTGAAGCGGAATCGCGTAACCGAGCGGCACGGTTCCCGCCACGGGCTCTCTCGCTCCCCGTCCGTCGGCGAAGAAGCTGCTGGGCACCTGAGCCTTCACTTTCGGCTGGTGATCCATGTCCGGGAAAATCTCAATCGGTGGCCGCGTGGATTTTTGTCCACGAAATCCCGCGACCGCGATGATCGAGATGACTACAAAGGCGAAAAGGGCGAAAAAGTATTTCAGCACAATGCTAGTCTCCGTGGATGAGGGTTACGTTTGTGCCGCCGAGAGACTCGAGGAGGTCGCGGACCGCAGCGGGTGAAAACTTGGGGTCGGAGGATTCGATCGCGGCGAAGAATTTATCCTCCGTCACTTTCTTGAATCGATCCCAATTAAACATGGCGTGATTGAGGCGCGGCAGGCCGTTCATGATCAACATTCCGAACACGGCGGTGAACGCCGAGGCGAGAATTGTCAACTCGAACATGATCGGGAAAAACGCGGGGACCGTGTAAAGATTCGTCGGTTTGCCAGCAACGATGAGCGGATACAGAAACGACGATGTTCCGAATTGCAGGGTCACTGCGGTGAGAAAACCGGTGAGCCCGCCAATGAAGATGAACTTCCCAAGCATTGAGCGCCCGAGCCCCATCGCCTCGTCCATTCCATGAATCGGGAACGGTGAGAAGACATCCCAATGCTTGAACCCGGCATCCCGGATTTTTTCCGCGGCGCGATAGAGATCCCTCGCGCTCTGGAATTCCGCTGCGATCCCGTGCACCGGGGCGTCGAGATTTCCGACCGTATTCATCAGTGCTGCGCCTCCCCGTGATGTGGATCTGCCTCTGGCAACACAGCCTTAACCTCAAACATACAAATCATCGGAAGGAACCGGATGAAGAGAAGGAAGAGGGTCGTAAACAATCCAAAGGTTCCAATAAACGTGCAGATATCAACCCAGGTCGGATGGAACATCCCCCACGCGGATGGCGTGAAATCGCGGGCCAGCGTTGTGGCGATAATAACGAACCGCTCGAACCACATGCCCATGTTCGGGAACTGCACGATGATCCAGACCCAGATGAGGTTCGTCCGAAAAAACTTGAACCAGAAAAATTGTGGCGCCACGACGTTGCAGAACATCATCGACCAGTAAGCCCACCAATACGGACCAAACGCCCGATACCAGAAGGCCGCGCGCTCGTAGGGATTCGCACCATACCACGCGATGAAGAGTTCCATCAGGTAGGCGTATCCGACGATCGAGCCGGTGAGCAAAATGATCTTACACATCTTGTCGACGTGGCCGATCGTCACCAAATCATGCAGCGGCTTATAGATCGCGCAGGCTGGAATCATGATCGTGAGCACCATCGCGAATCCGCCGAAGATCGCGCCCGCCACAAAATACGGCGGGAAAATTGTCGTGTGCCAACCCGGGATGACCGACGTTGCAAAGTCAAACGAAACCACCGAGTGCACCGAAAGAACGAGCGGCGTTGAGAGACCGGCCAGGATCAGGTAAGCCATCTCGTAGTGCCGCCATTGGCGATTCCCGCCACGCCAGCCAAGGGCGAGCACGCCGTAGATGAATTTCTTGATCTTCGTCGTGCACCGGTCGCGAATCGTCGCGAGATCGGGAATAAGCCCGGTATACCAGAAGAGGACGGAAACCGTAAAATACGTGGACACCGCGAAGACGTCCCAGAGCAGCGGACTGCGGAAGTTTTGCCAGATCGCATTGGCATTGGGCACCGGGGCCAGGAACCATGCCATCCAGACGCGGCCCACGTGGAGGGCCGGATAGATACCGGCGCAGACGACCGCGAATAGCGTCATCGCCTCGGCCGCGCGGTTGATCGATGTGCGCCACTTCTGACGCGTGAGGAACAGAATCGCCGAGATCAGCGTGCCGGCGTGGCCGATGCCGATCCAGAAAACGAAGTTCGTGATGTCCCACGCCCAGCCGACCGGGTGGTTGTTTCCCCATACGCCTACTCCCGTCGAGATCAGGTAGGCCAGGAGGGCGAAGCACATCAACGTGAGCGGAACCGTCACGCCCATCGAAATATACCACCAGAGCGGGGTCTTGTTCTCGATGATCGAGCTGATGTAACTGCTGATCCAGCCCATCGTGCGCTGGTTGAGCACGAGCGCTGGGCGGACGATTTGCTTCTCCTCGTCGGAGAGTTTCTCAGGATCAATCGTGGCGGTCGCTTCGGACATGGTCAGTGGAGAGGGGTGGTGCGGTTAGTGACCATGGGCGTCGGCGGGTTTGGAGTGGACCGCACCGGACGGATCGGCGACCTTGCCCTGATCGCCGGCGTGGCCGGGATCGTGCGGCGCGGGGTGGTGGCTCGCACTGTTGGCGACCGTTCCGACTTTTTCGGCACCGGGCATTTTCGGATTCGGGTTTTTGATTCGGGCGAGATACGTCACGCGGGGCGAGGCATTGACGTATTTGAACATCGTATATCCGCGATCTGCCTTGCGGAGCTGTGCGACCCGGCTTTCCGGATCGGCGATGTCTCCGAAGACAATGGCATCGTGCGGGCAGGCCTGCTGACACGCGACCTTGAACGTGCTGATCGGGGTTTCGCTCTTCGGCGACGGACCGGCTTCAACCAGGCGTCCGATCTTGGCCTCTTCGATGCGCTGGATGCAAAACGTGCACTTTTCCATCACGCCACGCATGCGGACGGTGACGTTCGGGTTCTTGGCCATCTTGAGGCTGTCGGCCATTCCCTTCTTGGCCAGCGGCCCCCAGTAGAGCTGGTCGATCGGGCGCTGGTTGTAATCAAAGTAATTAAACCGGCGCACTTTCCACGGGCAGTTGTTCGCGCAATACCGCGTGCCGATGCAGCGATTGTAGGCCATCAGGTTGAGGCCATCCTCGCTGTGGACGGTGGCATTGACCGGACAGACGGTTTCGCACGGGGCGTTCTCGCAGTGCTGACACATGATCGCCTGGGAGAGCATCTCGGGATCCTCGGGCTCGCCCGCAAAATACCGGTCGAGCCGGATCCACGCCATGTCACGATTCTTGCGCACCTGATCCTTGCCGACAACGGGCACGTTGTTTTCGGCCTGACACGCCACGACGCAGGCATTGCAACCGGTGCAGGTGTTCAGATCGACGGTCATTCCCCACTGTTCCGCCGAGGTCAGCTCGGGATGGGTGTAGAGAGAGATGTTCGGCGGGATGTGGCCATCCATGCCCATCGTCTGAGCAAAGGCAGGTTCGTGCTCGTAGCGTTCCAGCGTGCCCTCGCGAACGAGATCGCGGCCTTCCATGCTGCGATGTTCCTGGGTCTGAGCAAGTGGGTAATTCCGATCGGTGACTTTGAGCGTGATCCCATTGGCGGCCCGCATCGAGATGGTCTGGCGCAGCGGGTAGGCATTGAAGCCTACGTTTTTCATCAGGGCCGAGACATCGTGGCGTCCGAATCCGAGCGCAATCGAAAGGGAATCGTCGGCGTGACCCGGCGCGACAAGCGCGGCGGCTTCGATGGTCGTCTTTCCATCGCTCAACTCGACGATGTCGGCCACGAGATCGTAATTCACGTCATTGCCGATCTTCTCGGCAATCTCCCCGAGAGCATCAAAGTTATTGGTCCGCACGCCAAGCTTCTTGGCCGTCGTGGGGCTCATCAGCACCGCATTATCCCAAGTAACTTTCGTCACAAAATCCGGCGTCTCCAACAACCACGAGTTGTTCGCGTAACGTCCGTCATCGACACTCGAGCTCGCGATAAAGACCAACTCGAGTCCATCGCTCTTGGCGGGGATCGCTTTCGATACGAGAGCCACCACCGGGGCCAGCGCAAAACTCAACGGCGTAGCCGGGAATTGCGAGCCGGGGAGGAATCCGATTCGCAAAAAGTTGTTCCAAAGCATGTCCAAACTGCCGGCCTGCGCAATCGCCTGATCCGTGGCCAGCGAAGAGAATGTTTTGCGGACCAATTCAGGTCCCTCGATGGCCGCACCGCCGAGCAGCTTGGCAAGGATGTCGAGCTCGGAGAGTCCGCCCCAGAGCGGGAGGACCATCGGTTGGACGGAAGTATAGGTTCCATCGGCCGTGCGCACGTCGCCCCAGGCTTCAAGGAAATGGGCAGCGGGCGCATGCCAGCGCGAGAGCTTCGATGTTTCATCCTCGAAGAGACCGAGGCGGACGACATCAGGGACTTTCTTGAGCAGCGAAGCAAAATCCAAGTTGGCCGGGGCGTTGTAAGCCGGATTTCCGCCAAGGATAAACAACGTCTTGACCGCACCGCCCGAGATCGCGGCGGCAAGATCGGAAATCGTCGACACGGCCGGAGCGTCGGACAGCACGCCGAGCAACGTCGTCCCGATGTTTCCGAGGGCTTGGTTGATTGCATGGACGAGACTCTGCACGGGAGCCGGAGTCTGCGGTCCGGTAATGACCATCGAACGTCCCGGATTGGCCAGAAGGTCATTCGCGCATTCCGTGACCCACGCTTCGTCGATCGAGGCGTCGGATTTTGGAAACGCCCCGAGCAACGAGGCCAAATTGCTGTCGCCGGTTTTTTTACCAACCACGGCTCCGAGGCGGCGGAGAAACTCTCCCGAGTCCGAAACCTTGCACCGCAGCCGGTGATCGGCCATGCCGCCGGTTGTCGTGAAGTGATTTTCCACGACGTAAAGACGGTTCATCGGCGCGCCCTTCTGGTTCGGATTTCTCCGAGCCGAGAAGCCCGCCGAATAGCCGATGCCGGTCTCGGACGGATTCAGAAAATCGCTGTCCACCGCAAGAATCACGTCGGCCCGGTCGAACTTTGGCAGCAGCCGGATCCCGTCGCCGAAGGCCGCTTCCGTGCTCTTCACTGCCGCTTCGTCACCGAGCGGCTCATACTCCGCCCAGAGGAGCCCGGGGAAATTCCGTTCGAGCTCGGCCCGCAGCCGGTCGCGCGTGGGTGAGTTTTTTTTCTCAACCAAAAAGGCCACTCCGCGTCCGCCGGACTGGCTGACCTTTTGGAGGAATGCGTCGAAAGCCGCCGCGTCCGAGGCCTTGCCATTCTCAAGAATCTGCTTCGAGCGGTGCGGATCGTAGAGATCGAGGATCGACGCCTGCGCAAACATGTCCGTGCCCCCGTTGCTGTAGGGATGCAGAGGGTTGCCCTCGAGCTTCGTGGGACGACCATCGGATGTCGATGCCACAAGCGGGATCGCCCCGTAGCGCGCCGGCATCGATGTCGCGTAGTAGAGAAATTTCCCAGGGATCGTCCACTCCACGCCCTTGTTAAATGCAACGAGATGGCTCTCCGGACGCCGGCAACCGGTCAATCCCACGCCAGCCAGCGCCATCGACGCGCCCATGAGCTTCATGAAATCCCGCTTCGTCAGCCCGCTGTCCTCATAGATGTCCGCGCCGCGCGGAAATTCTTGGTGGAGGTGTTTGGCAAACTCCGGATCGTTCTCGAGCTCGCGCAGGCTTCTCCAGACGCCGGGCCGCTCGTCCCTCGCGGGATGATGTAGATCTTTTTTCATCGGTGGCAGCCTCCGCACGTCACGGGAGGATTCACTTCCCATTCTTCCTTGAATTTCAAACCAATCTCGCGCTGGCTCTCATCCGCTCCGGGTTTCCAATTCATGTTGTAGATCTCGGACGGCGGACGCAGGAAATTCTCCGGTGCCCGGTGGCAGTCGAGGCACCACGACATGCTCTGCGGCTCGTGCTGGTAGACGACCTTCATCTCGTTCACCGCGCCGTGGCAGCTGTAGCAACTCACGCCACGGTTCACGTGCACCGCGTGGTTAAAGTAGGTGTAGTCAGGCACCTTGTGGATCCGGACCCAATCGACTGGTTCGCCGGTTTTCCACGCTTCGCGGACGATCTCGAGCTTCGGGCTTTGCGACTGGATTTGCGTGTGACACGCCATGCATGTCTGAGTGGTGGGGACGTTCGAGTGGGAGGCGACTTCGACAAAACTATGACAATACCGACAGTCCATCCCGAGTTGCTCAACGTGGATGACGTGCGAGAACGGCACTGGCTGCGTGGGCATGTAGCCGACGCGGGTATACTTCGGCGTGAAATAATACGTGAAACCAAGCACGACCGAGGTTCCGACCACGCCGAGACAGACCACGATTTTCAGCGGAAGCCAGTTTGTCCATCTTGGAAAAAAATTCGCCATGTCTCAGTTCGCCAAATCCATCACACGTCGAATCACAATGATCCGACGGGGATTTTACGCGCGCGCTCGTCTTCTGGTCGGAGAAATCTTTTCAAGAAAGTAATGGCGCGCGGCGATTTCGTGTGCATGGATTCGGAGCGGCGAAAGGTTGCAAAATCCCGGTAGCCTCTGTCAACAGATTCGATGAAATTTCTTTTGAACATCATGAAGATCCGCCTTGCCGCCCTTGTTTTGATCGTATCCACCGCCTCAGCGCTGGCTCAAACGACCGCGCAACCGCCGCTTCCGACGACCACGCTGCGCATCGGTTCCCACTCGATCACCGCCGAGGTTGCCGATGAAGATCCCGAACGTGCGGCGGGACTCATGTTCCGCGAGTCGCTCGCGGATGATCACGGGATGATCTTCGTCATGCCCGCGATCGAACCGGCCAGTTTTTGGATGAAAAACACGCGCATCCCGCTCTCGATCGCGTTCCTCGAAGCCAACGGCACGATCGCCGAGATCCACGAGCTCGAAGCCTTCAACGAGAAAGTCGTCCGCAGCACGTTCCCACGCATTGCCTACGCCCTCGAAATGCCGAAGGGATGGTTCACCAAAAAGAACATCTGGCCGGGCGAGCGCATCACCGGACTTCCCCCGCCGCCTCGTTGAGGCCCGGGCAAAAACGAAATTGCGTTCACACCATTTGTCATCCCGGTCTCCATGCGCTAGGATCCCGCGTGATGACATTTCCAGCCGCCGCCCGCCTCTACGGAATTCTCGATCTCGGATACGTGGAGCCCACTGCCGCCATGGAAGTCGCGGATCAAATGCTCGATGGCGGCATTCAGGTCCTCCAACTCCGGGCAAAAAAATTCCAGCCGGGAGAGATCCGCGACCTGGCATTGAAGCTGGTTCCACTTTGCCGAAAATTCACCGTCCCGCTCATCCTCAACGACCACCCCGAACTCGTGCGCGAGACCGGAGCGGACGGCGTCCATGTCGGGCAGGACGATTTGTCGGTCGAGGAGGTTCGGAAAATCGTTGGAGCCGACGCCATCGTCGGGCTCTCGACCCACAGCGTCGCGCAGGCCGAGGCTTCGCGGGTGCTTGCGGTGGACTACATCGGCTTCGGGCCATTATTTGCCACGCCCACAAAGCCCGACTACGCCGCGATCGGCACATCGGGAATTTTTGAGGTCCATCGGTTGGTCGACCGCCCGATCTTCTGCATCGGCGGGATCAAGCGGGAGAATCTTTCCGAAGTCATCGATGCCGGCGCTGAGCGAGTCGTGATTGTCTCGGGCATCCTCCAGGCCCCGGACATCGTCTCCTACTGCCGGAGTTGCCTGGATCTCCTGCCGACCTGACGTAAATCAATTTCGCCGAGCAATTCTGCTTGCATCATCCGGCGTGTGCCGGGAATGCTGGCCGCTCGTTTTTCAATCACCAACCACACACACCATGTCCGCCACTACCATCACTTCCATCCGCGCCCGTCAGATCCTTGATTCCCGTGGGAATCCCACCGTCGAAGCCGACGTCGAACTCGCCGGAGGCGCCCTCGGCCGCGCGGCTGTGCCGAGTGGAGCGAGCACCGGAGAGCATGAAGCCGTGGAGCTTCGCGACGGGGTCAAGACGTCGTATCTCGGCAAGGGCGTCACCAAAGCCGTTGCCAATGTCGGCAAACTTCTCGCGCCCGCTCTCGTCGGCTTGGACGCCCTCGACCAGATCGGACTCGACAAGACCATGCTCGCCGTCGACGGCACACCGACCAAAAAGAAAGTCGGAGCGAACGCAATCCTAGCCGTCTCTCTCGCCGCCGCCAAGGCCGCCGCCTCGCAGGTCGGCGTCCCCCTCTACAAATACCTCGGCGGGCCAAATGCCAAGGTCCTCCCGGTCCCGATGATGAACATCGTTAATGGCGGCGCTCACTCCGATGCGCCGATTGACTTTCAGGAATTCATGATCATTCCGAAGGACTTCCCGACCTTCTCGGAGGCCCTCCGCGCCGGCACCGAAATTTTCCACGCCCTCAAGGCCGGACTCAAAAAACGCGGGCTTTCGACCGCCATCGGTGACGAAGGTGGGTTTGCCCCGGCGTTCGACTCCGCCGAGGACGCGCTTGATACCATCGCCCTTGCCGTCAAGGCCGCCGGCTACAAGTTCGGCAAACAGATCTTCATCGCCCTCGATGCCGCCTCCAGCGAGTTCTACGACGCCGAGAAAAAAATGTACGTCTTCAAAAAATCCGACGGCTCAAAGCGCTCGGACAATGCCATCGTCGATTACTACGTCGACCTCTGCGCGAAGTATCCGATCGTCTCGATCGAGGACGGATGCGCCGAAAATGACTGGACCGGCTGGAAAAAACTCACCGATGCCCTCGGCGACAAAGTCCAGCTCGTTGGCGACGATCTCTTCGTCACCAATGTCGAATTCCTCCGCAAGGGCATCGACCTCGGAGTCGCCAACTCGATCCTCGTCAAGGTCAACCAAATCGGGTCGCTCACCGAAACCTTCGACGCCATCGAACTCGCCAAGGAAAACAAATACACCTCGGTCATCAGCCACCGCTCGGGCGAGACCGAGGACACCACGATCGCCGACATCGCCGTCGCCACGAACGCCGGGCAAATCAAGACCGGTTCCCTCTGCCGCACCGACCGCGTCGCCAAATACAACCAACTCCTCCGCATCGAAG
>JBMOHW010000076.1:0-11579 GCA_049317665.1 Terrimicrobiaceae bacterium | reverse complement strand
TTCCAACCCGTAGGTAAGACCTTTAATCTAGGCCTGACAGCAGGTATTGAGACTACGATCTGTGACCCATCATGGGTGGAGGGTATAAATAGAATGAATCTAACCCTAGTATCTTCTAAGCATGCCCAAAAAGTATTCCAAGAAGCTAACTTTACAATCCAGGACCAGAACGGCCAGCCTATAAAGCAGGTTAAGTTAGAGAAACCGGTTGAAGTATTGTTTGAAGGATTAGACGTAACAAAATATTTCTATCAAGAAAAGTTGGAAAAGACAGAATTAGTCCTTACATTAGATAATATAAAAGAGGATTTCTGCTTTCTATTCGTAGGGCATTGGATGCAAGGAGAGATTGGTCATGATAGAAAGAATGTAGGCTATATGATTAAATCATTCTTGGAAGCATATAAGAATAAGAAATCTAGACCAGCACTGATATTAAAAACCTCTCAAGCAGGTGCTTCGATAATGGACCGAGATGAGATACTAAGAAAGATAGACATCATCAGGAAGTCTATCAAAGGTGATCTACCTTCAATCTACGTACTACATGGAGAGGTGGATGATAAGGATATGAATGATTTATATAATCATCCAAAGGTAAGAGCGATGGTATCTATTACAAAAGGAGAGGGATACGGAAGACCGTTATTAGAATTTACACAATCTAAGAAATTGGTCATCGCTTCAGGGTGGTCTGGTCAGCTGGATTTCCTTGATCCGCAATTTAGCTTTTTATTGCCTGGCCAGCTACACCCACTACATCCTTCTTCTGTAGTACCGAATATGTTGATTAAGGAGTCGAGTTGGTTCCAAGTCGATGACATAGCACTAAAAGGAATGTGGAAGACGGTATTTGATGATTATAAGAAGTTTGAGACCTCAGGTAAAAGACAGGCACACAAAGCCAAGACTGAATTCTCTCTAGAGGCTATGACCGAAGTATTGGGTAAGATCATAGAAGAGAAGTTTATTAAACCTGTAGTATTGAAACTACCAACGCTTAAACGTATTGAGCTGCCGAAATTAAAAAAGATAGACTAACATGGAAAAAGATACATTAATACTATGTCCAAAATGCCAGGGGGATGCTTGTTATAAGTCCCCCCTCAACGAAACCTTATTCAGTTACTACTGTTTTAGCTGCGGGTATTCAACCACTGATGCTCAGACTGTAGACGAATTTGATATAGAGGCTTATGAAGAAACTCTACCAGAGTTATACAAAGACATCAAACATATCGATGAAGAGGGAAGGATCTGGTACCCCAACACAATCAACCTACCTGAGAAGGGTACAGTCTTTTTAGGCATCAATCCTAAAACAGGACTAGTAGAGTGGTGCGGTATACAGGTTAGAAAACTAACCACAGAAGAAAAGAAACAACTAGCCAATAAAGGCATCAAGTTTAAATCAGATGCTTCGACGATGAAGTTCTTCGGTAAAGATTTCATAGAAGCTTGTTCTTATGTCGGTGTTTTTGACTAATTTTCTATAGTTTTTTATAGATTCTAACTATTTATTAATATGATACAGAGTACAAAATCAATTCAAATCGATAAACAGGTACACGCTGAATTAAAACAGTTTTGCGATGAGAAAGGTTTAAAATTACAGAAACTTGTAGAAAGATTAATAAAAGATGAACTATCAAAAGATCTACGATCAAATTATAGAAAAAGCTAGGAAACAAAATAGAGAAAAAGGTAAAGGAGTCTATTATGAATCACATCACATAATACCGAAGTGTTTAGGAGGAAGTAACAGAAAAGATAACCGCGTACTGTTAACCGCAAAAGAACATTATATCTGCCACTTACTGCTCTACGTACAGTTCCCGACAAGTAGAAAATTAGCACATGCTTTTATGTTAATGTGTAACTTTTCAAAAAATAAAGAAAGAAAATATAAGTACTCAAGTAGAGTTTATGAAGAAGCTAAAAAACTGTACGTAAAATATAGAAAACAGGAACAACCAAAAACTCTTCAGAAATATTGGACAGAGCAAAAAAAGAAAGAAAGATCTATAAAGTATTCAGGAAAAGGTAATCCAAATTACGGGAACAAAGGACATTTATCAGGAGAAAACAATCCGGCTAAGAGACCAGATGTAAGAGAGAAATTAAGTCTCGCTAATTTAGGAAAACCGAAAACATTAGCACATATAGCTAAGATTGTAGCTTCTAAAAAAGTAGCTGGGCATTATGAAAATCTTTCTACAAGACGGAAAAAACCCGTACTAAATGTAGAGACGGGAGAGATCTACGAATCAAGAAGTGCTGCAGCTATGGCCTTAAGATGTAATGTATCTACGGTAGATGAAAAAAGAAAAAAGGGTTTTTTAAAGTACATTGAAAAAGAAGTAATATGTTAGATACACTTAATAAGATAGTCAAGGATGAGATAGAGGAGTTTTTTAAAGAGCATCCTTACTCACTGAGTGATGAATTGATGTTAGAAAATAATCTATTAATAGGAGAGTTATTAGACCCTGATGCAGGTTACGACTACCAAGGTCAGAAAGGTACCTATACCTATAAAGATATTAGCGGGGACACTTTTTTTGTAAGAGCTCACTATGTCCCACCTCCCACTAACTACTTAGAGTTTAAGACAGGCTGGCTTGATGAGAAAGGAAGACCTCAATACGAACCCTCCACACCACCTCACTCTAAAAACTCAAGTGCAATCTATGCTACGAAGAGATCCGATACGGTGGCTAAGATTTACAGAGATGAAATCTTACCTTTTTTTGAAAAGCAGGATCTAACAGACCTACTGGTTATCAAACCAATATCGGCTAGCAGGTTAAAGTTTGCTGAGAGACTGGTTAGAAAATTTACGCCTACCGATAAATTTGATATCGAGTATGGATCACCGTTAATAATTAAAAAGAAGTAATCTATGCCATCAATCAGTTATGCAATTCCGGTATGTAATGAACATGAGGAGTTAGGAAAGTTATTAACCTTACTAACAACTTTTAAGAGATCTCACGACGAAATAGTCGTACAGTGTGATCAAGGAAATACAACGTTTGAAGTGTATAAGGTACTGGAAGCATTTAAAGATAAAGTTAAAGTAGTAGAGTTTCCACTAAAAGGAAATTTTGCAACATTCAAGAATAACTTGAAAGCAAATTGTCAAGGAGCTTGGATAGTGCAGCTAGATGCTGATGAGCTTTTAGAAGAAGAATTTATAACCCACCTACCTGATATCTTAAGAGACAATCCAACTATAGAGCTACTATGTCTACCCAGAATTAATACAGTGGAAGGACTGACAGAAGACCATATTAGACAATGGGGATGGAGAGTTAGTGAAAACGGATGGGTTAACTTTCCAGACATACAGACTCGTATTATTCAAAATACTCCTAAGATATCATGGGTTGGAAAGGTACATGAAGTAGTTACAGGACATACAACTCATGCAGTACTTCCTTTAGAGCCTATATATTGCATACTACACCATAAGCAAATTAAGAGACAGGAAATGCAAAATACAATGTACAGCTTAATTTAGTTGGAAATATATAAATTAATTCATATATTTGAAATATGCAAGAAATACTAAAACTCGTAGACGAGTACATACAAAAGAAACATTCTGAAAAGACCTGGGAAGCAGGTAAAGATTGGGTTCAATACGCTGGACCTTATTTTGACTCTAGTGAATACGTAGCCGCTGTTAAAACCTTATTAGGAGAATGGTTGGTCTTAGGAGCTGAAGCAATTAAGTTTGAACGTAAGTTTCCAAAGTTATTTGGAAAGGAGTATGGACTGTTAACTAATAGTGGTTCAAGTGCTAACCTGTTAATGATGTTAGCTATGACTTCTAAAAGAGGTTATAACTTTCCTAAAGGTACAAAAGTAATTACTCCGATAGCTGGTTTTCCAACTACTATTAACCCAATCATTCAACTAGGCTTTACTCCCGTATTTGTTGATATTGAATTAGAGACATTAAACCTTGATTTAGATCAAGTAGAACAAGCTTGTATAGCTAACCCAGATGCTAAGATTATTACATTTGCCCACGTACTAGGTAATCCTCCTAACATGAATAGGTTGATGGAGATAGTAGAGAAGTATAAACTCATCTTATTAGAAGATTGCTGTGATGCTTTAGGATCAACTTATAAAGGTAAGCCTTTAGGATCATTTGGAGAGATGGCTAGCTGCTCTTTCTACCCAGCACATCATATGACAATGGGGGAAGGAGGATTTGTAGCTATGAATAATATGAATACAGAACGTATTGTTAGAAGCTTCAGAGAATGGGGTAGAGGATGTTACTGTGTAGGTAAGCAAAATCTATTAGAGAATGGTTCATGTGACTGCCGATTTAGTAACTGGCTACCTTCTTTGCCAGATCATATATTTGATCACAAATACGTATACGAAGAGATTGGGTATAATTTAAAACCGATCGAATTACAGGCCTCAATAGGTCTAGTGCAGATGAGTAAGTTAGAGGAAATAGGAAAGATGCGTAGAGAGAATTATAAAAACTTGTTTGCTGCTTTCTCTAAGTACTCCCAATACCTACAACTACACGAAGCACAGCAAGGTGCAGATGTAGATTGGTTTGCATTTCCAGTAACAGTTAAAGACGGAGCTCCATTTAAACGTTCCGATATATGTAAATTCTTAGAAGCAAATAAGATACAGACCCGTCCTTATTTTGCAGGCAATATAATGCTCCAACCAGGATATGCAGGACTAATGGATCCTAAAGAGGTTATTGAAAAATATCCTGTTGCAAGAAAAGTAACTACAGATACTTTCTTCTTAGGAACAAGTCCAGTGATTAATAAAGAGAAGATTGACTACATCGAATCGATACTTGATAAATTTATGAATCAGCTATAATGAAACCATTTATAATATACACATACGATTACAATCCCGGCATTGGCGGTGTAAAGGTTATGCATAAACTATGCGATCTTTTAAATAGAAGCGGGTACCAAGCATACCTAATGCCCATACATATTAGAGAGGATTTTTATACTTGCTCAGACTATGTAACACCGGTAGTACCTCAAAACTTATTAAATGATATTGAAAACTGTATTGTTGTGTACCCTGAAGGCATTAGGTATAATCCTTTAAATTCAAAAAACGTAATTAGATGGATATTAGGACCTTCAAAACAAGAAGATGCTCAAACATATTCTAAAGAAGATCTGATATACTGGTACATGGATTACTACTACACTGACTACTTAGGACAAAGAGAAAACCAATTAATGATATCAGAATTTCATACTGATATATTTACTAATATTAATACAAAAAGAGAAGGTAGTTGCTATACTATTAGAAAAGCCACCCCTACTCAATTAGTACATCCTAAAGATTCTATATTTATACCGTTTAATGCTGCTGGTGATTTAATAGCAGTAGCTAATTTATTCAATAACACAGAAAAATTTTACTGTTACGATAACTACACTTTTTTATCTATTCAAGCTGCCATGTGCGGATGTACCAGCATCGTAATACCGGATGGTATTAAAACTAAAAGCGAATGGCTAAGCGGCTCACGGTTGAGCCAATACGGAGTAGCATATGGAGAAGAAGATATTTCAAGAGCTATAGAAACAGTACCTCTTCTATTTAAAGAAATCGAGAATATGGAGTTAGAAATGAATAGAAAGGTTGTTATATTTGCTGAACATTGTCAAAAATATTTTAAATGAAAAAAATAGTATACATAACAGGATGCTTAGGATTTATCGGATCCTATATTACCAGAGCCTGTCTAAAGAAAGGATGGTATGTTAAAGGAGTAGATAAGATGACCTATGCTGCTAACGAAGAATTACTAGAAGAGTTTCGTAAATACGACAACTTCTCGTCTGTACATTGTGATCTTAATGACCTCAAGTTTTTGTATGAATGTGATTATGTGATTAATACAGCAGCTGAAACCCATGTAGGTAATTCTATAGCTAACAGTGACGAATTTATACATTCAAATATAAACGGAGTCCATAAGCTATTAGAGCTAATTAAGAATTACAGACAAGAGTCAGCTAAGAAACCGATCCTATTACATTTCAGTACAGACGAAGTTTATGGTGATATAGATGAAGGAGCACATGTAGAGACTGATCTACTTAAGCCCTCTAATCCGTATTCGGCAACCAAAGCAGCAGCAGATATGCTAGTACTGGCCTGGGCTAGGACCTACAATCTGCCTTATATTATTGTAAGACCGACAAATAATTACGGAGTAGGCCAGTATGTTGAAAAGTTAATACCGAAAACCTGCAAGTTCTTACACTTAGGTAAAAAGATTCCTCTGCATAATAGTGGTACGCCAATAAGGAACTGGTTACATGCCGCTGATACAGCAGAGGCTGTAGTTACTATTATTGAAAGTGGAAAGGAGAATGAAATCTATAACATAGCTGGAGGTTATGAACAGTCTAACTATAATACAGTTTCAAAAATAATTAAAGAATATGTTGGAGATACAGATGTAAGTTCGTATCTTGATCTAAGTTGTCACAGAACAGGTCAAGATGTTCGATATGCTTTAGATGATTCTAAGCTAAGAGCATTAGGTTGGAAATCAAAAATGAAATTTGATACGGAGTTAAAAGAAATTGTAAATTATTACAGAACTAAATTTATATGGTAATTAATTAAACAGTAAATACATAAAACATGAATACAAGAGAATTAAAATGTGTAAAGATCTTAACAGATCTTACTGAAAACGATGGACTAATAGGTATTAAGACTAGCTTTGAAGATGAAGGAGCTATTTTCAATGAGACAGTTAGACTTAAACAAGTGTGTAATGAAGCTAAGACAAAAGTTACTTTAAAAATAGGGGGACCTGAAGCTATTAGGGATTTAAAAGATTCAACTATTATCGGAGTAAAAGGTATTGTTGCACCTATGGTTGAATCTGAGTTCGGATTAAAGAAATTTATACAGGCTGCTAGAAACCATATTGCTGAAGATACGTTAAGTTCTATACAACTGAACGTGAACTTAGAAACAATAACTGCTATTGAAAACTCAGACAAAATACTTTCTATAGATGAAGTTCAAGACTTGTACGGAGTAGTAGTAGGTAGAGTAGACCTGGTATCTTCAATGGGCAAAGATAGGAGCTATGTAAATAGTGCAGAGATTTACAAGTTTACAGAACAAGTATTTACGAAAGCTAAATCTAAAGGACTAAAGACCTGTGTAGGAGGAGCTATCTCAGTTGATTCACTAGAGTTCTTGAAGAAATTACATTCAGAAGGTCTACTAGATAAATTTGAAACTAGATACTGTATCTTTGATCCTTCCATAACTATAAAACAACTATCTAAAGCTTTAGCAAAAGCTCAAATGTTTGAATATGAATGGATGACAAGTAAGCAAGAATATTACAGTTTACTAGCTAATCAAGATAGTAAGAGAATTAAAATGATTCAAGATCGTATTAATCAATCAACTACATCTTAATATGAAAGTACTAGTTACAGGAGGGTCTAGAGGAATAGGAAAAGCTGTAGTTTCTTTTTTTTTAGAAAAAGGATACGATGTTTATGCACCAACAAGGCATGAATTAAATCTATTAGACGTAGGAACCTTACCTAAAACAGAGTTTGATATTGTTATTAATAATGGAGGAATCAATCCTTTAAAAGAAGTGCTTAATGTAGATAACGCAGAAGTAATGGAAGTTAATTATTTAGCCCCGCTTAGTATTGTTCAACAGTGTTTACCCTATATGATAACTAGAGGATATGGTAGAATAATTAATATAGGTAGTATTTGGTTAGAGTTTGCTAAACCTCAACGGCTAGCCTATAGTGCAAGCAAAAGCGCTTTACATTGCCTGACCAAATCAATAGTAGCGGAGTACGGGAGTAGGGGGATACTAGCAAACACAATATCACCAGGGTATATAGGCACAGATCTTACATATCAGAATAATACAAAAGAACAACTCGAACAATTAAAACAGCAAATACCTTTAGGAAGATTAGGAGTACCCGAGGAAGTAGCAAAGTTAACATACCAACTCACAGTAGAAAATAGTTTTATAGCAGGTCAGAACATTATAATAGACGGAGGATATTCATGCACAGCAATTTAGAAATACAATCGAAGATTAGAAATTACAGATTATTCTTTATAGAAAATCTATCTAATATTGAATCGCTGATAGATCAGCTAAATACAGTAACTTTTATAGATAGTAATGTCGCTACCCTATACCCCCAGCTCTATAGAGTATCTAACATCACTATCGAATGCACAGAAAATACGAAAACTTTACAAGGAATCCACGATGTGATTCAAACTTTAATCAGAAGAAAAGTTAATAGTCGAATGAAGTTACTAGTTATAGGAGGAGGAATACTTCAAGATTTAATTGGATTCTGCGCTACTGTATACTGCAGAGGAATAGAGTATGACTTAGTACCTACAACATTACTTTCTCAAGCTGATAGCTGTATAGGCGGTAAGACTTCTATAAACGTTGAAGGTAGAAAAAATATAGTAGGGACATTTTATCCACCTTCAAATATATTTGTGTGTACTGACTTTCTAAGGACTTTATCCACATTAGATTATTGTAGTGGATTGGGGGAAGTTTTTAAATTTCACATACTCGAAAATAGAGTTACTGAATTTGAAGCGGATGGTAATATAGGTTCTATGGTATATAAAGGTTTAGTATTTAAAGGAACTATACTTTCTCGAGATGAGTTTGATAAAGGAGAGAGAAGGTACTTAAACTTCGGACATACTTTTGGACATGCACTAGAGACAACATCGAATAATAAACTTCCACATGGTATTGCTGTTATACTCGGTTGTATCATAGCAAGTCGAATTGCTGTTAAGATGGGGTATAAAGTACCTAATTACGAATTAATACTCTCAAAAGGAGTAGACTTAATACATAGAGCAAAAATAACTCTTGACAAAGAGTGGTTTAATATTGATAATCTACTAGAAATAGTAAAGTCTGATAAAAAGAGTGTAGGTAATTTAACAATGGTCCTATCAACAGATTATAATTTCCTTAAAGACATAGATAATTTAGAAATAGTAAAACAAGCATTGATAGAAGTATATGAGAGTATCTGATTATGTTATACAATATTTACGAGATGAATATGGAATAGATACTATCTTTACTGTTTCCGGTGGAGGCTGTATTTTTCTCATAGATTCACTAGGCCACACCGACAGAGTTAAGTACGTAGCCACTCACCATGAGCAAGCAGCTTCAATAGCTGCTGAGGGATATGCTAGGATGAATAATAAACTAGGAGCTTGTATAGTAACAAGTGGACCTGGTGCTACCAATGCAATGACCGGTACATTATGTAGCTGGTTAGATTCTATACCTGTAATCGTTATTAGCGGGCAGGTTAATAAAGAACTCACAACAAACTACACCGGTTTGCCTTTAAGACAACTTGGTGATCAAGAGTACAATATTATTGAATCTGTCAAAAATATGACAAAATATGCTGTACAAGTTAACAACGTAGACGAAATAAAATTTCATTTAGAGAAAGCTTGCAAACTAGCTGTATCAGGTAGACCGGGTCCCGTCTGGCTGGACTTACCCCTTAACATACAGTCAGCAGAAATAGACCCAGATAAACTTGAAGGGTATCACGAGGAGGTACCTATACCGCAAGCTAGTGAATTTGAAGTAGATCAGATTGTAGAACAGTGGAATAAAGCTAAAAGACCTTTACTGGTAGTAGGTAATGGTATAAGGTTGTCTGGAGCAGTATCGGAATTAAGAGCATTACTAGCTAAGACAGATGTACCTGTTATAACAGCTGTGAACGGTAATGACATAGTAACTTCTGATTACATGTACTATTGCGGAAGGTTTGGAACTCATGCGCAAATTAGTGCTAATAAAGTACTTAGTGAATGTGATTTTTTACTTACAGTAGGAAGCAGGTTGTACGTAAGACAGACAGGTTATAATTTTAAAGGCTTTGCTAAACAAGCATATAGGGTGTATGTTGATATAGATAAAAACGAACTAGATAAGCCAACATTATTCCCTAACCTTAAAGTAGAATCGGATGCAAAAATACTACTTACAAAATTACTAGGGAAAAGTATTAATGTAAGTAGTGCAGCATGGTTAGAAGAGTGTATTGAGAGTAAGAAATCACCTAAAGTTCTTCAAAGACATCGAGATAAGAAAAAGATTGCAAGTGTGTATGCATTTGTTGAACAACTATCTAAAAATCTTCCGAAAGATCACCATGTAGTTACTAGTGACGGCTCAGCTAATGTAGTATCTATGCAAGTCCTAGATTTGACAGGAGATCAAAGATTAATTACAAATACAGGATGTGCTCCCATGGGATATGGTCTCCCAGCAGCAATAGGTGCTTCTGCAAATAACACCAAGATAATATGTATGGAGGGAGATGGAAGTTTACATTTGAATATTCACGAACTTCAAACTATAAAACATTACAACTTACCTGTTAAAGTAATAGTAATTAACAACGATGGTTACTTATCAATAAAAGTAACACAGAAAACTTTCTTTAATGGAAGGTACGTAGCCTCGGAGAAAAACAGCGGAGTATCATTTCCTAATTATAAAAAAATAGTAGAAGCATACGAGTTACCTTACTTCAGTATTAGAACTAATAACAGTATTCACCCTACATTATCTGAATTTCTATCTAAAGAAGGCCCATGTGTATTAGAGGTTTTTACAGATCCAAATGAATTTCATGAACCAAAGGTAATAGCTAAACTAGATGCAGAAGGAAAATTTATACCTGGAGAATTAAACAATATACAATGGATAGAATAAAAATACTAATAACAGGAGGTAACGGTTATATAGGTAAGAGCCTATATGAAGGGTTAAAGCCTAAATTCGATGTAACACTTATTACTAGACAAGATGTAGATCTAACTAAGGCAGATGAAGTTAAAGAGTATTTTAAAGGTAAATACTTTGATACAGTGATACACTGTGCTGTAAGTGGTGGAAGTAGGTTAAAAGAAGATACTTGGGATGTATTACGTATTAACTTATCAATGTACTTAAACGTAGTAGACAATAGAGCATGCTTTGGAAAACTACTACATTTCGGTTCTGGTGCGGAAGATTATGCTGCTGATACACCTTATGGGATGAGTAAGACTGTTATAGGTAAACTGATAGCTAGTACAGAAGGTTTCTACAATATAAAGATATTCGGTGTATTTGATGAGAATGAGTTAGATACTAGGTTTATTAAAGCAAACTTGCTAAGGTACATAAACAAAAAACCTATGATTATACATCAGAAGAAAGCTATGTCTTTTTTCTATATGCCTGATCTAATAACTCTAGTACAACATTATATTGTTGCCGATCTTCAATCTCTACTAGGGACATGTGAATGTGCATATACTGTAGATGTAGATCTAGAGACTATAACTAGCTACATAAATGAATTAGATAGTTACAAAGTCCCTATTTACATTGACAATCAAAAAGGAGAAGATTATATTTCAAAGTATAGTGCACCGTACGGACTGAAATATATAGGGCTAAGACAAGGAATTACTAA
>JBMOHW010000075.1:0-11848 GCA_049317665.1 Terrimicrobiaceae bacterium | reverse complement strand
GGGAAGCGACCAGCCTCAAGCTTGATGCCATGACCGCCAGCGAGCGCATCGCCTACCTGCGCGCCGTCGGGGAACGCTATGCGAGCGAATATTTGTCGCGGCCGCCAAAGCCCGCTCTCGAAACCGCCGCAGCAGCATAGCCCGCCTGTTCTCAGTAATCCGGGTTTGGTATCAGCGGATCATCAGAGTTCTGCGATCCTCGTGCGCAACGGCCCGTTCAACTTTCGCGCCATCTTCGGGAACACGCGAAAAATGGCCGATAAAAATGGTGATATTCAGCGATGTCCGACGTTCCTTCCAGCGTGTGCGCTATTGTGCTTCCCCTGTGCGTGTTATGCAAGTGAAAAAAATCGCCTTTTGCTCGGGGAGGCACAAAAAGGAAATCCGTTGTCATGCTTTTGTCATGCGTTTTCTGGCCCATGCCGCCGTGTGCGCTTGGGCGTGGCGAATCCGAAAAATAATTGTGGGGGTGGGACAGTCTTTGTCTCGTCGTTGTGATACACCCATGGGCATGAATGCGGAAATTCCGAAATCCTCTCGCCCGGTGAAGCGGGAACGGCTATACCGTCACGGCAAGAAAGTTGCGCTCCCCTTTTCGCTTCCAAAACCATCATGAGCATCCACACCCTCTGCAAACCACGTCCGTCTGTCTTCGCCGCTGACCGGCGCGCCACCGTTCTCAACCTCGATACTTTTCTCAAAGGGGAGGTCAATGGTCAGGAGTTTTTCGACGAGAACTTTTTCACGAACGGCATGATCACATTGGTGGATCGTGCGTTCCGTCATTTGGGTGGCTCGGGCGCTGGGTCGTCGGTCTTCGCGCTCTCGCAGGCAATGGGCGGTGGCAAAACTCACAGCATGATCGCGCTCGGGTTGCTTGCGCGTGATCCAAAGCTGCGGAAGAAAGTCCTCGGCGACCAAGACCCGGCTCCGAAGCTCGGCCCATGCCGTGTGGTCGGCTTCAACGGCAGAAGCACGGATGCCGCGGGCGGAATCTGGGGCTCAATTGCACAGCAACTCGGCAAATCGGATCAGTTCGCGAAGTATGTCTCGCCGCTGCTCAGTGCGCCGGGACCCGAGGCGTGGAAGCAGTTGCTCAGTGGAGAACCACTCGTGCTTTTCCTCGACGAGCTTCCGCCTTATTTGGAATACGCCGTCGCTGTTCCGGTCGGGAATGCCGACCTCGGTGTCGTGACGACTACAGCGCTCGCAAACCTTTTCGTGGCGGTCGCCGAAATGGACAACGTGTGCCTCGTCCTTTCGGATTTGGCAGGAACGAATTTCACCATCGGCCAGGCGAACCTCAATGCGGCGTTCAACCGCGCCGTGCAAGGCATCACGTCGGAGTCGAAGCGAATCGCGGTTCCGATCACGCCGGTCAATCCGAACGGCGATGAGCTCTACCACATTCTGCGCAAACGCCTTTTCGAGCACACCGCACCTGACGCAGAGGTCGAAAAGGTGGCGACGGCTTACCGAGAGGCACTTCGCGAGGCGGCGAAGATGAAACTGACCAGTTCTTCACCGGAATCCCTCTATACTCGCGTCATTGATGCATATCCGTTCCACCCCGATCTCCGGGAACTCGTGGGCAAGTTCAAAGAGAACGAGGGCTTTCAGCAAACCCGCGGGGTCATTCGTCTCATGCAGATGGTTGTCTCGAACCTTTGGAAATCCGAGAAGGCGGCGGGCATAGACCTGATTCACCCGTATGACCTCGACCTGAATCTCGACGAGATCGCCTCCGAGGTCCGCTCCATCAATCCGTCGCTCAGCGAGGCCATCGCTCACGACGTCGCCCACAGCGGTGATGCGGAGGTGGAGCAGATCGACGCGGCTAACGGAAACTCCGACGCGTCGGACGCCGCCCGCCTCATCCTCGTCGCCTCGCTTTCGACGACTCCCGGCGCCATTCACGGACTGCGGGAATACCAGCTCGTCGATTGCCTTCAACGTCCCGGTCGTGATCTGTCCACTTTCAAGACCAACGTCCTCGACAAGCTGGCGACCCGCGCCTGGTATCTCCACAACTCCGCAGACGGCCGCCTCTTTTTCAAAAACCAGCAGAACCTCGCGGCGAAGCTGCGTGCGACCGCGCTCTCTCTCCACGCCGAAACCGTGGATCGCATGCTCCGCGAGCACTTGGAAGACTACTTCTCCGCCTCGCTCCGCGACTGCTATCAGGTCGTCAAAGTTCTGCCACCGCCCGACGAAGTTCAAGTCGAGCAGGAGAAGACCACGCTGGTCATCGTGCGTCCCGGTGGACAGGCGAACCAGTTACCCATCTCCGCAGACTGGCAGGCGTGGTGGGGCCAGCAGCAACACAAGAACCGCGTCCTCTTCCTCACTGGATCGCGAGATACGTTCCAGAAGGTGCTCGATTCCGCGCGCCAGACTCGCGCTCTGCAAAGTATCGAAGACGAACTTCGCTCCGAGAACACCCCTTCCGACGATCCGCAGTGGCGGGCTCTTGATGCGCTTCGCGATCGCGTGGGGTTGCAATTCACCGCCGCGCTGAAAGAGGCTTTCGATCAGATTGTCTATCCTTCCATCAATTCCGCACTACGCTCCACGGGCATTGACCTAGCCTTCGCCGGTAATCAGAGCGGCGAGGCCACCATCCGCCACACGCTCGAAGGCGCGCAGAAATTCACGACGAAGATCGACGACGACAGCTTCCGCACCCGCGCGGAGGCCCGTCTCTTCGGCTCGGCGGAAACGAAGGTCGTCCTCTGGTCCGACTTCAAGCGGGCTGCCGCCGTCAATACCAACTGGCCGCTCCACAAGTTGTCGGCTCTCGATGATCTCAAGGCCGAGTGCCTGCGTCGTGGCCTCTGGCGTGAAGAAGGCAATCACATCCGCCGCGGCCCGTTCCCTCCGCCGGTGCCCGAGGTGGACATTCGCCTACTCTCCGTCCAGGAAGACGGCGACGGGCAGACCTACCTAAAAATCGAGCCACTGCACGCGCCGTCAGTCGTCTATGAGACTGGGGATTCCGACCCCACGACCGCTTCCAGCCCAGTGCCGACGCCCGCCCGCTTTGAAGCCACCGGCTTGCGCTACCGTTTTCTCGCCTTCGATCCCGCTGATCTGGGCCGCGTCAGCGCCGTGAAGGACTGGACCGCGAAGCTCCGGATCAAATACCAACTCCACAACCGGGGCGATCATTACGAGGTCGAGTTGCTGGCGCTGCCGAAGGCCAACGGCATCACTATTCGCTACACCACCGACGGCTCGTCGCCGACCTCCGCGGGCTATGCCACCTACGACGGACCATTCCGCGTCCCGGCGAATTGCCGCATCGTATGCGCCATGGCCGTGGCCTCCGCCTACGACCTGAACTCCGAGCCAGTCCGCATCCCGATTCCGCAGAAAGGCAAAGCAGATCCCAGCCTCGATCTGACAGCTCCGGCCCGATGGAATCAACAAACGAAACTCGATGATCCAGGGGCGGTCTGGGACTTCATCCAGCGGCTGGAAAACAGCGCTGGGGTCATTGGCTTCGACATCAGTCTTACGGCCGAGAGTGACGATCGGCAGCAGAGCGTCGATTACTCCGGTGCATTGGATGGAGGCTACAATGCCGCCGCGTTGAAGTCCGTGGCCGGGAAGCTACAGGAAATCGTCACTGGCGGCAGCCTGCGCATGACCGTGGGGTCGCTCGGATTTTCAACCGGGCAGGCTCTGCTCGACTGGCTCAAAGCGACCAACCAGCCCTTCGACGCCGCCAAGGTGAGGCAAGGATGAAGGATGAATTATGAAGGATGAAGCTGAACAACCGGCGTTTGATTTGCGGGTGCGGACGAAGGATTTCGCGCTGCGCATCGTGAAGATGTTTGTCGCACTGCCGAAGACGGAAGAGGCGCGCGTTTTGGGCAAGCAGGCTATGCGATCAGGCACATCCGTGGGAGCGAACTTCCGCGAAGCGCACCGTTCCCGTTCCAACGCTGAGTTCGTCGCCAAAGTCGGCGACTCCCTCAAGGAGTTGGAAGAAACCAGCTATTGGTTGGAGCTGCTCACCGAATCCAAGATCGTTCCCGCCGCCAAACTCTCTGCCCTCCAAGACGAGTGCCACCAACTCCTCGCGATCCTGACAACGATTTCAAAGAAGTCGAAAGGCCGCGATTAGTTTCATCCTTCATCCTTCATAATTCATCCTTTCCTCCCATGCGCCGCACCACATCATCTTCAGCCCGCAAGGTCGTCGGCCTCGGCTTTCTGCCTGAGGAAGCCCGCCACGGATTTCTCATCGACATCCCCAAGGGCAGCGGGGGCGGCGATATAATCTGCATCACCGAGCACCGGGGAAATGACCTCGACCATCTCGGTGCCCGCGCGGTGGATGCTCCGTCACCCGGCGACCCGTCTCTCCGTGTCGTCATCGACCGCACGCGCTGGCTGACCCTCGCTCCGGCGTTCTGGGAAGAGGCAAATCGCCGCCTGCGCGCCAACGGCCTGCCCGTCGCCAAGTTTCAGAAGAATCCCGCCAAGCCGGTGCCGGTGCATCCCTCTCTCGGCAAAGAACTTTGCATCCTCTGCTGGGCCGTGGAAGAAGCCTCACCCGACGACATCCCCAATGCCCTGCGCAACTGGGAAGCGCTAGCTCCTGAAGAGCGCTGGTGGCTCTACACCATGACCGTGGCCACCACCGGCCAGGCCATGCAAAAAGGGCTCGGCTGGCGGAAAGCCCTCCGCGCCGCCATTGCCGACAATCCCTTCGTCAAAGGCGAAGGCCTTTCACCCAAAGCCCGCCGCGAGCTGCTCGGGCATTCGCAACTCTCCCTCAGCCTTTGACTCACCGAATCGTGGCCGCCAAAAAAACACCCGCCGCTCCTGCCGCTGAACTGTCTACCGCACAGGTTGGAGAGCTGGTATCGCAAAGTGCGATACCTGCCAGCGGGATGACAACACAACGGGTGGCATCCCGGATTTTCACCCTGCGCGGTGTCCACGTGCTGCTCGATAGCCATCTGGCGGAGATGTATCAGGTTGAAACGAAGGCTCTCAACAGAGCGGTCAAACGAAACCCCGATCGCTTCCCATCGGAGTTTTGCTTTCAGCTCACCGCAGAGGAGTGGGCAGACTTGAGGTTCCAATCTGGCACCTCAAATTCTGCAGACTCTTTAAGGTTCCAATCTGGCACCTTAAACAGCCCGGCTCGCGGGCAGCACCGCAAATACCTCCCTCATGTCTTTACAGAACAGGGAGTGGCCATGCTTTCCGCCGTTTTGCACAGCGAGACGGCCGTCAAGGTGAGCATCCGCATCATCGAAGCCTTTGTCGAAATGCGCAGATTCCTCCTGAACAACGCGCATCTGATCCAGAAAATGGAGCAGGTCGAAGTGCGCCAACTCAGGCACATCGCCGACACCGATGAGAAATTCAACCAAGTCTTCAATGCGCTCAAGGGCCACAGCAACGAGCCTCCGCGCCAGGGCATTTTCTACAACGGCCAGATTTTCGACGCCTACACGTTTGCCTCCTCCCTCATCAAGCAGGCGAAAACATCCCTCATTCTCGTGGACAACTATGTGGACGAGACCGTCCTGCTCCTGCTCTCCAAGCGGCGGCCCGCTGTGGCTGCCACCATCTACACCAAGAAAATCAGCCGGCAGCTCGAACTCGATCTCCAAAAGCACAACGCCCAATACCCGCCCATCGAGATCAAAGTCATCGCCCGCTGCCACGACCGCTTCCTCCTCCTCGACGGACAGGAACTCTACCACCTCGGCGCCTCCTTGAAGGACTTGGGCAAACAGTGCTTTGCCTTCTCAAGGATGGATACGCTGGCCGATGAAGTCCTCCGGTTCCTCCTTCATAATTCATAATTCATCCTTTTCCTCCGTGCCCACCTTCATCGAGACCCAATTCCCCATCGCCCGCCTCTCCGCCGAATCCTACAAGGAGCGCAAGGCGATTTCGAGTCAGACGCTCACTTGCTTTAGCAAGTGGTGGGGGCGCAAACCGCTCATCCTCGTCCGCGCGTCCATCCTCGGCATGTTGATGCCCGCATCGGGCGACCCGAAGCGCGACCGCGAAATCTTCCTCAAGATTCTCACGATGGACGACGACGGAGCCTGGCAGCGCCAAAAGGGCAAAATCCCCGTCAGTGCCTGGCGCGAGGCGGCTTCGCCGGAGATTCAAGAAGAGGTTTTCACTGCTCGTGGATTCCAGCGCGGCCTCACTGACGAGGAAAAGGAAGCCGTCTGCGTGCGCATTTGGGAATCCCTTGATGCCGATGGGCTCAAGGCCCTCGACGACCAGCGCCGCCGGCCCGTTCCCGACCGCGCGGACTTTGATGCCATGCCCTATGCCGACCGCATCCGCGAGTGTGATCGCCCGGAAAACATCGAAGGCCCTGCGCCCGAGGCGTGGACCCAGATCAACGCCCACCTCGGGACTACCGCTGCCAGTCTGCCGGAGCTCGTCGAGCAACTCGGCCGGCGCACTTTCGGCCACACGCCGCGCGTGGGCGATGCCTTCTGCGGCGGCGGTTCAATTCCCTTCGAGGCGGCACGCATCGGCTGCGAAACCTTCGGTTCCGATCTCAATCCGGTTGCCGGGCTGCTGACTTGGGCAAGTCTTAACCTGCTCGGCGGCGGCAAGGAAGTGCAGGAACAGGTGCGGCGAGAGCAAGAAGAAGTCTTCGCCGCAGTAGGTCAACAGATCACCGAATGGGGTATCGAACGCAACGACCGAGGCGAACGCGCCGAGGCATTTCTTTACTGCGTGGAGGTCAAGCCAGAAGGCTGCGAATACTACATTCCGCTGGCACCTAGCTGGGTGATTTCCGAAAAATCGAAGGTCGTCTGTCAATGGCGCCAAGTCTCCAACTCAGACCGTCTCCAACCGGAAATCACCATTGTTTCCGCCGAAGAATCAAATGCCTACAAAAGCGGCAAGGATGCCACGGTGGCAAGCAGCCGTGTCATCGATCCCTTTGACCGCGACCGCTCATGGTCGGTCGAGGCGCTGCGCGGCACGGACGGCCTGCGCCGCTGGACCAATGACGACCTCGTTCCTCGCCCTAGCGATGTCTTTCAGGAACGCCTCTATTGTATCCGCTGGGTAAAAACTCTCACCAGCCCCGATGGCAAGGCTCGCGAAATCCGCCGCTATGCCGCTCCCGAAGAAGCCGACCTCCAACGCGAGGCCCGCGTCCTCGCTCTCCTCCGCGAACGCTTCGCCAAGTGGCAATACGAGGGCTTCATTCCCTCGAAGCCGATCCCGGAAGGCGGTGACAAAACCGAGGAGCCGATCCGCACCCGCGGTTGGACTCACTGGCATCACCTCTTCACCCCTCGCCAACTCCTCATTCATGGAATGTTTGCTCAACTGTCGGCGAGGCACTCTATTGTTCATTCGATCCGAATCGGGAACTTGGCGGACTTCAATAGCCGGTTAGCTCGTTACGCGACATCTCAAGACAGCATAAACAATACGTTTTCGAACCAAGCATTGAACACGCTGTTCAATTATCCCAATCGGACAATGCTCACGCTTGGTAGTGCATATTTCTTCCGGGGTTCGCACCCCAAGATCCCCCAGCTAAAGAACAGTAAGGTTGAGCAACTCGATGCCCGTGATGTGCGCGAGACTTGCGACATCTGGCTCACCGACCCGCCCTACGCCGACGCAGTGAATTACCACGAACTCGGCGACTTTTTCCTCGCCTGGTATGACAAGCAACTTGCCCGCGCCTTCCCCGAGTGGACGCCCGATGCCCGCGCCGAACTCGCCGTGCGCGGCGACGGCGAGGATTTCCGCCGTTCCATGGTCGAGATCTACAAGAACCTCGCCCGCCACATGCCGGACAACGGCTTGCAGATGGTGCAGTTCACGCACCAGGATCCCGGCGTCTGGGCCGATCTCGGCATGATCCTCTGGGCCGCCGGATTGAAGGCCACCGCTGCCTGGACCATCAGCACCGAGACTGAGGCCGTCGGCATCAAGAAGGGCAACTACGTCACCGGCACCGTCTGCCTCGTCCTGCGCAAGCGCGTCTCTCCCGAGCCTGGTTTCCTCGACGAAGTTTATCCGCTGGTCGAGGACGAGGTTCGCCGCCAGATCGCCTCCATGCAGGCGCTCGACGACTCGACGGACTCGTCGGCCGCGGTTAGCGAGCCAAACTTCAACGACGCCGACTACCAGCTCGCCGCCTACGCCGCGGCCCTCAAGGTCCTCACGCAATACGCCACCCTCGACGGCAAGGACGTGGAGCACGAGGTCTTCGCCGTGCGCGACCGCAACACGAAGAGCGATTTCCAGATCGTCATCGAACGCGCCATCACCATCGCCTGCGACATTCTCATCCCACGCGGCCTCGACGCCTCGTGGCGGGAACTTTCCCTCGTCGAACGCTACTACCTCCGCGCCCTCGACATCGAGAGCCGCGGTGAGCGCCGCAAAGGCATGTATGAGGAACTCGCCCGCGGCTTCGGCGTCACCGACATCCGCCCCCTGCTCAAAAGCGACCAAGCCAACGGCACCCGCATGCACACGCCTAGCGGATTTGCTGCCGCCGGACTCGCGCAGGTAAGCGGAGTCAGCACCGATGCACTCCCAGCCCGCCGGGGCCGCGCCGCGACCGGAGCCGCGCATCCTTTCGCATCGTCACCGCTCCGCCACCTGCTCTTCGCCATCCGCGAGACCAGCGCTGCCGACAACAGCCCCGAGCCCGGCCGCCAATACCTGCGCGACACCTTCGGCCAGGGCTACTGGGCACTGCGCGAACGCTTCGTCGGCCTGCTCGAATGGCTCGCCGCCCTCGGCAACGCCGAGGGCATGAACGAGTGGACCACCGACTCCGAAGCAGCCCGCATCCTCGCAGGTCGCCTCCGCAACGACCACGCCTAATGTTGCAACGCCATTCTAGCCGTCGAAACCGACTCGATCAAGCGGTGCTGAACCAGCGCTTGGAAGGTGCGGTTTCCTACGATCGGATCGCTGGCTATTTCCGGTCTAGTCTGTTTGAGGTGGCCGGTGAAGCCATCGCGAAAGTCACTGGACCGGTGCGTATCATCTGCAATTCGGACGTTGATCCACAGGATCTCGTGACCGCCGCAGCGGCACAAGCCGCCCTCCGACGGAGTTGGTGTTCCGGCAAGCCGGAGGAAGCACCCCAAAGTGCTATTCCGCGCTACCGTGCCCTCTACGAAGCTCTCACAAGCAAGATGATCGAAGTGCGGGTGTTACCGGATTCCGCGTTCGGCCTGATCCACGGCAAGGCGGGAGTCGTGCGGCGTGCGGATGGCTCTGCCTCCGCGTTCCTCGGCAGCGTCAACGAGAGCGCCTCGGCCTGGAAGGTGAACTACGAGCTACTGTGGGAAGACAACGATCCTGAAACGATCACGTGGGTGCAGGAAGAATTCGATGCGCTGTGGAACGACTCACGTGCTGTGCCTCTCGCCTGCTGTCCATTCATCGCGCAGGACGTGCAACGCATCATTTCCCGCCGGATCGTCGAGCCAGAGGAATTGAGGGCAAGCACCGATCCCGCAGAAGTCGCGGCCGCTGCTGCAGTCGAATCGCCCGTCTATCGCCAGGACCAGGGGCTCTGGCCGCACCAAAAGTATTTCGCCAGGCTCGCGCTGGAACGGCACCGGCTCGGCGGTGCGCGGCTCGTCCTCGCCGATCAAGTCGGCCTCGGAAAAACCATCCAGCTCGCCATGGCCGCGATGCTCATGGCCCTCAATGATCCTGCGGGCGGCCCGATTCTCGTGCTCGCTCCGAAACCACTGCTCCAACAATGGCAGGATGAATTGATGGAGCTGCTGCTGCTGCCATCCGCCCGCTGGAATGGCCGTGCGTGGGTGGACGAAAACGATCTGGAGTATCCATCGGAAGGCGTGAAGTCGCTCGGAAAATGCCCGCGCCGGATCGGTCTGGTGTCGCAGGGGCTGGTTGTGCGCGGGCTGTCGGAGGGGGTGAATCAACTTCTAAACCGCCACTACACCTGCGTCATCGTGGACGAAGCTCACCGCGCCCGCCGCCGGAAGGTGCCGAAGGTGGACGCCGGAGCCGATGAAATCGACGAAAAAGCGGAGCCGAATAAGTTGATGGCCTTCCTCCGGGAGATCGGCCCGAGGACCAAAAGCATGCTGCTGGCGACGGCCACTCCGGTGCAGCTCCACCCGGTTGAGGCGTGGGACCTTCTGCACATTCTCTCTCACGGAAATGAGGGCGTGCTCGGTGGATGGACCCAGACCAGCCCGTGGTATCGGCCCAGCCATTGCCTGGAAATCGCCACCGGTGTCGAAGTGGTCCCAACCAACGATGCCCGTGATGGCTGGCAATATGTCCGCGATCCGCTGCCCTCGCGGTTTGAGGATACAGCGTTTGAACGTATCCGGCGTAGCCTTGATGCCAGCGACACCCGATGGCAATTCAACCCGGAGAGCCTCGATAGAATGTCACCAGCGATTCGACGGGTTCAACTCCAGAACGGACTGCTTCCTCACTACGGTGAACGCTTCAACCCGCTGCTCCGGTGCATCGTGCGCCGGACCCGTGGCTATTTGGAGGCGACGATCAATCCGGCCACAGGCAGCTACTTCCTTCCGAAGGTAACAGTGAAGTTGTTCGGAGAGGAGAACGAAGGAGCGCTCGTTCTCGGTGGCTACCTGCGGGAGGCGTATCAGGAGGCGGAGGCTTTTTCTCTGCTCCTCCAGCAAAGAGTGAGGGGTGCGGGTTTCTTCAAAACCCTGCTCCTGCGCCGCCTCGGAAGCTCCATGGAAGCAGGGCGGCGAACGATCCGGAAGTTGCTCGGGCAGGAACCAGACGCCCCGGACGATGAAGACGAAGATGACGCCGAGGAGGAGGAGCCAGCCCAGGTGGGCAGACCGCCGCAGGGAGCCAGCGATTTCAAAAACTTCACCGATGCGGAGATCACATCACTGCGCCGCTGCCTCGAATTGCTCAAACAAGGGGGCAATACTGATCCAAAGCTCGAAGCTCTGGTCGGCTATCTGCGCGGCACCCATCCGGAAGTATCATGCGGTTGGCTCGATCTTGGCTGCATCCTTTTCTCACAGTATTACGACACCGTCCGCTGGATTGGTGATGAAATGGCCAAACGCGCAGAGTTTGCCAACATGGACATCGGTCTCTACGCCGGCAGCAACCGCTCCGGTTTCTGGCGAGACGGCAAGTTTCAGCGTTGCGACCGGAACGTGCTCAAGGGGCGTGTCCGAAGCGGTGATCTCAAACTCCTGCTCGGCACGGACGCTGCATCAGAGGGGCTTAATCTCCAGCGCTTAGGGACGCTGATCAATATCGACCTTCCCTGGAATCCGACCAGGCTTGAGCAACGCAAAGGCCGCATCCAGCGCATCGGGCAGGTGCGCAGTGAAATCTGGATTGCCAATCTCCGATACCGTGACTCCGTCGAGGATCGCGTTCACCAAGTGCTGGCTGATCGTCTCGAAGCGATTCACGGGCTTTTCGGCCAGATCCCCGACACGCTTGAAGATGTGTGGGTGCAAGTCGCCCTCAACGATGAGCAAGCCGCCCGCCAACTCATTGATCGAACCACGGCCACGAGGAACCCGTTCGATGTGAAATACAGCAAGGTGGAGGACGCGGCATGGGAGACATGCACTTCCGTTTTGAACAGCGTAAGCATGAAGGAGATTCTCTCCTGCGGATGGTGACCGACACGCAAAACCCCGCTGCCGTTTCCAGCAGCGGGGCCATGTGCACTCCATCTACGAAATGTGTCAGCAATCCTTCAGAATCGCGCAGATGCCCTCGAACTTGTCTTGGGGTATGGCGCGAACGGTGAGGAGGGCAGCGATCTTTCCGGATTTCTTGTCCCGGTAGTGGATCTGCCCGACGACGCAGAGCAGGC
>JBMOHW010000074.1:0-12204 GCA_049317665.1 Terrimicrobiaceae bacterium | reverse complement strand
TGGTGGTGGAAAGTTTGAGGGATTTTTCCGTGCGGGAGACATGGATCGGCGGCGAGTGCGTGGCTCGCGAGGGCGAGTCGCTCCTCGGTGGTTTTCCGTCCCGGCAGCCGAATCGGTTTTGTTCTCGGCGGCTCGGCGAGGAGGATTTCCGGGTTTCCGAATCTGGTCGGGCCATACGTGTCATTGAGGTCGATGATGGCGAGATCGTGACGCGGGCCGGATGGGCGGCCTCCGAGCTTCTGCGCGATCCCGAGGAGGACTTGCTCAAGCTCTGTGTGGTCAATCGCTATCACGAAGCACCTCCCGCAATGGGCTTCGTGAGGAACTTTGGTCTGCGACGCGGAGCCATGGCTTCGACTGTTGCGCACGACTGTCACAACATTGTTGCTGTTGGTCGGACAGATCGTGACATCTGCCGTGCGGTGAATGCCTTGATGGAGTGCCGGGGAGGCTGTGTCGTTGTCGACGGTGATCGCGTCGAGATCCTTCCGCTGCCGATCGCGGGACTCATGAGTCCCGAGCCGGCGCAGAGCGTTGCAGAATCCTATTCGCGGCTCACGGCAGCGGCGCGGACGATGGGCTCTTCGCTCCAAGCGCCCTTTATGACACTTTCGTTCCTCGCCCTGCTGGTCATTCCCGAGCTCAAGCTCAGCGACCGCGGATTGTTCGACGGACGAAAGTTTGAGTTTGTTCCGGTCTTTGGTGACTTTTGAGTTAGGCTGGGGTGAGAACGTTATGACTCTTGCGAATAAAATCACGATGACGCGGATTCTCCTGATTCCCGTGTTTGTGTTGTTCTGCGTCTATTACGGCCAGAGCGTCGCGGAGGGGAAACCGCAGGAATGGCAGCGTCTGGCGGCGATTGCGACATTTCTCCTCGCAGCCCTCTCCGATGGGATCGATGGATGGGTGGCCCGGCATTACGGACAGAGATCGAAGCTCGGGGCGGCTCTGGATCCCATCGCCGACAAGGGGCTTCTTCTCACGGCGATCATTACGTTGAGCCTCAGCAAATGGACCTACGCTTTTCCCATCTGGTTTCCGGTTTTGGTGATCGCGCGCGACGCAGTCATCCTGACGGGCTGCGCCGTGCTCTACCATCTCGAGCAAAAGCTCGATGTGCGTCCGGCTTGGAGTGGGAAAGTGGCGACGGCGACCCAGATGATCGCCATCGCTTGGGTGATGCTTCAGTTGCCGCATCATCTTTTTTCTGTTTACGTGGCGGGAGTCTTCACTCTGGCGAGCGGGGCGGTCTACGTGTCGCGTGGGATTCGCCAGTTCCGCCATCACGACCTGCCCCACTAATTTTCATGCGAAACATTGCCATCGTCGGACGTCCCAACGTCGGAAAGTCCGCCCTCTTCAACCGCCTGGCTGGTCGGATGATTTCGATCGTTCACGACCAACCCGGAGTGACCCGGGACCGGATTCTCGCCGTGTGTCGGCTGGGCGAGTCGCCGTTTGAGATTGTTGATACCGGGGGAATTGGAGCTGATCCTGATCCCGACTTCACCGAGCCCACGCGGGAAAATGCGATGATCGCCATCGAGATTGCCGATTTATTGCTTTTCGTCACCGATGCGCACGATGGAGTCGCGCCGCTTGATCTGGAACTGGCCTCGTTGCTGAGGTCCTCCGGGCGACCGGTCATTTTGGTTGTCAACAAAGTGGACGAGGAAATGCATGAGCCGCGGGCGGATGAGTTTGCGAAGTTGGGCTTTGCGAATACCCTGACCCTGAGCGCGGCGCATGGTCGTGGCATCAAGGACTTGATCTTCATGATCGAGTCCCTTGTGCCATCGGATGGATCCTCGGAAACCGAGGCCGAGATCGAGGCACCTCGACTCGCGCTAGTGGGTCGCCCGAATGTCGGGAAGTCCTCGTTGATCAACGCCATTCTTGAGGATACCCGCACGATCGTCAGTGAGATTCCCGGAACGACCCGCGACGCAGTTGATGTCGCAACCGAACGTGGCGGAAAATCCTACGTGCTGTGCGATACGGCCGGTATCCGTCATCGCTCGAGGCACAATACCTCGGTCGAGGTCTTCAGTGTGATGAGATCGGAGAAAACCATTGCCCGTGCGGATCTCAATGTTCTCGTCGTGGATGCCACGACGGGAGTCACCACACAGGATAAGAAAATTGCGGGTCTGATCCAAAAAGCGAAGAAGCCCGCAGTCATTGCGCTGAACAAATGGGATCTGGTTGCGACGGAAGGGCGCCGGGATCCGGACCTCGTGCGCGAGCACATCGAACGGGTGCGGCGAGAGTTGTTTTTCCTGGATTACGCACCGGTTGTCGTTCTCTCTGCCCTGACTGGAGACAATGTGCAGCGGCTCTTCACAACGATCGAGAAAGTCCGCCAACACTCGACAAGACGCGCGGGAACGGGCGAGCTCAACCGTGTGCTCCGAGCGGCGTTCGAGCGGCAGTCGCCTCCGAGCCGTGGAGGGAAGCGATTCAAGCTCCTTTATGCCACGCAGGCGAACGACTCGGGGACGATACGGCCGCCGCAGTTTGTTTTGTTTGTGAATGACCCACGGCTCCTCCCGGAAAGCTATGTCAGCTACCTCTGTGCCCGCATTCGGGATAAGTGGGAATTTCCCGGTCTGCCGATTTTGATCACCTTGCGTGGCCGCGAAGGTCGCGACGCGAAGGTCGGCGAAGGGTAAGTGAAATCAATGGGTTCGGCGGAGGAGAGTTTCCGCAATGCCGTGGAGTAGCGCGCCGTTGGTGCCGAGCGAAATGAGTGCTGCAAGAGATTTTCTGGTGAGGCGGGCCGCCTCGCGTTGAGATTTTTCCAAGCCAAGGAGCGCCGGGTAGGTCGTTTTTTCCGAGGCAGCATCCTTGCCGGCACTCTTGCCGAGTTGCTCGCTGGTCTGCGTGATGTCGAGGATGTCGTCGATGATCTGAAAGGCGAGCCCGAGGTTCTCTCCGAATTCGCTCACGGCCCGAACCTTTCGCGGGCTGGCGTTGGCCGCCATGGCTCCCAGACGGAGACTGGCAACGATCATCGCCGCCGTCTTGCCGCGATGGATGAAGCGAAGTTCGGAGAGAGTGGATTGCTTCTTTTCGCCCTCTAGATCCGCCACCTGTCCGCCAACAAGATACCGGCTCCCGGCTGCCCGCGAGAGTTCGGCAAAAAACACCCCGTGACCGTAGCGGGGCGTTTCGCGAGTTCGGCCAAGAATTTCGAAGGCCATCGTGAGCAACGCATCACCCGCCAGCACCGCAATGCCTTCGCCGAAGACCTTGTGGGATGTTGGTCGTCCTCGTCGCATGTCGTCGTCGTCCATGCATGGCAGGTCATCATGAATCAACGAATAGGTATGCACACACTCGACGGCGCAGGCCGCCGGCAATGCCTCATCAATGCTTCCTCCACAGGCCTCGGCGGCGGCGAGGCACAGAACCGGACGCATCCGCTTCCCTCCCGCAAAAATGCTGTAGCGCATGGCGCGGTGGATCGTTGTCGGCAGGGTCGACTCCCGTGGCAACCATCGGTGAAGAGCCCGGTCGACCTGCCGGGAGAACGTGGCGATCCGGGAACTGATTTCCATGAGACCGGGTCAGTTACCCGCCTGTTCGCCGATCTCGGCCACGAGGGCCTCGGCGATTCGATCGGCATGACGGTCGATCAGTTCCTGGTCGCGGCCCTCGATCAGCAGGCGGATCTTCGGTTCGGTGCCCGAGTAGCGGAGCAAGACCCGGCCTTTTCCGTTGAGAGACTGTTCGGCTTCGGCGAGGAGGGCGGAGACGCCTGCCAGCGATTCGAGGGGAGGTTTCTCACGGACACGAAGATTTCGCTGGGCCTGTGGGTATTTTTTAAGGACCCGCTTGAGCTCACTGAGTGGCTTCCCGGTTTCGACCATGACGCGAAGGATCTGAAGCGCGCTAACAATGCCGTCGCCGGTCGTCGCGTAGTCGCGAAAAATCATGTGTCCGCTTTGCTCGCCACCGACATTAAACCCCTCGCGGAGCATGGCTTCGATGACGTAGCGGTCGCCAACTTTTGTTCTTAGGACCCGTCCGCCGTGTGAGGCCAAGGTTTCATCGAGCCCGAAGTTGCTCATGACCGTCGAGACCAAGGTTTTCCCCTCCAGCCGGTTGTTTGTCAGAAAATCCACTGCGGCAATCGCCATGATCTCGTCCCCGTCGACCAACTCGCCATTTTCGTCGCAGAGGAGGACGCGATCCGCATCGCCATCGTGCGTGATTCCGACGTGTGCCCCGGTTTCCTTGACGAACCGCTGGATCTGCTCGGGGTGAGTGCTGCCGCAATTTGCGTTGATGTTTGTTCCATTCGGAGAGTTGTGCGAGACGATGATGGAAGCCCCGAGTTCACTGAGAATGCACGGTGTGGATTTGTAGGCGGCTCCGTTGGCGCAATCCACCGCGACACGGAGCGATTCCAGCGAGCGTCCCCGCGGGAAGCTTTGCTTGGCGAACTCAACGTAGCGCCCGAGAGCGTCATCAATACGGAAGGCCTTGCCGATCTTCTTGGCCGTCGGACGAATGTTTTCGATCTCGCCGCTGAAGACGAGTCCTTCGATCCGGGCTTCAATCTCGTCGTCGAGCTTGAAGCCATCGTGACGGAAAAATTTGATTCCGTTGTCCTCGTAGGGATTGTGGGAGGCCGAGAGGACGATTCCCGCGTCGGCTCGGAGAGAGCGTGTAATGTAGGCTACGCCCGGAGTCGGGAGTGGGCCAATGATTAGCACGTCGACGCCGAGCGAAGTAATGCCGGCGACCATCGCATTCTCGAGCATATAGCCCGAGAGCCGGGTATCCTTGCCGATCACGATCTTGCGGCGACCCCCGGATGACCTGGAAACCGCTTCGCTCGTGCTGAAGACGTGCGCGGCCGCACGACCGAGCTTGAGGGCGGTCTCGGCTGTGACCGGCTCAATATTCGCGACGCCGCGGACGCCGTCAGTTCCGAAAAGTTTGCGTTGGGGATTTTGGCTCATAAGGTAACATTTGTTGGGATTGAAAGCGGCTCGCCTCCTGAGCGCGGATGAACTCAAACCGGTCGAACGTCCGACCCACGTTCTGCTTGATGAGATACCACAGGACGATCGCCAGAATCAGACAGGTGAGCTTCGCTTTCCAGTTGTGAAGAAGGATCTCTTTCATAGGTGTCATTCAGAAGCAGCTGGCTGAGGCGTCGGCGGAATTTTTCTACGTTCAGGTTGCGTTCGATCAGCCCGCTGTGACAGATCGAAACCTGACCGGTTTCCTCGGAAACCACAATCGCAACCGCATCGGATTCCTCGCTGAGCCCGAGTCCCGCCCGGTGTCGGAGGCCGAGATTGCGATCCAAATCCTCGCGTTGGGTCAGCGGAAAAATACAGGCCGCCGCGACGATCCGGTCGCCGCGAACGATCATGCCTCCATCATGCAAAACGGTTTTCGGTTGAAAAATGGTGAGCACAAGTTCCTTCGAGATATCTGCGTCGATGCCCACGCCGGTTTCAACAAACGACTTGAGCGCAATCTCTCGCTCGACGGCGATCAGGGCGCCAAATCCCTTGCTGGCGAGTTCGAAGACGGTGTCGGTCAATTCCGCGATCGTCTCGCGTTCCTCGAATCGAGAGGTGAAAAAATGATGGCTTCCGAGTTCCGTGAGCGCGCGGCGGAGTTCGGGCTGAAAGATGACGACGAGCGCGATGGCTAGGAAGACCGAAATGCTCCGCAGGAGCCAACCGATGACAACAAGATTGAGGAGCTGCGAGACGAGTGTGAGGGTGAGGAAAATCAACGCCAGACCAATCAGGATGCGCGCCCCGTGCGTGCCTCGTAGATATTTGTAAATGAAGTAGAGGGCTGCCGTCAGGATGGCGATCTCGATACCCGAGGTCCAATTCTCGTGAACGAAGGATCCGATTTTTTCAAGCATCGCCCAAAATCGCCTCGGTCATCCGGAGCGCCTCCCGGTTGGGTTGCACGTCATGCACACGCAGGATGCGAGCGCCTCGCTCGCGGCAGAAACTCGTCATGGCCACGCCCGGCCAGAAGCGCTCAGAGAGTGCAGGCGACCCGGTCAACGCCCCGAGAAACGACTTGCGCGAAACTCCGACCACGAGCGGGCGATCCCACACGCGGAAGGCAGGCAGGTTGTGTAATAACTCGCGGTTGTGCGCAAAAGTTTTTCCAAAGCCAATTCCGGGATCGAGGGCGATGCTCATCGGGTCCAGACCGCACGATATGGCTCTGGCGATAGACTGTCGAAAAAAATCCCCGACCTCGGCCGTGACATTGGCGTAGCTCGGGGCAGCCTGCATCGTGCGGGGAGTGCCCTGCATGTGCATAATGACAACGCCGGCACCGGCTTCGCGGGCCACCTCATGCATTTTCGGATCGCCTCGCAGGCCCGTGATGTCGTTGACGATGTTCGCCCCGGCGTCCAGTGCCGCCGATGCAACGTCGGCCTTCGAGGTATCGATGGATAGCAGGCAATCTGTTTTTGCCCGGAGCGCTCTGATCGCCGGAACAACCCTCCGGAGTTCCTCGTCCTCGGAGACCGGTTGGGCACCCGGTCGAGTCGATTCCCCGCCGACGTCGATGATATCGGCCCCTTCGGCGATGAGGGCGAGCCCGTGATCAACAGCCGCTTGGAGGGAAAAAAACGAACCTCCATCCGAGAACGAATCTGGTGTGATATTCAACACGCCCATGATCATGCCGCGATGCGAGAGGTCGATGTCCCGTCCGGCGACCCGCCAGATCATTTCGAAAGGCGAATGGCAGCCGAGCGCCCGTGGGCATCGAGCCCCTCGATCGCGCCGAATGTCTCAAGAAACGGCAACGAGGCGCGAAGCGAGGGCTCGTCATACATGACCACGCTCGTGCGCCTCTGGAACTGATCCACGGTGAGCCCGGCAAACGACTTACCCGCGCCGCCGGTCGGCAGCTCGTGGCTGGGGCCGGCGAGAAAATCTCCTGCAACGACCGGCGAGAGTCCGCCGAGAAAAATCGCGCCGGAGGTGTTGAGACGGAGTGCGACTTCGCCGGGTCGCTCGGTGGCCACTGATACATGTTCGGCGGCGTAGGCATTGGCGATTCGGATCGCCTCGTCCATGTCGCGAACGAGAACAAGCGTGGCATTCTTCAAGGCGGTCGACAGTTCCTTCGGTCGCTCGGAGAGGGTGATCTGGCTGGCGACTTCTTTTTCGACGGCTTTCAGGATTTTCTCGGAGTCCGTGACCAGGATCGCCTGGCTCCCGTGCCCGTGTTCGGATTGTGCGAGGAGGTCGGCCGCGATCCAGGCCGGGTTTGCCGTCCGATCTGCCAGGACCAAGACCTCGCTCGGTCCCGGGAGGAGGTCGATCGCCACCCGGCCGAAAACCTGTCGCTTGGCTTCGACGACATAGGCATTCCCAGGTCCAAAAATCTTTTGCACCGGACGGATGGTGCGAGTCCCAAAGGCGAGCGCCGCCACGGCCTGTGCGCCGCCGACGCGGTAGATTTCGGTCGCTCCGCATTCGGCTAATGCGGCCAGCAGGGCGGGGTGCACGGTGCCGTCGCCACGCGCAGGGGTCACGGCCACAATCTCTGGAACCCCGGCAGCAGCGGCGAGGGTGCATGTCATGACTGCCGTGGAGACAAGCGGGGCGGTCCCGCCCGGAATGTAAATGCCCACGCGGCGGAACGGATCGAATCGTTCGCCGACAATGGCGCCTTGCCGGTTTTTCATGAACCAGCTCTTGCGCAAACTCCGACGAGCAAATGTGCGCACGTTCATTCGGGCGGCGGCAATGGCCCGGCGGACGTCGCGCGCAAGTTCGGCGATGGCCTTCGCGGTCTCGGCTGGCGAGACCGGGATCTGCGCGGCGTCGAGCGAGGGACCGCCAAATTTCTTGGAATACCGGAGCAGCGCCGGATCGCCCTCGGTTTCGACAGCGGCAAGAACCTTTGAGACGAGTTCTTGGATTTTAGGGTTTGGTGCTGAGCGGCGAGAGAGACGGGCCACGCCCGAGCGGTAGCCTCGATCGTCGGGGCGGAGGGTCTTCATAAGCTTGCGATTACTTCACGTAAGCTACGATGAAGGCGGCAATAAAGATGTTCACAAGTGCGAGCTCGAAGAAGAAATACCAGCCAAGCTTCATCAACTGGTCATAGCGGAAACGCGGAAGTGTCCATCGCACCCAGATGAAGACAAAAAGAAGGGCACTCACCTTGCCGAAGAAGACCGCAATGTTCACGAGCCCCCAGAAGACTCCCGCCAGGCCGCCCATGGAACCATCGGGAATCAAGGGCAAGCTCCAGCCGCCGAGGAATAGTGTGACGATGACTCCGGATCCCGCGATCATCGCGGCGTATTCCCCGAGGAAAAAGAGTGCAAAGCCCATGCCGGAATACTCCGTGTGGTATCCGCCAATGAGCTCCTGCTCGGCTTCAGGAAGGTCGAACGGAAGCCGGTTTGTCTCGGCGAACATCGCGACGAGAAAGACGAGAAAGGAGATGCACATCGGCAGCCAGAGCAGGACTCGCTGCCAGGAGAAACCCGCCACACAGGCCGCCCAAATCGCCTCGATGTTGCCGGAGGTGATCAGGTGCCAGTCCAGACCCTTCGGCCACCATGGCGCGACGAGCCATCCGTTCTGCACCTGCCAATTGACGATCTCGGGCAGGTTCAGGGTTCCGCAAATCATGAAGACCGGGATGACCGAAAGCCCGAGCGCGAGCTCGTAGGAAATCATCTGCGAACTCGAGCGGATCCCGCCGAGAAATGGGTATTTCGAGTTCGAGGCCCATCCCGCGAGGACGATGCCGTAAACGCCGAGCGACGAAACCGCAAAAACGTAGAGCACGCCGATATTCACATCGGCGATCACCATCGGAACACCAAAAAGCGAACTCCCGAATGGCAGAACGGCCAGCACGAGGATCGCGGGGATCATCGCGAGCTTCGGGGCGATGTAATAGTAGAACTTGTTCACGCTCGCCGGGATGAAATTTTCCTTCAGCAAAAGCTTCATGGCATCCGCAATCGGCTGGCCGAGGCCGAGGAATGGCAGATCCTTTTTCATGCCGAGCAACGTGAGAGGGATTCCGACGCGGTTCGGGCCAACCCGGTCTTGGATGAGCGCACAGACTTTTCGTTCCGCATAAACGGTGTAGGAGACCATGCCGAGAATGAGGGCTAGCAGACCGAGGGTCTTGGCTAGCGAGGTCCACACCAAAAATACCTCGGGCTGCAAAAGTATGCTGACGATATCCGGAATTGCCACGCCTTTCGTTATCGCGATTCGGCGGATCCTGTCGAGTCGCAAGACGGGGGATCGGAAAAAAGTTTTCCCGGCTTGCGCCACCGGGTCGCGTGGGGCAAAAACAGGGATGGTCGCTGATATCGCCAAGGTTCTTTACCATGAGTCCACGATTCTGAGCCGTTTGGACGAAATGGCTCACCACATCACGGCGGAGTATCAGGGAAAGGACCTCACCGTTATCGCGATCTTGAACGGGAGTTTTATTTTCATGGCGGATCTCCTGCGTCGAATCCCGCTGCCGCTACAACTCGATTGCTGGAGCGTTTCGAGCTACCACGGGACGAATTCAACCGGGACGATCAATTTCCGCCAAACCCAGTTGGCCGACGTCCGGGGCCGCCATGTCCTGATCCTTGATGACATTCTCGACAGTGGGCTGACGCTCCATGCCATCAAAAATCGGTTGGCGGCCGAGGCTGGCGCGGAGAGCCTTCGGGTCTGTGTGCTCCTGCGTAAGCAGGTCGAGCGTGTGCAGGTCGTCGATGCGGACTACGTCGGCTTCGATATTCCCAATGAATTCGTGGTCGGCTACGGACTCGACTACAACGAGGAATACCGGAACCTCCCGTTCATCGGCGTCCTCAACGAAGAAGCGATCCGACGCAACGCGCGCTGAGCTGTTACTTGGCCTGGAGGCCGACGATCTTTCCGGCGTATCCGGTCATCTCGAGATATCCACGACCGGCGACTTTTTCCGCGCCTCGCGTCCCCGAGGCAGCGACCGACCCCTCCCAGTAGGCAAACGGATCCGTCGCCAGTTCCTGATCAGAAAATGCCGCGCGAACGGTGAGATCGAGATCGAGCTTTGGGATGCGAATGCGCCAGGCCGTGGGGTATTTCCCCTCGGATGCTTTGCTTGTCCAATGCTCGATCGGTTCGAGCGTGAACTCGGAGTTCGAGATTTTTTGGGATCTCCCGGACTTCTCGACGAATGTTCCGGATGAGAAGGGATCCCGCCCGCCACCCTTCGTTCGAATTTGGAAAAGCATCAGTTCTGATCCGTCGTCGAGTTGGAGGCTCAGCCAGTCCCACCCGGTCTGGTTCTCGGCCAGTTGGTTCGTCGCCCACTCATGATCGAACCAACTGAGGCCCTCGACCGCGAACGTCTCACCTTTTATGCGAATCGTTCCCGACGTGGCGAGCCGGGTGAGCGAATAGTAATGCGAGGCCCGGCCGACGCCCTCGGCCTTCTGGCTCACGCCGTCCATGCCGTGAACGACCGCGGGCTTTTGCGAATTCAGCCTGAGATCGATAGAGATCTCGGCATCGGCGGCCGAGAGCCGGAAGGAACTCACGCCCGTCGCGACGCATTCCCAATTTTGAATCCATGCGACGCGGGACCCATTCCCGAATCCCGCCTCGCCGAAAGCACCACGCGAGAGCTTTTGAAAATGGTGAAATCCCTTTTTCGTTATGTCACTCACGGCGAAGTGCGCGAACTTCACATCCCGCGTGATAAACTCCGATTTCGGCGCGTCTTCACTCGGCGGGATCACGCCCTGGCGGAAAAATGTCAACTGATACCCAAAAAGCCGGCCGCTCGGATCCTCGAGATTCCCCGTAAAATACCACCACTCGGTCTTGAACTCCGGATGGTTGCCATGATCGCGCGGGAACTCGTATTGCCAACCAGCGACCGCCGGCTTCCACTGGGCGAAGGTCGCAGGTAGGAGTGCCAGCATCGCCGCGCCAATGAGTGCGGTCTTCACGAGAACCCGGAAAAACTGCGGCGGCGCCGCACAATTGAACCTCGTGTGTAATGTCGTTCGCAAAGCCTATCGCTTCGACGAGTAAAGCGCGACCAGAGCCGCACCGACAGCCTGCGAGAGCTCGCCCAACGAGGCGGGAACGATCTTCATCGTCCGTTGCTGCACAGGGAAAAGCCATGGCTCGGCTGCCGCCCGGATGCCGCCGAGATAGCGTGCGCGGAATTCCTCGGTCGTCGTTCCCGGGTCGATCAAGCCGCCGCCAATCACGACAAACTCGGCGTCCAACGCTATCGACAGATTAGCCACATGGAGCCCGAGGGCTTTCGCTTGGAAATCAAAAATCTCGAGCGCGAGCAAGTCGCCCTCTTGCGCGCGCTTGCGCAGCGAGAGCGCCTTCTCTTTCGCCGTCGGCCCGGGCTTCGCCAGCTCGTGATCGGGATACTTCGGCAGGAGGTAGTCGAGAAACTGCGGCAGGCCGGAGATCGATGTGTAGGCTTCAAAGCATCCCCACGTGCGCCCGCAGCCACAGACAAATTCCGGGAGTCCGAGCAGGTGCAACGGAGCCGGCATGTGCCCGGCTTCCATTCCTGCCAGAGTATCACCATCGAGCGGAATTCCCCGCGCATCGACATACGCCCCACCCAGCCCGGAGCCGGGAGCGAGCATGATCACGCTGGCCTTCTTCGTGCCGCGGACGTGCGCCGCCTCGGCCACCGCGCCGTAGTTCCCATCGTTTCCACAGACCAGCGGGATCTCACGACCAGCCGCCCGCGCAATCGCCCGCGAGTATTGGGCGTGAAATTCCCATCCGGCAAAGGATGGGGGAAGGTTCGCCGTGCGATCCAACACACCGTAGCTCTGGTAGGGCCCGGGAATCGCCAGCCCGACCCCGCGCACCCGATCCCAAGAAAGTTTGTTCTCCAGCAGAAATTTCTCCAGCCCTTCGATCCAACCATGGATGACGGCCTCGGTTCCCTCGTGGGCATTGGTCGAACTCTGCGCCAGATGGAGCGAAATCGGAGTTCCGTCTTCAAAAACACCACACGTCTTCGATGTCGTTGCTCCGCTGTCCGTTCCAAGAAAAATGTCGTTTGTCATAAGGGGAAGAATCTTTTCTGCCGGATCATTTTAATCACCTCCGGCCTGCCATGGGAAGAACGCTGCTTTACAAATTCGGGTGTGACGAAAAGTGGGCGAGTTTCATTGCCGGGGCTTTCGCT
>JBMOHW010000073.1:0-12397 GCA_049317665.1 Terrimicrobiaceae bacterium | reverse complement strand
TGATGAAGTCGGTCGATTCCATCATGAGCGAAAAAGAATCTCCGACGGCCAGCGGGGCATCGAATGTTCGAAACGCGCACGCGACCTCAAACTCCACACCATTGGCAAACATTCCGAAGGCCTTTCCGACGGGTGCCACGTTATCAAGGTCCGGTTGGGCGGCGGCGGCGGCAATGATAAAGCCCGCATGGCTGTCACTGGCAACACCGCCCTCCTTCTGCAGGAGCCACGCACCGAATCCCGTTCCGGCGTTTTTTCCGGAGTCCCACCCGCCGTTGTAACCGCTGTGCGATGCTTCGTCCTCCGCGATGTTGATCCGGTCGTCCGACTGCGCGAGACAGAGGCCGGTGGAAGATGCAATGAGGAGGACGGATAAGCGAATATTCATAGGGTGGAGGACGTTTTTCGAAAGGCTATTTCGCAGCACGAGTTTGTCGAAGCGGGATTTATTGAACCGATCAAATCCCGAACTACGGTGTCTTGACGCGATAGAACTTCGGTCCGGTGCCGGGATTTGTGTCCGTGTAGGAACCGGACGTGAGGCCGCTCGCCAGTGTTGTCCAGTTGCCCGTTGCGAGATTTGTCGCAGCTTGGATGGTGTAAGTTTTCCCGACCACTGGGTCCCATGTCACCGTGATGCCGCCGCCAACCTGTGGAGTGATCGATGTGATGCGGAAGTAAGACGAGGCATCGAGTGGGTTCGTGCCAGCCGCGACCTCGGAGGCGTTTGTCACGCCGTCGCCATCGTTGTCGGAGGAGGAAGTCAAGGAGAGCGTCGGGGAACTCGATGTTGTCGGGCTGGAAGCGATGGCGGCGTTGTTGGGATTCAGCGTGATAATACTCCCTGTCGCGGTGACGCCTGGGGGAAGACCGCTCACCGTGTAGGTTGTTCCGGAGGTTTCAAAAGTCTGAACGACGGAATCACTCCGCGTCACGGTTAGGCGATACTGAGGAACGAGGCCCTCAGGATCGAGGACAGCCGGCCAGGTGAATGTTACCGATCCATCCAGCGCATAAGCCGCGACGGTTGGTGCAGAGTTCGGCGCCGGCAACGCCGTGACGTCATAGACCTTCAAAAACTGCGCTTCAAACGGCCGCTGGTTCCAAGCCGCGTCGGCCGGATTCGCGCTGGTATTCAACGTTGGCACCCGCGGGAGGGACAGAAAGAACCCGGAGGACTGAAGTTGCGCTCCCGTGTAACCCGCACCCCAGAGCCAGACATCCCGGCGACCCGTCATTCCGATTGAGGGATTCACATAGGCAGCAATATTTTTGACGTTATAGCGCCGGTCATTCTTTAGGCCCAATCCTGCAGCCAGCGTCCCGGGCACCTTGAAGTTATCAGCCTGCGCGGCATTCCGGTCGAGGTTGGCGAAGGCCAACACCACATCCTGGGCATTGGGCGATGCGCCCCACTGCTCGTATTTCGCCACCGAATGGATTTTTGTGTTGTTCCCATCGCCATCCATGAACCAACGACTCGATGAACGAAGAGCACGGCTGAAGTTCCTCGCCGCCCCCATACCGGCATACACCGGGAAGAGTTGGTCGTTTCCGAATCCCGTGTCGTTCCACGCTGGCATCATGGAGTTGAAGCGCTTGAAGTGCGGCACCTGCTTCCCGAAGTTTAACTCATAGTTATTGTATCCGAATGTCTTCGAGATGCCCAGTTCCTGGCCCGGGAAAATCATCGGTGCCCCGTCCATCGTGCTCGCCACGCTGTAGCGAATCAGAGCCTCCCACGGATCATCGTAGTTCTCTTCATCATGGGAAACATTGTTGATCAGCACCAGGCCCTGCCCGTAAGCATTCCGCCGACCCTCGAAAATATTCCGGTAGTCAGTTTTGCTGGATGCCGTCTTCAATGGAAACACGATGTTCTCGTTGAGAATATCAAAGTGCCTGTTCGAGCGGTAAGTCACCGAGCCACCGTCCAGAGATTCACTCATCATGACAAAGTTCCACTTTCGCTCGCGTGCCACATTGATCATGTATTCCCAAGCCTGAGGCGGAAGCCCCTGGCCAAAGTCGCAGCGCAACCCGTCAATCCCCCGGCCGTCCCATTCATAACGCTGCGGAATCGTCAATCCCGGTTGGCTCGCGCTGTTACGATTTTGACCCGCCGGGCGCGTTTTTTCCAGCCAGTAGGTTCCGTATCGGGCAAAGTATTTCCAAACCTGACGTGTGACGTTCTTGTTCTGTCCGCCCTGCACGAAATCATTGTTGGTCCAGTCGGAATCTGATGAGTCAAACCAGTCCCCCTCGCTTGTGTAGCTCGATCTTTCGGGCTCGGAGTCTGTCTCGACCAGGGCATCGTAACGTCCAAAAAAGACATCTTTTACATCCTGCCACTTGCCAAAATCATAACGATCCGGTCCGGCGGCGATCGTGGCTGCGGACGAGGCGCGGTTGCCGTAGTTTGTGTTGCTCGAGAAGAAACGGGCGTCACGGTTCCGGATCTCGTCTGTCTTCGACCAGGTCTGGCCATCGGGCTGCAACAAATCCACGCCCGCTTGGGCCAGCTCGACATCGAATGCCGTATGATTAAATGGGGCGTCGAGCATGATGTCGATATTCTTGGCATCGGCCGCAACCACAAAATTCTGCCAAGCCGACATCGCAGCGTCGCGATTCGACTGGCTGATCAAATCCGCATTATTGAAAGGGTTTCCGACAAAGTCCTTCGTCATCACCGGACTCACCTCGAAAAAGTTCTTCACCGCATAGGGACTTCCGGGCTCGTAAGGCGGATTCCCGCTTCCCCAGCCGCCGAATGGCTCGCGTCCATCGCGAGCCGGGGGATGAATCGGTTGGAACCACAGGCAGTTCGCGCCCAAAGCAGTGAGGTAATCCAGATCCCATCGATTGCTCCCGTTTTGCGGTGCACCCGGCGCATTATGCATGTCCTCAATTGTCGAACGTTGTGCAAATGTGTCGCCGGTTGCTTCAATGTTCAAAACGTTGATCTCATAAATCACGAGATCCCGGGCATCTTTCGGCGAGACCGTGATCGCATGATCGCGGCGATTGGCGACCGCATTGGAGAACCATCTCCAATTCGGATCACCCGCGACTTTCCACCGGGCCGTGAGCCGGTAGGCGCCGGTTTGCTCGGCGGGGAGGGTCAGAGTATAAGTGCCAGCCCCGGCATTGGTCATCGTATAGGCCTTGAAATACTGGCTGTCATCACCCGCGACAATCGTGTTGCCCGCAATGGGCACAATCCCATCATCATACCCGTCGCTATTCGCGTCATCATCCGCCCGGTCCCGACGGTTCAGGTTAGTAAAAACCTCCACCTGCGTGACGTTAGGTTCGCCTGGCGCAAAACTAATATTGAGGGGAATCGAGTCACCGGCAATCTCATCCACGAAGAGCTTCGTTGTCGTGTAGTTGGCATTGAGGCCGTTCACCGTGAGGTTCGGCTGTCCGAGTTGACCGTTCTGATAGACAAACGTGCTGCTGTCCGTCCCGGCCAAATGATCCGCAAACTTTTCTTCGTTGGTCGCGGAATTCCAAAGCCCGATGCGATAGCGCACCTGTCCGCCGAGTGGCAAACCACTTAGCACACCGGTCATGGTCCCACGCCAGAATGCGGCGTTACCGTTGCCGCTCGCATCGCCCTCGACTCCATCGAATACCATCGCGGCCGCTTGGGTGGATCCGGAGGGCACGCCGAGCGATCCGGTTGGCACGCTCCCATCAGTCGTAAAATAGACAGATCCGTGAGTGGCCCACAAAGTCGACGAATCATTATCGGGTCCGATGTAACCACTCTTTAATCGGACTTGGATGTCGTTCCCGGCGATCGTGCGGTTGTTGTTGTGGAAGATCCATCCGGGTCGATTACGGATCGAATACGGATTCGCTTGGGCGACGGCCTCGCTCGTTGTGGTTTGGAAATTGTTCTGCAGATCTCCGCCCCGAAGGTAAGTAGTCTCGGGATTGCTGCCCACCCCGGCCGTGAAAGTCACCCGAATGTAATACTCGATGACATCGGTCGGTGCAGCCGTCGGCGTTGGGATCGTCGCTCTCCAATACTGATTCGACCCAACATTGCTGTGATAGGTAAGATTGACACCCGTCCAAGCCGTCGGCGAACCGATACGCGGTCTGAAGCGGTAGAAGACCACACCACCGTTCTGGTCTCCGTTCACGCCCCCATTCTTCCAAAAACCCTGATAGACCACGATGTTGTTATCCTCTGCTTCGTAGAGTGGAGCCCTCATCCGCGTTCCGCCCAGGTCGGGATGGGCATACGCGGGTTCGTGCCACACCAGCCCAGGTGCCGCCAGCAATCCGAGCGGGGACAGAACCAACAGAAGTAGAGTAAGGATGGGATTTTTCTTCATGGCAGAGAAACGTTAACGCGATAAAACCGCCTCGATCCGGAGACCGGATCGGTCACCGATTTGCTGGTGCCGTCACCGGCCACCGACGAGCCCAGTGGGGACCAGTTCGAGAGATCGGTCGAGACTTGAGGCTGGTAGATCCTTCCGATGATGGTTGGGTAGGTGAAGGTAAACCCACCGGGACCTGACGCGACGGACGTTGCCGGCCGACCGCTGGATGCCAGGTTCGGATTCGAGCCAAAGACGTATTCTGTCATATTGCTGAGTGCGTCGGAATCGGCATCACCGGAGGCTGTGCCGTTCAAGTTTCCGAGGTTAGCCATTTCCCACGAGTCGGGAAGACCATCGTTGTCGCTGTCGGGATTTGTTAGATTCGTGCCCAAGTCGAACCCAAGTGCCAGGACGTGGGGACCGGCTCCAGTGAGTTCGACTTCGACCTGATGGGTCTGGGCCTGATTGCGGCGAAGGAACGTTGTGAAGGTCGACCCTCCGACGTCTGTTGCAGCCGCGTTGATCTGCGGACCCTCGACATAAGCCCGAACAACGTCGCTGCCGCTGATAGACGTGAGATTGACGCGATTCGCAACGATCTCTTCGTTCGCCAGGCCCTTCTGCCCGCGCAACATCAGATCGAGGAGATTCGGGGATAGGCCGAAACGGACGAACGCCTTCGAGATACCTGTGAGTTCGTAGGTTGCCTCGAGGCGCTCCGACCAAGCGGTTGGGATGCGAATAGTCTTCGTCACGCCGCCATTCGTAAACGTCCATCCAACGCCGCTCGAGGCTGGACTCACCGTATAGGCGGCGTTGACCGAGCTGTTGCTTCCGGCATTCGAGGCGTTGACGATCCACCAATCCTTGAACCCACTGGTGCGATAAGCGGAAATGGCCGTCGAGCCGCCAACAAAGTTACTAGCGCCCTCGTCCTCGGTATCGGTTCCGCTATAAGCCGCAAAGTTACCCGCTACTTGCCAGATTTTCCCGGTGGCCGGATCACGCATCCAGGCTGCTGTCATACGACCACCCTTGGATTCGAATACCGCAAAGACGCGACTGCTGAATAGGAGATATTCGGGTGAGCCGTCGAGGTCGACGTCAAGCGTCTCGGTGCCGAGGGTTGATGATGTGGCGTTGGCTGTCCACTGTTGCACCCGGGTATAGATGCCCGCGAATCGACTTTGCGACTGGGCGTTCTTTGCAAACTCGGCCAACGTCTGATTGGTATCGGAATCGGGATAGAGATAAGCACCGGTGCTAAACTTTGATAAGTCATTGTTGGCCGTATTGTGGAAGGCCGACTGGAACATCGCGCCATGGAGGACCGATCCCGAGAGATCACGCATCTCCGGCGACAACGAAGCGGCGGCAAGGCTCGACCAGACTGTGTTCGAATGCCCGCTCACGCCGATCTGGCCAAATGGTGACGTAGCACCGAATGAACGTCCGGTGAGACCTTGTTCGTTGGCAGATCCAAAGAACCAATTGTCGTAGTTTTCCTGGGTGGCATGGTCGATCCAGTCCTTGGCCGTTTGCACCAGGTTTAATCCGGTGCCGCGATCCTTGACGCCCCACGTGGACGTCATGTTTCCGCCGGCGTCCCGGTAGGAGACCTGACCGTTCACGATGTCGCTCGCTGTAACGATGCGAACCCACGGACGACTCGATAGCCACCGGACATTTGTGTCATACGAGGACGAATTCGTGTTGCTTGAAAAGTCGCTCATATCCCTCCATAGCACGACAACTTGGTCTTGAACATCGCTCCGCGAGCGCCTGGAGAGAAGTTCGCGAATCGGTTGAGCCGAACCTGCGTCGAGCGTCTGATCGAGATACTCGGATGTCACATCATGGATCGGGAAGACCTTAACCCCGTTGACCTGGTTGATGCGGAATCCATCGGTTCCCAGTGCGGATGTTCGGCCAAACCATTTCACAAAGTGCCGGGTCTGATCGGCGAAGGTGTGCGTGTAACCCATTCCCGCGATCTGACCGAGCGATTCATCGTCGAGAACGCGCTCCGGTGCCCAGAAAATTGCACGGGATGCCGTGCTTGTGCCGTTGCCGTAAATCGTATCGAGGAACTTGTTGGCGAGGGAAACATTCGCAAGATTGAACGCCAGCGGGAAATACTTAGGTATGTGATCTGCGAAAGTGGAGCCAAGAATCTGCGCCTTGCCACCGCTGCGTAGGTCTGCCAGTCGGGAGTTAAATGTCGGACCGTCGTTGTTTGGCCAAGTGCTGGCTGTGGGATTCTTAGCCCATTGGAGGGCCGAAGCAAGCGTCGGCGTGATATGCAGCGTCAGGGGTGCATTGTAGGACTCATGGGTCTGGAGCATCCGGAAGTAGCCCGACGGATTGCTGGAGGCACCGTCATGAACGAGGCTTTGGATCGTGCTGCTCGGTTGGATGGCTTGATTCCCGTGCGCCAACAGCATGACCTTCGCCGCCTTCCCACGGTCGTTTGTTGATGAGCGTCCAAAGTAGCTGGTGAGCTTTCCGTCGAGTCGAATACGGTCTTGGTCTTTCCAGTAGTCCGATGCGAGCCAATCATCACCGATCGTATCGCGGATGTCATTACGTCCTGCGAGATCTCCCGGGCCCCCGCTTTGTGTGCCATCACGAGTGGTAAAGACTTGGAAGTTTAGCGTCGCCGGATCTCCGTTCCAGCCGCCATTGATGAGGGCTTCGCGCTGCACGGCGATTTCAACGGCATCGTAGCGGCTCGACCAGGCGACCGCATTGAGACCATTCGCTGCGATCCCGCGGCGATCCACGCCGAAGCCGGAATCGTAGGGATTCTGGACGTCTGTGGTGGTATTGGTTGTCCGGTTCGTATCGACGGAGACACTTCCGGAATTTGTTGAATAGGCTGCAACGACAACTTCCCATCCCATATCGGTTCCGATGTCGACGCTATCGGGCAGCGCACGTTCACCAACAGCCGGGTTTCCGGTATCTACGACAATGTAGGCATCGATTTCACCCTGCTCTGCGAAGGCGACCAAGTTGAGGAAATCGATGCGGAAATAGACTTTGCCATCACCATTCGATGAGACAGCGCCGCCATCGCGGAATGAAAACGCCACAATATCTCGCGAGCTATCCTTGTCATTCGTCCGGTAGACGTCTGCGCCCTGGCTTCCCCCCTCATTGTATTCATCCAGCGCGAGGAGGTCGGTATGCTTCCAGTCCGTGAATGATCCGATGTTGATCGTGCCTTCTCCTCCGCCCGTTCCGATGACGGTGACCTGAGTGGGATTCGTTCCGTTGACGAGTTCCGTCCCATTGTCAAATCCGTCATTATCCGGATCGCCGACAGCCCCCTCGCGCTGGGCTCCATCGCCAGCTGCCGCCGTGCGGAGGCTGTCCGTCCCGTTGTCGAGCGGATCGAGACCATACTGGACCTCCCATCCATCAGGAAGTCCGTCGCCGTCGGTGTCACCCTTCAGAGGATTGGTCTCCAACCAAATCTCCCCGGCGTCATAGATCCGATTGTTGTTGGAGTCGCCGTCGATGAGACCATCGGAGTTTTTGTCCTCGCCATACCCGTCGCTGAGATTGTCATTGTCGGAGTCGGACCGGGTCGCACTGGTCTCTGTCCAAACCTCGAAGGAATCGATTTCGTTGTTTGGCCAATCGCCGTCATTCGGGCGCACGCCGGCCGAACGGTATTGAGCGGGAGTTGCGGTGAGTGGGAGAACTTTCCCGTCCCCATCCGTCCACCCGTTGCGATTTTTGTCTTCAACTCCATCGGGCAATCCATCTCCGTCGCTGTCGGGATTTGTCGGGTCGGTCACCGAGCCCGCTGCCTGTCGCGTCCGGCTGTCGCCCGCACTCTGACTTCCGACCCCTGGCACGATCGGGTTGGCATTCTCCACGACGGCGTAGAGTGGGGGATCCAAGTCTCCGATGAAATTCTTGAACCCATCGCCATTCGTATCCGCCGCCGTGTTTGTCGAGTTTCCCGCCGTCCTCCACCCCACCTCCAAGCCATCCGGCAATCCGTCTCCATCGGAGTCGGGCGTATTTGGCAGCGTGCGACCATAGGCGTTGTAAACGTGAACATCCCCGTTCGTCCAAGTCTCGGCATTGCCGACCGGGAGGGCTTTGAGCGTGGCTTCATCGTAATCGAGAAGCCCATCCTCATCGTCGTCATTAAACTCATCGGTATCGGTAGCAACGGACTCGCGCAGGATGACGGTCGTCGTTCTTGACGAAACGACCGGGTTCGGTCCGCCTGTCGAAGCCACGAGTTGATAGGTTCCGGGCGTCGTGATTCTCCACGGGAAATCCCAGGTCTTTGTATTCCCGACTGTTGAGACGACGGTTCCATCCCAGACTTTATTTCCATTCGTATCGACCAGAGATGGTTGCTCGTTCGCGTCCCAGTCCCCATCCGCATCCGCGTCGGTAAACACTTCACCTAAGTCGTAGGCTCCATTGGCTGGGGCGTTGTCGACATAGGCCTCCTCACCATCAAAGCGTCCATTGCTGTTGGAATCCGTGTAGGCTTCGTTGAGCAACGCAAGGGCTGGCGACCCCGACACCGTCATATTCCCAACCGAAGCGCTCGAGTTCACGCGGATCGTGTAGGTTACGGCATCTGGTCCGACTTCGTCCGGAAGGATGATCTCGACGGGCTTCCCATCGGATCCGAGTTGCGCGGGCTGTGCAATGAGCACATAGGGTTTGGTGCTGGGGGCGGCCTTGACCAGACGGAAGGCTTGGAGCAGGCGATTGTCGGGTTCAGGGAATCGATATTCCACTTTCAACTCATGAACGAAGTTAGCCACATCGTTATACAGATTTGGCAGAGGGATCGCTAGTTCATGGTAGGCGCTGCCGGGCCCGAAGTCTCCGTAGTTTACCGACCAACCGTTTTGGTCCAGTGGCGCTCCGTTGGCCGATAGCGTGAAGCGGCTGATCAACTGCTCCATGGTTGTTCCGTTTGCGAGCTCCTTCGAAAAATAGACCTTCATCGTGTAGGAATCGTCAATCAGGTCTCCGTCGCTCTGCGGCCAAGCCACGCTGATCCGCTCCAGCGGTCCTGCGGTGTTCACGCTCCGCGAGATTTCCGAGTAGTGTCCGGCCGAGGGGGAGAGGGTAAAGTTCCGCGAGGAAGATGCCTCGAGCAGGCGGAATGTGATATTCGCCGTCCCGGACGCGGGAATGTTTGTGTAGCGAACCCGCCATTCCTTTGCATACGGGCTAGACACGGCAGGATTCGCGGTCACCTCCGTCGCGAGGGCCCAAGCAACCGGCGTCGAGGCGTCATACACGCCGTTGCCGTTCAGATCTTTGAATGCCTCTGCGGGATCACGGACCCCATTCTGATTTGCATCCGTAAATGGCTCGAATCCGGCACCATTGCCATTGAGCTTGGCGGTTGAGGCGTCATCGTTTCCCGACTCGCTATCCTCGATGTTATACCAGACTTCCTCGACGGTCGGATCTGTTCGTATCACCATCTCGTAGCTCGATCCGCCGACAGTCGCGTTATTTTGAGGAAAGGCAACCTCTCCCTGTGGCGTCTGCGCATCATAGTAGAAAGTCTGGGTGAAGGTCTGGAATAGAGGGGCTTGAGTATCGGCATTTCGATTCAAGAGGGCTTTAGCCCTGATCACATGAAAGCCTTCGCGAAGCCCGGTTGTTAGGGAATTGTAATCGGCGTGGACGTGATACTGCGCAATGGTGGGGTCCCAGTTCTGAACGCGGAACGTTGTCAACATTTGCTTCTTGTAGGCCACCGAGGCGGCATCGCCCGGCCACCACGAGGAGGTTCCCGCCTTATAAACGCCGATTTTATAGCGACTCACGCCCTCCACGAAATCCGATGGCATCGTCGCACTCGCCCACCAATTCGTCCCACTCCCCGAGTTTTCGTAACTCAACTCCGCGACCCGGGTTCTTCCAGATCCGATTCCGCCGGCGCCTTCGGGGAAATAGGTTGCGTCGGTTGTGTAGTAGACAAACATCTTATATCCGGCACCAACCGAGTTGACTTTGGCCCAGAGCCTTCGCGTGGCCCCATCAAATTGCTGGAACGATTGGTTGTCCACCAGGGCCGTCGGATCGTGGTAGATGAACGATGCCGTGTTGGCTCCCGTCGTGCGCGGTCCTGATCCGTTATTGAGGACACCCCCCGTTGTATAGGTCTCCGCTCCGAGCGAACCGGTGATGTCCCGGCTGCCAGTCACTTTGGCCGCAAAAAGCTCAGGATGCTGGCGATCAACAAATGTGGGTTGCTCATAGCCCACCCAGGTATCTGTCCGAACCGCGGGAGGGTTGTCCCGCTTGGCTGGGTCAGTGATACCTGCCGGAACCGAGCCGTTCAGATCGACTCCGCCATCCAACTTGAGCATGATGTTTTCCGCCGATCCATCGGCCCGGGCCAAAATGGTCACGGGGCTCCCGGATGTCACAACCGGAATGCTCGTCTGATAAGTGTAGGGCTCGGGCGTGACACCGTCCGGATAGCCGCGATTGACGAGGCCATTGGGATTAAAGACCTCATCGCCATCTGGGCCATCCTTTCGTGTGACTGTGATGCGCGGGACTTCCTCGCCATTCTGATAGAGCGTGACCGCGGCATTCGGCCAGATGGTGGAAAGCTCCGGCGTGCGATATCCAAAGATAAAATACCCGCCTGGTGGAACCACGACCGACCCGAGTTCGCTTCCATATTTGTAGAAGCCAACCTGATTCGATCCATTCGGGCCGGTGGCATACTGGTAGAGATAGGAATTGTTCGGAAAACTGTGAGCGAAGGAACGCGTCTGGCCAGCAGCTGTATTGTCGTTCAACATTACGACCATCGTCACCTCGTCGGCTGCATTGCCGACCCGCGTCGATCCATTGGGATTACGGTTATCACGCCTCTCATAAGCGAGGAAGTCACTGTCTCCCCAACGACCGACCTGAAAGCCGCGGGCAAAATCCTGATGAATCTTGAGAAGATTCGGAATCCGGGAATCTGCGAACTGCCCGAGGAACGCCGTATTCGCATGTCGCGGAAATGCTCCTCCGGACTCGCCCAAAGTCTCTGCCTGATAGTATCCATCAGTGTAAACGAGGCCCATCCCCTCACGAGTGTAGTAAATGGCATGCTGCAACGGACGCATCGCCGAGTAATCGCTGTCGTGACTGTTTGCATGCATCACCCCGAGCGATCCACTAAACCCACCGCCTCCCGGGCTGTCCAATCCCTGCAGCGTCCCCCAAGGGCTGCCGAGCACACCGTTGAGTTTTGACCGCAGATCATTATCCACGAGGCGCATGCCCGCATCCCAATAACCCGAGTAGCCGGGCGGCGAACCGAGGTGCTCACCAAAAACCATCGCATCGTCGCGTCCCTTCTCGGCGTCAAACACCGAGTCACGATGGTTCGAATCGGAATACCCGCGTGTGATGTTGAACTGCCGCTGAATCCCACCAAGATACCCTGCATCGCTCGAGTCCTTGCCCGCCCCGCTCTGTTGTCCAAAAAAATAGTCCGGCACATGTTTCACCGCATCCAGCCTTAATCCGTCGGCTTTTGTGCGATCCATCAGCCACTTAACGTTGCGGATCAAATAGGCTCCCACGTCCTCTTTGTAAAAGTCGGGATTCGCAGCGATGATCTCTTTCGTGATTCCGTTGTTCGCGCCAAAACCCACGTAGGTTCCGCTCGGGAGACGGTCGTAGAATTCCGGATTATCCGGGTGACGCACGAACGAATACTTCGGATACGTCGATCCCTCGGTGCGTCCAAAGTTGGCATTCGGCGTCTCATGCGCGATATCGATCAGGTCCGCAAGACCAAGATTTTGCACCTGCCACGCGCTGCCCCAATCCCGCGTGTTATCCCACTTCCGGTAGAACCCATCCTCGGTCACGCGCAGGTGGAAATCCTCCGGCACCATACCGGGATAAACACTGATCGGGGTGTTTTCATTGAAGCCGGGCACATCAAACGCCCGGTGGTTCATGATATTGTCAAAATACACCCGGATCCCAAAGCGATGGGCGACCTCCATGAGGTGCAAGAGCTCGGCCTCCGTGCCATA
>JBMOHW010000072.1:0-12680 GCA_049317665.1 Terrimicrobiaceae bacterium | reverse complement strand
GGACGCATGGGAAGCTGTGTCCCACGACCTACAGTGATAGATCGTGCACCCGTGTTCCCGAATACGTTTGCCCTCGGACATTCTCAAGCCGGCTGGCTTGGAAAAGCCCGGATGGCTGCTACGAGGCGAGGCGCCGGCTCATGGTTTCAAAACTTTTTTCCAGCGAGACGAACGGGTCGCCTGGGCAGGTATCCTGTTCGACGACGAACCACTCTGTCCCGGCTGCGTCTGCGGCGGCGATGATCTCTGGGAAATCGAGGTTTCCGTAACCGATTTCCGCGAAGAACGGCTGGTTGTTCATACCGAATCCAAAGTCCTTGCAGTGGAGGATGGGGAGCCGTCCGGCGGCCTTGCGACACCATGTGACGGGATTGCATCCACCGAATTGGACCCAGTAGGTATCGAGTTCAAACTTCAGGTTCTCAGGTGCCGTTGCCCGGGCGATGTAGTCCATAAGGATTTCCTCTCCAACCCGCGTGAATTCGATGGCATGGTTGTGGTAGCTCAAGACACAACCGTTCTCGCGGAGGACGGCTCCTGCGGCATCGAGATCTGACACCATGGCTTTTACCGATGCGACGTCCGAAAAATCCACGCCTGCGGGATAAGGGTAGGCGGTATGGGCAATGCCGAGAGTTTTGAGGCGCTCAACGACCTCGAGCGGACGTTGACGAATGAGATCTCCGGACTCATGGGTCGCACAGATGATCACACCCGCATCGCCAGCGGCCTGCCGCGCTTCGGCTGGTGTGATGTCCGCCCCGATGCCGCTGAGCTGAACAGCGGGATAACCGATCTTCCGAATCCGTTGCATCGTAACGGCGAGATCCTTCGCGGTTTTGCAATGGTCGCGGACGGTGTAAAGTTGGGCAGCAATCTGGGTGGTTTTCACGATTTCAAGACTCTAGCGACTCCGAGTCTTCGTCAAACCGTTTCACGAAGCGGAGTGCGAGAAGGATGATACCAATCAAAAAATACGCCGCCGCGAAACCCGGCGCGGCCAGCCAACCGAAGTCCGGGGTGAGGCCCGAAGGATCGAGTCGCCAGGCGTGAATAAGTCCGATGGCCGACAGAGCCGAGCAAACGAAGCAAACCGTGGCGGCGGCTGTGAAGCGCCTGTCGATGGCGAATGCGACAATGGCGGCAAAGGCCATGCTGGTGATCAAGAAACCTTGATTGAGAGCGATGACGCCATGGATGAACAATTCGTTTCCGAACTTCGGAAGCGTCTCTGACAACGACGAGCCTGCGACACGGAGGGTGGTTTCGATGAGGAGCAAAGCCCATGCGGCGAGGGCGGGGAGCAGTCCAATGGCAACGGCCAGCGCATGTTTTGGCGGGCTCTCACGGAAGCCTTGGGCAACCATGACGAGTCCGATCCATATCAGAATTCCGAGGGTCGTTTCGAGCGGGACAACGTGAAGAATGGCTCCAACGGCTCCGAGAAAACAGAGCAGGCAGATCACGAAGCCATTCACAGCTGAGTAGCCGACCCGGGCGCCCATGGCTTTCCACCCCGGATGTCCGATGTAAATCGTCGTCGGAAATGCACTGCCGAAAAACGCGGCGACAATCGTTCCGATTCCATTGGCCGCCAGTGAGGGCATCGTCTCGTAGCGATCGCCCGCCGCCTCCGCACTTTCGAGGGACTGGAGTGATCCGAGCACTGTGAACATCGCCATCGGAAGGATCACAGACGAGTAGCCCCAGAGACCGGAAAACATCGCATGCCAAGCCGCGAGTTCCGGCTTCGGCAGGTGGAGCGCGAGGGAGACCGATTCCTGCGGCGGCGAAAAGACATTCCATCCCATCGCGCGGAGTCCCCAAGCAAGGGCGACGCCAATGAGGATCGCTACGAACCCCGCGGGCAGTCCCAGTGGGAGTTTGATCCGCGCTGCGTAAGCGATCACAATCAGAAACATCGGAACAACAGCAATGACGGGAGAGGCGAAGATCTGAAACGCAAAACCCATCGCGATGAACGTGAGGGCAATGCCCGCGAGTGCCGAGAGCAGGGCCGCTCGCGGCACATGACGGCGGAGGGGATCGATGAAAAAAGCCGCCGAGAGTTCGACGATCCCGCTGAGCAGACAAGCGAACATCCCAGCCTCCCAGACCTTCACCGGATCACCAGTCGCGCGCCAGACCGGACCCATGATGAAGAAAATGAACGCGATCAGGCTTACGGTATTGATCCCGTAAGGCAGCGCCGTCACGTCATCGCGCCCGGTCTTCTTCGCGAGGTTCCACGCTTGCCAGGAATAGAAGAGGTTTCCGAATAGAATCGAAAGCGCCGCGCCTGGCAGGATCGTTGTGACCACGACTGACGAAGGAATCCCGCAGACCAACGGGCACAACGTCGCGATCAGCAGGAGCTGGAGCAGATTGTCAACGAACAGACCGACGAAGCCGTCCAGATCACCGCGGACGAACCAACGGGGATTTTTGGACAGGCCTGTCGGATTCGTCGCTAGATGCACTCGTTGATGATATTTTCTATCAGCTCCTGGCGTCCGCTTTTCGTCTGAACGGGATCGGGCGACGCGAGGGCTATTTTTTCCAAGCTCGAGAGTGTGTGCTTGCCCTGTTCGATCTCGGCACCGACTCCGGAATCCCACGAGGAGTATCGATCCTCGACGAGCTTTGCCAGTCTCCCGTCGGCGCGGATCGCTGCGGCAATTTTAAGTCCGCGAGCGAAGGCATCCATGCCGCCGATATGGGCATAGAAAAGGTCGACGGGCTCGAAGGATTCGCGGCGGACCTTGGCATCAAAGTTGAGGCCTCCGGCTTTCAGCCCCCCCATTTTCAAAACCGTGAGCATGATCGCGCTGGTGAGGTAGAGGCTGCTTGGGAACTGATCGGTATCCCAGCCGATGAGCTCGTCGCCGGTATTGGCGTCGATCGAGCCGAGGGCGTTTGCAGCCGCGGCGACCTCGCATTCGTGATGCATCGTGTGCCCGGCGAGAGTGGCGTGGTTCGTTTCGAGATTGAGTTGGAAATGCTCGAGGAGATCGTATTCGCGAAGGAAGTTCAGACACGCGGCAGCATCGCTGTCGTATTGGTGGCGGGTGGGTTCTTTTGGCTTCGGCTCGATCCAGAACGGGCCTTTAAATCCGATCTCTTTTTTGTAATCCACCGCCATGTGGAGAAACTTCGCGAGATGGTCGAGTTCCCGTTTCATGTCCGTATTCCAAAGGGTCGAGTATCCCTCCCGGCCGCCCCAGAATACATATCCCTCGCCTCCGAGTTCATGGGTGACTTCGAGGGCCTTCTTGACCTGGGCTGCAGCGAACGTGAAGACGTCAGCGTTCGGGCTGGTCGCCGCTCCATGGAGAAATCTTGGGTTGATGAAAAGGCAGGCTGTGCCCCAGAGCAGACGAATGCCGGTGCGTTTCTGTTCTTCCTTGAGCACGGCAACGACGGCATCGAGGTTCCGGTTGGATTCGGCCAGGGTCGCACCTTCGGGAGCAACATCCCGGTCATGGAAAGCGTAAAAGGGAGCGCCGAGTTTCTCGATAAATTCAAAAGCTACGCGAGCGCGGTTTTTGGCATTCTCGATGGAAGGAGTCCCGTCGTCCCATGGTCGGAGCATGGTTCCGGCGCCGAATGGGTCACCACCCGTGCCGCGAAAGGTGTGCCAGTAAACGACGGAAAACCGGAGGTGATCGCGCATCGATTTGCCCTCGATGAGTTCGTCGGCATTGTAGTGTTTGAAGGCGAGAGGGTTTTTCGACTGCGGGCCTTCGTAAGGGATTTGGCTGATATCGGGGAATGCGCTCATGAGGATGCCGAAAGAATCACAAAACTTTTGCTTTTACAAGGTGGACAGTTGGCGCTCGGTCTGAGAGGTCCATGGGCATGCCCTTGGAAGCTGTAGTTTTCGATCTGGATGACACGCTCGTGGTCGATGAAGCCGTGTCCAAAGAAGCCATGCAGGCCGTTGCGGACCTCTCGGCAACCCGTCACGGAACGGATCGGACGGAGTTCGTTGCTGCAGCGCGAGTTTGTGCGCAGGCCCTCTGGAAAGAAAACCCGCAGCGGAGCTATTGCGAGGAAATCGGGATCAGCTTCGAGGAATGTCTTTATGGAAACCTCACCGAGGATCCGGTGGATCGGAGTTTCGAGTTTTGTCGTTGGGCGAAACGCACGCGGATCGTTTTTTTTGAAGCGGTCTTGCAGACCCTGGGACTGGGCGGGGAGGAGGCCGGGGAGGAACTCGCGGAGGCATTTGTGGCGGCTCGCCGTCGGCTGCAACGTCTGATGCCGGATGCACGGGAAACGCTCACCCGCCTGAGGGGTGCCTATCGGGTGGGGTTGCTGACGAACGGGGCTTCATCGATCCAGCGTCAGAAGATCTCCGACGCCGGTCTGGCCTCTTCCTTTGATGAAATCATCGTCTCCGGCGAGGAGGGAATCGGGAAACCGAGGAAGGAGATTTTTGATTTGCTCCTCGGGCGGATGGGCAAGAACGCGACCGGGTCCGCGATGGTCGGGAACAGCCTTCACCGGGACATTCTCGGCGCACGGAATGCGGGTTTCGGTGCGACGGTCTGGATTCAGGTCGCGGGATCGGAAGAGCCAGCGGACGTCGTGCCCGGCGCGACGATCCGGGGGCTGCACGAACTGCCGGCATTGCTCGCCGGATTTGCGGGTTCGCGAGAAGCCTAGGATTTCTCTATCCGGCTTTTTTCGCTGGCAGGTGGGCCAGGCAAAATTCCCGGCCGTCGGCGGTGACGCGGAATTCGGCGTCGGGATCGGTCGCTTCGGTAATCCCGCAGGCTTCGCAGCGGTGCATTGTTTCCGAAGTTGGGGCCTTTGCCTTTTCGAATGCTGCGCGGCGCTTCTGGACGGCGCCACGTTCCAGCGAGTGGCGGATAAAGGTGGGTCCGAAAAAGATCAGGTAGTTTCCGAGGCACATGGCCACGATCATTTTTTCGGAGATCGGCCCGAAGACGAGCACGGAGGCGGGAAAGAGCAGGCTGACGAGGGCGACCCATTTGATTTTCACCGGGAGGATGAAAAAGATCAGGATCTCCAGATCGGGGGCCAGGGTGGCGACGGCAAGGAACAGTGAGAGGTTGAGAAAGAGGTTTCCGCCGGAGGCTCCGAAGATCAGGGCCGATGCGGCGCACAGGATCATTCCGAGAAAGTAGTAGGCGTTGAGTCGGAACGTTCCCCAGCTTTGCTCCAGAAGATCGCCGAGCCACCAAGTGAAAAGCAGGTAGAAGAAGATCCAGAAAAAGCTCGTCGTCTCCGGCAGGAAAATCCAGCTCAGCAGTCGCCAGACCTCCCCGCGGAAGATGGCCGCGCGATCAAGGGTGAGAACCGAGGCGTATTCCGGATTGAGCGTGATAAGAATGAAGACCAGCGCATTCAGCGCCACGACGTAGCGGATGAGGCCCGGGATGGCGAAACGTGCGAGAGATCGTTCGAGTCGGTCAAGGATCGTCATGGTTTCGGCGAGGACTTTGCCGGGCCTTCCGGGAGAGTAAAGCGAAGATTGGGCGAAATGGCTTCTATGGTTGTGGCGCGAATCCCCTTCACCCGGCGCAGGTCCTCGGCACTCTGGTAGGGGCCCTCGGCCCTTGCCTCGATGATTCGGGTCGCGAGGACTTCGCCGACACCGGGGAGTGCCATTAGTTCGTCCCGGGATGCGGTATTCGGATCAACTCCACCACTGGGAATCGGTGGTGCGAGAGTCGAGGAGATCTCGGCTTCGTCCGCGCGTTCGACGCGGCGATCTTCCGCGATTTTGTCCCAGTCCGTCTTCGCCCAAATCCCGAGTCGCTTCGAGGCGGCGGTGAGTTCCAGGTCCTCGAGGGACTCGCGATACTCCTCGGCGGAAACCCCGCCCGGTCCGGAGCGCGAGACCCCGAAGGCGCGGGCGAGGCCCTCCTTTACAAGTGTCGCGGCAAGGTCCTGGTTGTCGGCCGTGGTGATGAATCCGTAGATCCGGCTGAAGCGGGCGTCGCCGCGTCCGTCTGCGAACGCTGTGTGGACCGTGAAGGGACGCGCGAGCAGCGACCGCACACGGATCGCTGCCGCTTCCCCAAACCCGCGGGCCAGTTTGATCGAGTCATCCGTGTTCGAACCGGATATCCCGAAATACCGCCTTTGAGCCCGAACCCGTCTCGCATCATTATCGTCCCGCACATGCCACTCGATACAATCCGCGCCATAGAGCCGGACCGTTTGCTCAGTGCCGTCCGGAAAGCTCACCCGAAAGCTGTCCCCATCGGCCCATTCGGTGGGAATCAACTTGCATCCGGGGAATGTCTGTAGGTCTTCAGCACCGAAGCCGGTGCAGCCAAACAGGAATATCGAAGTGAGGGAAATGGCCGAAACTTTTAAAAACATCGGAGGAACCGTGACATATTTCCTCGGAGATCGCACGGGATTCTCACCCGCCCGGATCAAGGCTCATGGGCTCGGAGTGGCTGAGCTCACGGGCGCAGATGGCGAAGAACTCGGATTTTGTCGAGCAGCGGCGGATGTCGTGGAGGAATGCGGGGCTGATTCCCTCGCCGATGAAGTTTGTGTATTTTTTCATCTTCTGAACTTGCGAGCGCTCGGGAACGTCGGGCGAGCAGGCGGAGTCGTAAAGATCGCGGATGAAGTTTAGGATATCAAATCCGGTTGGGAGTTGGATCGTTTGGCCGGCGAGGTGGTCGCGGATCTGTCGAAAAATCCAGGGATTCCTAATCGCGGAGCGGCCGATCATGAGTCCGCGGGCTCCGGTTTTTTCCAGAATCTCTCTGGCGTTGGCTGGAGATGTGACATTTCCATTGGCCAAGATCGGAAACGGGAGCTCGCGAACGGCCTGAGCGATGCGGTCGTAGTGCACGGTTGGGCCGTATTTTTCCGCGACGGTCCTTCCGTGAACGGTGAGGAGGTCGAGTTTGTGGCGGGAGAAGACGTCGAGGAGTTGGCCGAATTCCGCCGGATCGGAGAATCCCAAGCGGGTCTTAACGGTGAACGGAATCGTGAGCGCGCTGCGAAGGGTTCCGAGGAGTTTGTGGATGCGCTCTGGGTCGCGGAGCAGACCGCCGCCGGCGCACTTTCGGTAGACGACCGGGGCCGGACATCCGAGGTTGAGGTCGATGGCCGCGACGGGGTGGTGGGACAACTCGACGGCCGTGCGGGCCATTGCGACGGGGTCGTTTCCGATGATCTGCGCGATGGCCGGCCTGTTGGTGGGGTTTTCGAGGATCGAGCGGAGAATCGACTTTTGCGGTCGATAGTCTGGGGTGACGCGAAAGTATTCGGTGAAGTAAACATCAGCTCCGCCGTAGCGGCTGATCAACGTCCAGAAGGGAAGATCGGTGACGTCCTGCATGGGCGCGAGGGCCAGGACTGGTCCGGGAGTGGCGAGGAGATCCGCGAACGTTTTCATGAAAGCCAAGCGGCTGCCGCGAGACCCGCCTTTGTCCCGGTGGAGAAACATCCCTGCATGAGATATCCGCCCGTCGGAGCTTCCCAGTCTAGCATTTCGCCTGCGACGAAGAGGCCCGGGAGATTTTTCAGCATCAGAGATTGATTGACGGAGTCCCAGGCGACGCCGCCCGCGGACGAGATCGCCTCCGCGATGGGGCGCGGGCCGAGGAGTGGGATCGGGCAGGCTTTGACGGCCGCCGCGAGGGTTGCGGAAGACGTCCACTCCGCACGGAGTGGGTGACACTCGATCAACGCTCGCGCGGTGTGGTCAAGCTTCCAACGCTCGAAGGCCTCGTGGAAATGGAGGCGGGACGTGTGGGCGAGGCGGGCAATGAGATCGGCCTCAGTCAATGCTGGCTTCAAGTCGATTGTGATGACGGGCGGAGTCATGAGACGGAGGAGGGGACTCAATGCGTAGATCGGTCCGCCCTCGAGTCCGGAGCGAGTGATGAGGAGTTCGCCGGGGATCGGGTTTGCTCCGGCCCGCGCGGTAATGTTTTTTAGCGGCTTCCCTTCGGCTCGCTCGACGAACTCCGGGGGCCACGCGGCATCCCATCCGCAATTCGACGGGGTGAACGGATGGACGGAAACTCCCGCCTCGACGAAGGCATTGACCCACCCGGCGTTTGATCCGGTCTGCGGCCAGGAAGCGCCGCCGAGGGCAAAGACCGCGGCCTTGCAGGAGAATGGGCGAGTTCCCACGGGCGTTGTGAAGTCAAGAGTCCATGACCCGGAGTGCCGAAAACCTGTCCAGCGATGGCGGGGGTGAAAAGTCACGCCCAGCGAGCGGAGGCGCGAAATCCATCGTCGGAGCAACGGAGCCGCCTTCATGCCCTCCGGGTAGACTCGTCGGCCGGACCCGATGAACGTGGAAACGCCCAAGTCTTCCACCCATTGGCGGAGGTGGTCCGGGCCGAAAGCCTCGAGAAGCGTGCGGGGAAAACCGTTCGAGTAGTGAGAACCAAAGGATTCGGGCGACTCGGAGTTTGTGATATTGAGTCCCCCGCGCCCGGCCACCAGAAACTTCCTGCCGACCGACGGCATGGCATCAAAAACGTGAACGATGACGCCGCGTTCCGCCGCGACTTCCGCTGCGCGGAGTCCGGCAGGTCCGCCCCCGACGACCGCGAGAGTTTTCATTTCCCGATGGCGAAATCGCGCACGACGGCCATGTGTTGCATCCCAAAGACCCCGCTGTCGTTCGGCTGAACCGGGGGCGGGATGTTGGCGGCATCAAACGCCCGGCTGTCAAAAACGAAGCCATCGGCGAATTCGTTCCCGGCCAGCGCAACGGGGGACTCAGCAGCCTCGGTGACCGGGTCGACGAGAACCCAATCGTAGGGTTTGTTGCGCGGAGAATTTGTGTGGATGTTTCCCAATTGGTCACTCGGGGGATCCGGAGGGATGGCCACCATCTTTGCGAGTTCCGCGAAGCAGGTCTCGGAGGTGTCCCTAGTGTTCAGGTCGCCGCCGATGAGGAGGCGTTCCCCCGGAAGGACCCGGTCGCGGAGCAGTCCGACCAAAGCCCGGGCCTGGTCCGCGCGGGCCTGGGCGGATTTTGTATATAAATGAACACTGACCGCCCAGAGCTTCGTTCCATCCGGCAGGGCGATCTTCGCCCAAACGAAGTCGCGATTCTCCAGCGTCACATCATCCCATTCGCCGGATTCGATGATGGGGAACCGGGAGATGATGCCATTGGGAATTCCCGGGCCAGGCTCTTGGACGAAATGGAACGATGGGCCGAACGTGGAGTTCACCCATTGTCGGGTTGGGGTGGTTGTATTGAACTCCTGAATAAGAACGATGTCCGGCTTGAGGGCTTTCAGGATCCGGGCTCCGGCGCCCTCGACGTTGGAGTGGTTCGAGTTATCCGGTGAGTAAGCCTGTTGCTTGCCCGAGGTGAGGTTCGCTGCGACGACGCGGATGGGTGCCCGGTCGGATGCGGTGGCGCACCCGATGGTGAGCAGAATTAGGAGCACCAGACGATACATGTGGCGCGACCCTAGAGAATCCGGCTGACGAAGGCCTCGCGGTCGAAGGGGGCGAAGTCCCCCGCGCCCTCGCCGGTTCCGATGAAGCGGGTGGGAATTCCCAGTTCGTGCTGGATCGCCACCGCGATTCCGCCTTTTCCGCTGCCGTCGAGTTTCGTGAGGATGATTCCGGTGAGACCCACGGCCTGATGAAATTCCCGGGCTTGGACGAGCGCATTCGATCCGGTGGTCGCATCGACGACCAGCCATTTTTCGTGGGGAGCATCCGGGTCGTGCTTCGAGAGTGTTCGCGCGACCTTGGAGAGTTCCTGCATGAGGTTGCTCTTGGTGTGGAGGCGTCCGGCTGTGTCGCAGAGGACGAACTCGATATTCCGGCGGTTTGCGCTCGTCCACGCGTCGTAGCAAAGCGCGGCGGCGTCGCCCTGATATTGACTTTTCAGGACCTCGATTCCGAGACGTTGACCCCAGAGGCTGATCTGTTCGATGGCGGCTGCGCGGAATGTGTCGGCTGCGACAAGCACGCACGAGTAGCGCTGCGACTTCAACCAATGGGCGAGCTTCGCGCAGGATGTCGTTTTTCCCGTGCCATTGACTCCGACGATCAGGATGGTTTTCGGAAGGGCGGGGAGGGGACGGAGCGGCGGATTGGATGCCGGCAACACGTTGAGGATCTCTTCGCGTGCCACAGACGCCACGGTTTCGCCATTGACCTCGGCTCCGCGTGCGCGGAGTGCTTCGAGAATGCGGAGAGCCATGGGAACACCGAGGTCGGCGCGGATGAGGGTTTCCTCCAATTCGTCCCAATCGACAGGCCGTCCGGAGAATTTCGTCAGGAAGGACTTGAGAAATCCGAAGGCCATCGGTCAGGGGGTCGAGGGTTTTCGGGATTTCCGGATGTTATCGAGAATGCCGTTCACAAATCTCCCCGAGTCCTCGGTGCTGAACTTCTTGGCGATTTCGATCGCTTCGTTAATCGCCACGGCTGGCGGGATGTCCGGGCAGTTCATCAGCTCGTGGCAGGCGACCCGGAGGACATTGCGATCGACGGCGCACAGGCGGGAAAACTCAAAATTCTTTGCGTGGTCGCGGATCGTCTCATCGATTTGGTCCCGGTGCTCGGTCCAGCCCCGGAGGAGATCATCGCAAAACCTTCTGGCGCTCGGGCTCAGGCCGCGCAGGCGGTAGAATTCTTCCAAGCCGGAGTCACTCTCGCCGCCATGGATTTCTCTCTGGTAGAGATATTGGACCGCAGCTTCGCGGGCATCGCGTCGGACTCCCATGGACTCAGCGGAGGTCGCGAAGGCTCCTCGCCGCCGCCACCGCAGCGCGGGCGGCCTCGACCCCACGATTCAGTTCGGCTTCGACACATCGGGCTCGGGCCTGATTTTCATCGTCCAGAAGGAGAACTTCGTGGATCACCGGGACCCGGTGCGTGAGTGAGATATCCAGGAGGGCATTGGTCACGCCCTGGGCGATCAACGTGGCGTGAGCCGTCTCACCTTGGAATAGAACACCGAGGGCGATGATCGCCTGGTAACGATCCAATTCGGCTACGGCCTTAACGAGCAGGGGAATTTCAAAAGAACCCGGCGCAGACACGAGACTGATCGTCGCTCCCGGCTCGATCATGTTGAGCTCACGGTAGGTATTATCCACCAGCGGCTGGACATACTGGGGATTGTATTGACTCGCGACGATTGCAAAAGCCAATGTAGCTTTTTGCGACAGACGCGGGCGCATGGGGACCGATTTGGACATGACACGCGGATGTTGTCTCATTTTCCGCAAGGCGCAACAATAACGTGGAAAATTTGCGCGGAAAATGCCGCCCTTTTCATTATCTTGACCGTCCGCCAGAAGACGTGCGAAACTTCCCCTTGCTTCAAACACCAACAGACTGTGGAAATTAAAGAAATTCGTACATTGATAGATCTCATGAAGAAAAACGGCTTGGCCGTCTTCAAAATGGAGAAAGAGGGGTTCAAAATCACGCTCAAGACCGCAGGAGCGGGCCCAACGCACATTGTTACTTCCGCTCCGGCACCCGCAGCGGCACCTTTGCCAGTGGTCGCCTCGGCGGCTCCCGCCGCTGCCGCTCCGGTCGAGGGGGGGATTGAGATCAAGTCTCCGATGGTTGGGACATTCTACAGCGCGGCGTCGCCGGAATCGCCGGCATTTGTCTCTGTCGGCCAGGAGGTCACTCCAGACACCGTGGTTTGTATTGTTGAGGCGATGAAGGTAATGAATGAAATCAAGGCTGAGGTCTCGGGAGTCGTCACCGAGGTCAGCGCCGAGAATGGCAAGCCTGTTCAATTCGGACAGACCCTCTTCCGCTTGAAGTAATACCGGCCCCCCGGAATCTGTCTCACATGTTCAAAAAAATCCTGATCGCCAACCGGGGCGAGATCGCGCTGCGCATCATCCGGGCTTGTAAAGAACTCGGAATCCAGTCGGTCGCGGTTTACTCCGAGCCCGATCTCGAGAGTCTCCACGTCCAGCTTGCCGACGAGGCGATTTGCATCGGGCCGGCGGCGAGTTCGGATAGCTATCTGAAAATGGACCGGATCATCAGCGCGGCAGAGATTGCCGACGTGGATGCGATTCACCCCGGGTATGGATTTTTGGCGGAGAACGCGCATTTTGCGGAGGTCTGCAAGTCGTGCAACATCAAGTTTATTGGCCCTTCGGCGTCGGCAATTCGGCTCATGGGGGACAAAAACTCCGCCCGGGATTGTGCCCGGAAATCCGGTGTCCCGATCTCCCCGGGGAGCGACGGCACGGTCGACTCCGAGACGGACGCGATCCGAATCGCTCGGCAGATTGGGTATCCGGTGATGATCAAAGCGGTCGCCGGAGGCGGCGGACGGGGGATGCGAATTGCCAGCAACGAGGGGAGTCTCGTTCAGGGATTCCATGCGGCCCGAATGGAAGCCGAGAAAGCGTTCGGGAACGGGGCGGTTTACATCGAGAAGTTCATCGTGAACCCCCACCATATCGAGTTTCAGGTCTTCGGTGACGAGCATGGTCGGGTGGTCCACCTGGGAGAGCGCGATTGCTCGCTCCAGCGGCGCAACCAGAAGATTATCGAGGAATGCCCATCGCCCCTCATGACCCCCGAACTTCGTGAAAAGATGGGCAAGGCGTCTGTGAAGCTTTGCGAGGATGTCGGCTATTCCAACGCCGGAACGATCGAGTATCTCGTCGATGACGACGGGAATTTCTACTTCATGGAGATGAACACCCGCATCCAGG
>JBMOHW010000071.1:0-13007 GCA_049317665.1 Terrimicrobiaceae bacterium | reverse complement strand
TGGCAATATCAGATCATGGACCTCGGCAGCCGGAATGGGACTTTCGTCAACGGCCGCCGGGTGATCACCCCGGTCGTCCTTGAAGACGGTTCGGTCATCCGAATCTCCGGGAACGATCTCATTTTCGAGCAAAGTGACACCCCCGGCGAGCGACCGCTGGACGTGACTCTCGCGGCGGGGACGGATACCTCGCACGACGAGTCAGCGGTCGTATCGATCATGGTCTGCGACATCCGGGGATTCTCGACGATGTCGGAGATCCTCACCGAGGACGTTCTCGCCCGCACCCTTGGCGAATGGTTTCGCACAGCGGGCAACCTCGTTCAGGATAGCGGTGGCATCATTGATAAGTTTATCGGAGATGCCATCCTCGCCTATTGGATCGCCGGATCCGAGCCTGGCATCGAGGCGGCCAAGGCATTCGACACGGGCGTCGAGCTGCTCCAGCGCGCCTCGAGTCATAGCTGGCCCGGCCATCCGGAGAAACCCTTTCGCATCGCCGTCGCCCTTCATCACGGCACGGTGACCTGCGGAAATATCGGCCTCGTCGCCCAGCGCGACGCCACCATCATCGGAGATGCCGTCAATACGGTCTTTCGCATGGAGAGCGTCATGAAGCCACTCAATGAACTTCTCGCCGCGTCCGATGAAGTCGTCTCCCGGCTCTCCGAGGCTCAGCGCGAGAGATTCCGTGACCTGGGCGATCACCAACTGAAAGGGAAAAACCAACTCGTTCGCATTTTCGGGTTCTCCCCGGGAGAGCCGATGTAATACGGACAAATTCGAATGCCAGTCCGCCAATGCGCCTGCTCTTCGTTGCTGATCTGCACTACACTCTCAAGCAGTTCGACTGGCTCCTAACCCATGCCCGCGAATTTGATCTCACGGTGATCGGGGGCGATCTCCTCGACCTCGGGTCCTCGCTCGACCCGGATGTTCAGATTGCGATTGTGGAAAAATACCTGAGCCTGCTGCAGGCCGATGCGAGGTTGGTAGTGAGCTCGGGCAATCACGATGGCGACAGCCGGAATGCCGCGAATGAATCCATCTCCACCTGGATCCAAGACTCCCGTGCCGACCGACTGCATGTCGACGGCGACAGCATCGATTTTGGAAATGACCGCATCACGATCTGCCCGTGGTGGGATGGCGAGGTCTCGCGCGGCGAGTTGGAAAAGCAGATCGAACGCGAGGCGACTCGCCGCAAAGGGCGCTGGATCTGGATCCATCACGCACCGCCCGAGGGATCCAAAACCTGCTGGACGGGTCGGAAATTTGCAGGCGATGAGGCATTGCGCCAGTGGATTGACCGGTTTCAGCCGGATATCGTCCTCAGCGGCCACATTCACAATACCCCGTTTTACGCCGAGGGCTCATGGATCGATCGGATCGGCCGCACGTGGGTCTTCAATCCAGGTCGACAAATCGGCCCCGAGCCGACCCGGATCGTCATTGATCTCGATGCCATGACAGCCGAGTGGATGTCGATTGAGGGGAACTCAGTCCGCGACCTCAGTGCGGCGAACGGTTGAATCGCTCGGCGGGACGCGTTGGCGCGGGTGCCGGTGCATGAGAAGGTCCAAAACCCCATCCAGAATCCCGATGTGATCGTGCCCCTGGAACTGATGTTTCACATCCACGAGGTATTTGTTCAAAGCATCCAATCGCTGCGCCAGAAGAACGCAGACATGCAGACACACGTCGGGAGATTGTTGAAGAAACGCCCGCGCATCCGAAATGACGTAAAAGCGGGATGGTTTGACCGTCCGCACCGAGGCCGTATGCGGAGCGTCGAGCAGGGCAGAGAGATCGCCGAAGACGGCACCGGACTCGGATGTCATCGCGACCTTGACGTCGTCCTTCACGACTTCCACCGATCCCTCGATCAGGACCAAAAGCAGTCCCGTCCGCTCGCCTTGGGCAAGGACCGTCTCGCCAGCTTCAAAAGCCTTCTCTGGTTGGTCACGAAATGCTTCTAGCACGACCGGCATTGTTCTTTAAATGCCCGGATGCGCGGGAAAAGAAAAGCACTTTTCCGTGGCCCTCGTCCGGACACAGAAAAAGCACACAGGAAATCAGGAAGCCCGAAATTTCCGTCCGGTCAGTTTTTCAAAGGCCTCGATGTATTTCGCGGACGTCTTTGCGACGACGTCTTCCGGAAGCGATGGAGCCGGGTCCGTCTTGTCCCAGTCGAGTGTCTCCAGATAATCGCGCACAAATTGCTTGTCGAAGCTTGGAGGGATCGCACCAGGCATCCAGGAATCTGCGGGCCAGAAACGAGAGGAATCCGGGGTCAGGCATTCATCAATAAGCAGAAGCTCGTCATCGCAAAGTCCGAACTCGAACTTCGTATCGGCCACAAGAATGCCAGCCTGCGAAGCGAGCGCCCGCCCGTGCTCGTAGAGCTCGAGGGTGTGGTTGCGCACCTCGATGGCCAGCTCGTCGCCAAGTATGGCACGACATTGTTTCCAAGTGATGTTCTCATCGTGCCCGCTCGTCGCCTTGCGCGCCGGGGTGAATAAAGTGGACGGCAGGCGGGCAGACTCAAGAAGCCCGCCAGGCAGCTCGTGGCCGCCAACTTTCCCGTCCGCCAAATATTCCTTCCAGCCCGAGCCCGCGAGGAATCCACGGGCAACACACTCGACCGGCAGCGGCCGGGCTTTGCGAACAATCATCGAGCGACCGGCCAACTGGGCCTCGAAGGGTTTGAGTTCGGCCGGAAACGACGGAAAATGAGCCGTCACAAAATGGTTCGGCACAAAGTCGAGCGTCTCAAACCAAAAGGCCGAGAGCTGAGTGAGGACAGCGCCTTTGTTCGGAATCGCTGTCGGCAGGATGCAATCGAAGGCTGAGATCCGATCGGTCGCGACAATCAGGAAGTTCTCCCCGACGTCAAAAACCTCGCGCACTTTTCCACTGCGCAGTTTCTTGATTCCCGGAAGATCGATGGCGAGGAGGTCCATAGCCCATGCTCTCTACCAGCCGCTCGCGCAGGGCGAAAGATCCGATTTTGATTTTGCTCAAGCTTTCGCCTGCTTGGTTCTTGTCGGCGGAGACCCGCCGCGAAATGATTGCCACCATAACTCCATGGGATTCCTTTCACATTTCACCGGCGGCAACGAGATTGCCGAAGCGGTCTTGGTTCTTTCGATCATTTCTTTAACCGGGTTGGCGATCTCAGCCTTCAAAATCCGCGGCATCGGCCTCGGCATCACCGGAGTTCTTTTTTCCGGATTATTCTTCGGACATATCGGCTGGCATATCAGCCAGGAAGTCCTCCAGTTCGTGAGGGAGTTCGGGCTTATCCTTTTCGTGTTCACCATCGGGCTTCAAATCGGCCCCGGGTTTTTTGCCTCGCTGAAAAAGCAGGGCCTGCCGGCAAACCTGTGCGCCGCGGCGATTGTGATCGGTGGCGCTGCACTCACCGCGGGCCTCGCGTGGATGATGGGAATTCACCCGTTCGCGGCGGCCGGGTTGTTCTCGGGCGCGACAACGAACACGCCCTCGCTCGGGGCGGCCCAGCAGGCCCTCGCCATGATCCCCGGCGTCGACGCAACCATGAAATCCCTCCCGGCACTCGCCTACGCCGTCGCGTATCCCGGCGGAGTTCTCGGTATCATCGTCTGCATCGTTTTGCTCAAGGCGGCCTTGCGAATCGATCCAGCGGCCGAACTCGAGGCTTTCGAGAGCGAGCGCCGCAGCCAGACCCCGCCCCTCATTCGGGCAAATCTCCGGATCGCGAATGGCAATCTTGACGGCCTCGCGGTTTCGAGTCTTCCGGGACTCCGCGAAACAGGGGTCATTATTTCGCGAATCCAGACCCCGGGGGCGAATGTTCAGGTGGCGGGTCCCGAAACACTCGTCCACCTCGGCGATACCATTCTCGCGGTCGGCACCAAAGAGGCTCTCGATAGCTTTCAGCGCATTGTCGGCGAAGTGTCGGATGTCAACCTGCTCGAATCCTCCGACCATATCTTCCTGAAACGCATCGTCGTGACGTGCAAATTTCCGCTCGGCAAATCCCTTCGGCAACTCGCCCTGCACACAACGTATGGGGTCGTCGTAACCCGTGTGCAGCGAGGCGAGCTCGAAATGGCAGCCGATCCGGACATGCGGTTGCAATTTGGCGACACCCTTCAAGTCGTAGGCGACAAACAGAGCTTGGACCAAGCCGCGGCGCTTTTGGGGAATTCTCCGAAGGATCTCGGACACACGAATTTCCTGCCGGTCTTCGCCGGAATTGCGCTCGGGGTGGCCGTCGGGCTCATTCCCTTTGTCATTCCCGGCCTGCCTGTTCCGGTCCGGCTTGGCCTCGCCGGTGGACCGCTCGTGATCGCGATTCTCCTGAGCCGAATTGGTCAGATCGGTCCGGTCGTCTGGTATATGCCGCCGGGTGCCAACCTTGCGCTCCGTGAGCTCGGCATCATCCTTTTCCTCGCCTGCGTTGGGCTGAAAGCTGGCACTCAGTTCGTCCCGACACTCCTCAGTCCCGAGGGTCTCAAATGGCTGGTTGCCGGTTTTTGCATTACGCTCGTCCCGATTCTGCTCGTCGGTCTTTTTGCACGCCTGGTTCTCAAGCTAAACTACATTTCGCTCACCGGCATCATTGCCGGGAGCATGACCGATCCCCCCGCTCTCGCTTTCGCGAACACGTTGGTCAAAAGCGACGGTCCGTCGATCTCCTACGCCTCCGTCTATCCTCTCACCATGCTGCTCCGAATCCTCTGCGCGCAGGTGTTGATTCTGATGTTCAGTTAGCGGGCGGAAAATACTTTTTTGATCGATTGTCGATTCGCGTGGTTTGGGAATACTCTCCCCTGACCGTCCTCGTCCACCAACCAGTTCGAATCGAGAAAACCATGAGCGAAAAAGCCCTTCTTTCCTACAACGGCACCGAAACCGAATTCCCCGTCATCGTCGGCTCGGAGGGTGAACACGCGGTGGATATCGGCAAGCTCCGGGACAAGACAGGCCTCATCACTTACGACGACGGATTTGGAAATACCGGGTCGTGCACGAGCGACATCACCTTCATCGACGGTGAAAAGGGCATCCTTCGCTATCGCGGATACCCGATCGAGGAACTCGCCGAAAAAAGCACGTTCATCGAGGTCGCCTGGCTGTTAATCCACGGAAACCTTCCCGACCGCGGCGAACTCCGGACGTTTTCAGAAAATCTTACCGAATACCAAATCCTCCATGAGGACATGAAGTATCATTTCGAAGGGTTTCCTCCCAATGCCCATCCGATGGCGATCCTCTCGTCGATGGTCAATGCCTGTGGTTGCTTTACCCACGAACTCACCGGGCCCTACGAGCCGTCAAAATTTCATCGCCACTCAGCCCGTCTCATTTCGCAGGTCCGCACCATTGCGGCTTTTGCCTACCGCAAATCCCTCGGACTCCCGATCGTCTATCCCAAGCCCGAATACAAATACACCGCAAACTTCCTCCACATGATGTTCTCGATGCCGTATCAGGACTTCCCGCTTGAGCCGGAGGCCGTCGCCGCACTCGACCAGATTTTTCTCCTCCACGCCGATCACGAGCAAAACTGCTCGACCTCAACCGTGCGCATGGTGGCCTCGAGTCGGGCGAATATTTTTGCCAGTGCCGCGGCAGGCGTTTGTGCCCTCTGGGGACCGCTCCACGGTGGAGCCAACCAAGCCGTGCTGGAAATGTTGGCCCGCATCCGCGACGACGATGATGATGGTTCGCATTTCCTCGAAAGCGTGAAATCAAAAGAGGGCGGCAGCCGCCTCATGGGCTTCGGACACCGGGTTTACAAAAACTACGATCCCCGCGCACGGATCATCAAAGAGAGCTGCGACAAACTCCTCGCCCGCCTCAAAATCAGCGATCCCCTGCTCGATATCGCGAAGAAGCTGGAGGAGACCGCGCTCCACGATTCCTACTTCCTCGAGAGAAAACTTTATCCGAATGTCGATTTCTACAGCGGCATCATCATGCGCGCCCTCGGCATCCCGACCGAGATGTTCACGGTCATGTTTGCCATCGGTCGCATGCCAGGATGGATCGCGAACTTCAAAGAGGTGATGGACGATCCGAAGTCCCGCATCTACCGCCCGCGCCAAGTCTACACCGGCGAAACACTCCGCAGCTACGTTCCCATCGAAGCCCGACACTAATTCATGTCCGTCCCGCAAAACATCATCGCCATCGTTTACGACTACGATCAGACCCTCTCGCCGACCTATATGCAGGACGAGGCAATCTTCCCGGTGTTCGGCATCAACCCGGCGAGCTTCTGGGCCAAGTGCGGCGAACTTGTCAAGGACCAGGGATACGACAACGAACTGGCCTACATGAAGGTCCTCCTCGACTGCCTCGAAATGGATCGGCCCACCAACGCCAAGCTCCGCGAACTCGGCAAGAATCTCACTTTTTACAAGGGGCTCCCGGAAATGTTCGAGGAGTTCCGCTCGGGTCTGCTCACGCCGGAACATGAGGTCCACGGAATCGTCGTCGAGCATTACATCGTCTCCTCGGGCATCAAGGTCCTCATCGAGGGCAGTCGCCTCGCGCCGTTTATCCGCAAGATCTTTGGCTGCGAATTCGCTGTCGATTCTCACGACCGGATCACCTTCCCGAAGCGCGTCATCAGCCACACCCAGAAAACGCAGTTCCTCTTCCGCATCAATAAGGGCATGCTCGAGATGGATGAGGACGTCAACGATCACATGGCCCCCGCGCTCCGCCCGGTGCCGTTCGAGAACATGGTCTATGTCGGCGACGGACCGACCGATGTCCCCTGCTTCACGGTGATGCGCCGCAATGGCGGCCAGGCCATCGCCGTTTACAATCCCGAGGACCCGACCCGCGCCAGCTTCAAGAAGTGCTACCAACTCAGCACTCACGCCGATCGCGTCAAAAATATCGCCCCCTCGGATTTCCGCCGCGGCAGCCATCTCCGCCTCCTCCTCGAAGAAATGGTCGGCGAAATCGCAGACCGAATCGTTCAACGACGCCGCGATGACCTCGAGGCCGGGACGGTCAAGGCGCCGAAATACTAAGCGACGCCGCGAAGAGGCGGGTTCAAGCGGAAAACGGCAGAAGCGGCCCGCGAATCATGCAAATCCTCGCAAATGTATGGGACTTATCTTTTCCCATCCCCCTGATTTCATTCGTGTTCATTCGCGGGCAAAATCCGAATCCGAATTCAAGCGATCAAATTTGAATTCTTCAACGTCTGCCGGATCTCTTCTGCGATTTCGTCGGGCGGACGGGCGGCGTCGAGCACGTGGATACGACCGGATTCCCGCTTGGCGAGATCCAGATAGCCGCGGCGAACGGCTTCAAAAAACTCCTCGGATTCTCGCTCGATCCGATCCCGTGCACGATCTTCCATGCGAGCCAAAGCGGCCGCTCGGTCGAGATCGAGAAGGAAGGTCGCATCGGGAAGACACAACCCGACGGCAAAACCGTTGATCAACCGCGTGGCCTCCGCCGAAATCTTTCGGGCGACTCCCTGATAAACCGTCGTCGAATCCAGGAAGCGGTCGGAAATGACGGTGTGTCCCTCCGCCAGCGCCGGCTGAATGACCTCGCGAACGAGCTGCGCCCGACTCGCGGCAAACAAAAGAAGCTCGGCCTCAGCCGTGAGGGCCGCGCCTTCGGGCGCGTGCTGGAGCAGGTGGCGGATAATCTCACCAGACTCCGTGCCGCCGGGCTCGCGGACGAGAATCACTTTGGCTCCGGACTCACGGAGCGCCGCCGAGAGTAGCCGGATTTGCGTGGTTTTTCCGCAACCCTCCGAGCCTTCAAACGAAATGAAGATACCTTGCCGCGACATGCTTGTTTTTCAGAACTTCCGGTTCCATAGTGCCAACCATTCGCCCGATGCAAAGCCCGAAAATTTCCATCCCCACCGCTCCGGCTGACCAATGAAACACTGGCTCGTCAAACAGGAACCATCCGCATTTTCCTGGTCGGATTTCGTTCGGGATGGAACGACGCCATGGACCGGCGTGAGGAACTTCCAAGCCCGTAACCACCTCCGAACAATGAAAGTCGGGGACCGGGTTCTCTTCTATCACAGCGTGACGGGAAAAGAGGTCGTCGGCATCGCCGAGGTCGAGCGCGCAGCCTATCCGGATCCCTCGGCCACCGACGGCGACTGGTCCTGCGTCGACCTACGACCCGTTTCCCCTCTCCGCAATCCGGTCCCGCTCGAAACGATCAAGGCGACTGACTCGCTCCAAGAAATCGGCCTCCTCCGTCAATCCCGACTCAGCGTCATGCCTCTCACCGCTGCAGAGTTCCGCACAATCCTTCGACTCGGCTCCAGCGGTTGAGGAGTTTTGACAGGAATAACAAGATTTACAGGATTTTTATCCAGCGAACGCGCACCGGCCTTTCCCCCAATCTTGTTAATCCTGTCCGAAAACCATTCTGAAGTTCACCCGAAACTCCGGTAGATCTCAAGATATCGATCCACCATAGCCCGGATCGAAAATGCCTCGGCGTGGTGCCGGCAAGCCGCTCGGCGGACGGGATCGCTTTTCCATCGTTGGGCGTCGGCCAAGAGTTCCCGCATCGTCCCGCTCGTCGCGGGATCGGCCAACGCTCCGAAGTCCTCACCCGTCACCAGTTCTGGCAAGCCACCGATCCGAAACGCCGCTACGGGCGTCCCACAGGCAAGCGACTCCAAAACCGTGCTCGGCAGGTTGTCTTCCAAGGCCGGGTGCACAAAAACATCGGCGGCACTGTAAAGCGACGAGAGCCGTTCGCTCCCGGTGACATATCCGAGCGGAACAACGTTCCAGCCCGGAATCGGCTTAGGATCCGCGCCACCCACGACCAACAAAACCCGGTGCCCAGACGCCGGCCATCCCTCCAGCGCCTTCTCGAGCACGGCGAGCCCTTTTCTCCGATTGCCGCCCGAATCGGCCAGAAAAAGTGCAACAAATGCGTCGTCCCCGAGTCCCAGTTGCCGCCGAGCCTCGATACGTTCAACAGGACGGAATCCCCCTAGGTCGAGGCCATTGGCCACGACATCAATCTTTCGGTCCCGAAACAAGGAACTCCGAGCCGCCTGCTCGGCCATCCACCGGGAAGGCGTAATAATTCGAAGCCGCTGGTCACCAAGACCTGCGTAGGCCAATGTTCGTCTTCTCAGGCTTTGGCGCGAAAAATCCTCCTCGAGCCTCGATCCCCACTGCGGACACGCCCCGCACCCCTCCCGGTATCGTTCGCATCCTTCGGGAAAATGGCACCCTCCTGTAAACGCCCACATGTCGTGTAACGTCCACACCACACGAACATGATCCGGAAGGGCCTCAAAAAAGGGCTTCAAATCCACGAAATCCGAGACCCAGTGAAGATGCACGATATCAAACCCTCTCACCGCCCGCGCCAGCGGTGCCCCCCAACCTACCCGATCCGAACCGAACCGTTCCCATCTCGGCTGCCCGGATTTCCGGAGCCACTTCCGATACGGCCGGAACTCCGCACGGTGGATCGCCCGGCGAATCCCTCTCGACAATGTCGAAATCGGATCCCTCGGAACCTCGAAAATCCTCTCGTCTTTCCCAAGGGCCTCTGCATTCAGATAGAGAACTTCAGATGATACGCTTTGTTCGCGAAGTCCGCTGTGCATGTTAATTCCAACCCGCGCCGCCCCACCTGACGGACTTGTCATGAGGTGAATAACCTTCATGAGCGCAACGGTTTACCACCCGTTTTTGGACGATGTCTGGTAATGATATCCGCCAGCAGATGAGCCCGTTGACAGAACGTATGATCCCGAAGCGTCCGCGCTTGGCCAGCTTTGGCGATCCGCTGCCTTTCCTCGGGATGCTCCATGAGAAACCTCGCTTTCCGGATCAGTTCCTCGGGGCTTCGATAGGTCGCCACCTCGACATCGGGCTCGAAATAGTTCGACAAATCCTCCTGCCAATCGGTCAAAAGGCAGGCCCCGGCCCCGGTTGCCTCAAAGAGCCGCATGTTGCTGGCCTGCCCACGCGCGGCATCAATGTGGATGTTGAGCGTGATCCCGGAATCCGCCAGGAACTGGAACATCGGCAACCCGAAGAGCGCTCCCTGATTCACCTTGCCCAAAAAATGGGTCATCCACGCCTGACGAAACTGAAAATGCCGGAGACGCCGACGCTGGTCGCGATGCGTCCACTGCCAGTTCGCCACAGAACCCGACGCCTGGAGACGCAACGGAAGCTTCCGGGCGGCCTGGTAAAGATACTCAGCTCGTTGGAAGTGGAGACGGGATTTCAACTGAATTGAGCCCGCGAATGTCATCGGATAGAGATCCCGACCCCGCAAAATCCTGTTTCCTGTTTTTTCGTGAAAACTATACGGGAATAATTCTCCATCAATACCTTGCGATTTATAAAAATCAACAACATGAGGGATACACGACATCATGAGATCGCACCCCGTAAAAAACGCCGCATCATTGCGCGCAATGCCATCCCAACCGAAGATCAGCGCAACCGAGGGCACGCGGCGTCGGACCTCGGAGCGAAATTTCGAGTCGAGCGTCTCGAAGTCATGGCTGAAGAAGACCTCCGGACGCCAGGCCTCGGCTTGGGCGAGGACAATATCTTTCCTGCCCCCGGAAACCCGATTTTCGCGAGCCCAAGCCTTCTGGAGCGGATCGCAATTGAGCACGGTCTCGAACACTTCAAACCTCCCGCTCTCCTCAAGTCCGGCCTGCCAGAAATCGGTTCCGACTAGGAGGTCAGCGCACAGGGACTGCCATTGCTCGGCAAAGGAAAGGGAATCCAACCCTGGGCGGTCGTTGTAGTAAGACCGGAGTGCCTCCGCGTTAAAACTTGACGCTTTGAAAAGACGGATCGGCATCATGGATGAGACGGAAAAGTTTGGGTAATCCTTGATTTTTCACTCCGGCTGGGGCTCACTCACGAACCCGCTGAGCGGGTTCCGACCGCGACAAAAAGACAGCACATGCTGATTTCCTACTCTCACAAGTTCCTCTTTGTCCACCTTTACAAGACGGCCGGCAACAGCATCACGTCCGCCTTGGAGCCTTATGCCTACCGTCCGGGGTCATGGAGACCGAGCAATTGGCCGACCTGGCTCACGACTCCGCGGCGTCTTCTGATCCACCAAAAGCCGCCGAAACACGCCTCGGCCGCAGAGTTGCAGGAGATCCTCCCCGCCGAGGTCTTCCAAAAATTCTTCAAATTCGCCTTCGTGCGCAATCCTTGGGACTGGCAACTCTCGCTCTACCACTACATTCTCGGACAGCCAGGCGACAAAATGTTCCCCCACGTGAAATCGCTGGGATCGTTCGACGCTTACATTCGCTGGAGGGAGACGACTTACCGCACGCAATCGAGCATGATCTGTGACAACGCCGGGAAACCTTTGGTGGACTTCGTCGGACGCGTCGAGAACGTCCGGGACGATTTTTCCGAGATTTGCCGGCGAATCGGAGTGAAAGTCGATCTCGAACATCGCAACAAATCCGATCACGCCCCTTATCGCGACTGCTACACCGAGGAGACTCGCTCCATCGTGGCACGGATCTACACCGAAGACATCGAGCGCTTCGGTTACTCTTTCTGAGGCGTCCCGGCCGGTGCCCAAACCCGGAGGCTGTATTCGCGGAACGGATGCCAGACCTCGCCGATGAATCGGTATTCGTCGGGAAACTGGATGCCGACCCGCGCAAGATACGTAGCGACGCGAGGGTCGTTATCGGTCTGGATGATCAGGGATTTTCGCAAACGTCCCGCTCCCGCCGCCTCGATAGCCCGGATGTTGTCGTTCTCCCCGACCTCGCCGTAGTTCGAAAAATACCACGGACGCCCCGGCGAGACCCCTCCGACCGCAAAAACCACTCCGGGCAGATCAAAAAGCCCGAGCACATCGCCGCCGGAGCGAAATCCCGCTGACTCACACAGCCCCCGGATTTCCTCCACAAACGAAGCCGACGCGGGATCGAGCTTCAACACCGACTCGGGCTTGCCGATCTCCACCGGAACGGATTGCTCGCCCTTCGAAGTCGGCAGACGGTAAGGTTGAAAAACATACCCAGAGAAAAACTGCGCCAGCGCCAGCACACCGATCAACCCGCCAGCCATAGGACCTGCCAGACCCCAACGAAGCCGACGGTCGATCATTCCCGACAAAATCAGGATGGACGCGAATAACGGAGCCAGGTGGAGAAGCGCGTTGACGTAGATGCGATGCGTCGTTCCCGCCGCACCAATAAACGGCAGAGCCGCCAGCCACAAGACGATCAGCCAAGAAGCAAATCGCTCCCGCGTCGAAGGACCCCCGGCCGCACGGGGCAGTCCGAGGGCAAGGATCGCCAGAACGAGAAACAGGGCAAAATACGCAAGCATTGACCCGTTCCGATGCTCGATCCCGGCAAAGAAAGCATTCTTCGAGAGCCCGGCCACAAAAACGCAGGCCAAGCTCAACGCAACCACCCCACCACACAAAACCGGCTCCCAAGCGACAATAAACCGCCTCCGGACGACCTGAATCAAAACCACCCCGAGCACCGAAACAATCAGCGGCAGGAGATAAGACTTCTGTGTTCGATAAATCAAATCCCATGCCTCACTGGCATGTCGTCCGATGATTCCCGAAGCTCCCCCACCCTGGGCGAGACTCGATATAGAGTAGCCAAGAAAATCCACGATCCCCCGGAGCGCTGGAATGCAGATCAAAGCCACCGCCGCGGCCGCAACCGTCAAACCCGCCAACAGGCCGAGCAGCCCGAGCTTGCGACTCGCGCCCATCAGCGGCCAAACGACCAATAACCCGACACAAAACAACCCCAAGCCAACCGCACTCGACCCCTTCACCAACAAAAGCAACACCATCGCCACACCGAACCCCACCAGTGCACCAACCTGCCACAGCACCCCGCCCGCAACCCTCATCGCAGACAGAAAACACCCAGCCGCCACGAGTAACCCAAATCCTGCAAACGTATTGTAGGACGGAGTCGGCGGCGGCCAACAGAATGCCGGAAGCACAGACACCATGACCAC
>JBMOHW010000070.1:0-13155 GCA_049317665.1 Terrimicrobiaceae bacterium | reverse complement strand
AATGCGTACTCAGAGCAACTTCGACGCGAATCAGAAGAAGTCTGTTTCGCAGAAGGTCAGTTCGGTGTACTACAGCAGCATTCCCGTGCCGAACACGAATCGGATCATTCTCCCGTACAAGAAGTGTCAGGATCAGTTGACGCAGCACTTCACCAACTTCCCGCGTATTGCTTCGCAGAACGACAAGGTGATGACTCGCATTCGTGAGAAGTACACGCGACTCGTCACGAACACTCGTCCGATCATCGGCAATCTCGTTCAGCAGTTCGATATGAAGAAGGCTGCCGATGAGCAGAAGCGTACTTCGACTGCTCGTAGTGGCAAGTTGGATACTGACCGTCTGTGTCTTCACAAGATCACCGACGACATCTTCCTGAACTACACCACGATTGCCGATGGCAAGAATCACGGCATGGTCATGTTCATCGACTGGTCGAGTTCGATGCAGATGTCAACCGAAGATGTTCTGACTCAGGTCGTCATGCTTTCGCAGTTCTGCAAGCGTATGCAGATTCCGTTCGATGTGTACCTGTTCAGCAGTCAGTACACCACTCTTGCTAACCACATCGGCATTAATCCGAACAGTGCTGAAGCTGCTCACTACAATCAGTGGAGTGAGAATGCGAAGGTCAAGAATATTCGCAAGGTTCACGGAAAGTCGATGACTGAAAGCAACGACGATTCGTTTCATCACTCTCGCAGTGAGTGTTTCGTTCTTCTCCATGTTCTTTCTTCGGAGATGAAGAACAACGAGTTCAACGAAGCAATGTTCAATGTGTTCGCTCTCGGTCAGATGGTTACTTGCCCCCGCGACATCACCGAAAATCTGTCGTATTATCGCGTTTGCGCGCCTCTCGGATTCAATCAGGGCAATACTCCGCTCGACTCGACCATCATCGCTGCAATGAAGATTGTTCCTGAGTTTCAGCAGAAGCACAAGGTGCAGATCGTCAACACGATCTTCCTCACCGATGGCGAGACTGGTTACAGTTCAATCGCGATTGCCCACAATCCGATGTTCGCGAAGGCGTTCGTCAGTTGTCCGATGAACAACAAGGAGTATGACATCAGTCACTACACTCGCACGACCGATGCGCTGCTTCATGTGTTCGGTGATGTGACTGGTAGCAATACCATCGGGTTCTACATTCCTGCGAAGGGTGGATACTGCCCGTACTTCCAAGGGGATCGCAAGGATGAGTTCGTGAAGCTGAAGGAGAATGGTTTCATCGAAGCACCTCGTTTCCGCTACAATGAAACCTACGACTACGCGCAGCACAAGATGGTGATTGATACTGCTTCGAAGCCGACCATCAATCACGGATACGACCGTCTGTTTGTTCTTCCGAACAATCACGATGTTGCGGATCTTGAGTCGGTGGACGAAATGCTTAATGATCTTCCGACGAATGCCACCTTCACTCGCGTTCGCAATACCTTCTTCAAGGCAGTCGAGAAGCGAGGAAATTCCCGCGCGTTCATCAATCGGTTCTCCGATGTGATCGCCAACCATGTCAAGCGTTGATTCCCGCATAAAGGAATCTCAACCTCTCTCAACTTGGGAATAGAGTAAAATCTATTCCCAAATTTTAAAGTCAATTACGGATATTTTGATCCGTATTTCCGAAATGGAAATCGCCGCTGAAAAGCGGCGATTTTGTTGATAGTACCCACCCTGTTGATAGTACCCAGGTTTATGGGCCCGTTATTCCTGCTGGTGGATCTATTGTATCTTCCATTCCATCACCATCTTTATCTTCTCCACCTTCGTTTCTAAAAAATAGATACAGGGCGAAGCAAACTAAAGATCCATAAAACAAAACAGCATACCAATTTATATTTGTTGGTTTAAGTTCTGTGCCAGCAGCAACCATTCCTTGAGTATCTTTTTCGCTTCCATTCGCTGGGGCAGTGTATCTTACTTCGGGAAGTGTTCTACATGCTGCAAGACAGAACCAAAGAAATAATAATGAAAAGATTCCAATTTTCTTCATGACTTGTTTCCTGCTGCTGCTGTTCCAAAGTAGAATCCGATAATGCTAATCAGAACTTGTCTACTTTCATTTGTAAATAAGAATCCATTCACGACTTGAAATACCTTGTGGGATGTCTCTGGAACAAGACCAAACAATAGTTCTGGATTTGTTTGATCGACTTCAACTATTGTTGGAATTCCAAAGAATGGAAGAATGAATGGTGCAATGATTGTACCGAAAAGAATAATAAGAACGATCAATCGTCTTACAACCTTGCCAGCATCAATTGGAACTCTTTGTGCAGCAAGGTTCTGATTGTTGGTTGTCTGCGTGTTCATTTCGATGAGTCGCTTGAAGTTCTCTGCTTCGGCAGCACGCTTCTCTGCGATGTATCGGAAAAGAAACCCAACAAAGGATCCACCGACAAGCGAAAGTAATTCTGGTGTCATGATATATCTTCCTTTCTATTTAAGTTCACACTACCCAAGAACTTTCTAACCAACTTCTTACGAAGTGGATTTGGTTTTCTATTAGATCGTGGAGCAACTGCAACATCGTCTGGAGCAGGACCACCAAGATTATAACCCATACCAGAGATTGCTCCACTGGATGCGGTCATCATTCCTGCGTCTTCTCTCACGACTTTTCTTGCAGCACTTTCTGCTCTGTTGCGAACACTGAATTCCTTTGGAACAAACTTCACCTGTCCATGACCAGGAATATCAGAAACAAATCCTTCACTGAAGTTGTAATTGACTTCTCCAGTCTCTGGATCTAATGGTTTAAGTTCTGGATTTGCTCGGTTGAGAACTTTGATTATATGATCTCTTGCCGCATCAACATGTGAATGTGCCTGAAGCATCTTGGAGATATGCTTTGTATTTGCAGTCACATATTTGATATGACCCAGTATTCTTTCTTTTTCTTTCTTATTTGTAGTCTTTTCCAGTTTCTTTCCTGCAAACTTCATCAACTCTGAAACTGATCTTTCACTCGCCTCTCCATTTTGGAATTTATTATTAAATTCGCGGAAGAACATATAGCGATGACCTGTCTTGCTTTCGCTCTTATGTGAAGCAATTTGCTTCATAACTTTAGCAACTGCTGGATCATTAAAGATCTTCTTCGCCTTGCTAATGTTTTCCTTGATTGCTGAACTTTCTTCCTGTGTTGGAGAATAATTCTTTCCTTTCATTGAGAGATTGGGGAAATGCATTTCCCCCGTATCTACATGAGAAAGGTCTGGTGCTCCACTCTTAGTGTCAACACCGTTTTCAAATTTTGTGTGAACTGCAAGAATGGATTTGGTTGTGTTCGCTGGTTTCTTATATTTGATTATATTTCCACGAACAGAATCAGATGCATGATCAATCATCGTATCTGCTTGATACGATGTATTATGTTCAATTGAAGGATGACTTGCTGCCTTCAATCCCATCATAAATGAGTCTTCAAGATAATCTTTTCCAGTGTCTTTCGTGTGTTGCTTTATTGCTTCTACACTGGTGAGTGGTTTTGCTCCACTTCCCTTATACTTGACGAATGGAACTCCATTCTTCTTGCCAAAAAGAATAGAAACCTTTCCATCTGCTTTTTGAGAAAGGTTGCTTCCTTCAATTCCTTTTTTTCCTCTTATGATATCAAAAGCATTTTCAAGATGTGCAATTGTAGATTCGTGGTTGCCGTGAAGCGATGCCTCAACAACATGTGGCAAATGACCGATTGATTCAGATGTTGATTCTGAACCCTCTACAATCATTATATTCTTGAAAAGGTCTGCTATTGTTCTCATTTGATTCTCTGTAATAATTTTATTATTCTGTGATCTGAATGTATTGCAGATAGATCTGCTTCTGGTATTCCGTAGGGAAGATATTGAAGATATTCCAAAAATGCCTTGAGGTAAGAATGTAGATCCTTATTCAATTTGTAGAAAAGTATTCTCACTGCACCTTCGACACCAAATACATTCTGAAGAATTATAATGTGATTTAGAATCAGTCTTTCCTTTAAGTCGCCATACTTCTTGTATTTGATAAGGAGTCTCTTTATGTACTTTATTCTGGAGAGATCTTCCTTGAATTCTTCTATACCAGTACAATGAGGATTATTATACATCTTCATTGCGTACATTACGAAGTTATTGGGACTTAATTTTTCCTTCATGACAAAGATTTCATTTTATCTTTTAGGGGTCTTCAGTTCACGATCCATTTTTCTCTTGTCTTTGATGATTTCTCTTTCGGTATCTCCTGTTGGATCTTTGATGTCTTTTGCCTTTGCTGCTTCGGCATTTTCCCATATATGCTTCATGTTGCTGATACGAGAAGATCTCTTACCCTTTTCCAGAATGCTTTCAGTTATTTCATTTCCAGCAGTTAACTTTCCTTCCAACTTGAATCCATCATCAATTTTTGCAACACGAACCTGTAAGTTGTATTGTGGAAGATCTGCTCCAGTATCAAATCCCTTGGAAAGATCTGTTGTTGGAGTAACACCGAAAGCAGACCCACCAAATGTTACCTTGTAATTATTTACTGCTTCAACTGGTTTTGTATTATCAAAAGGGAAATCAAGAGTAAGGTGATTGAGTCTTACTCTCAGTTGGGCAATTTCATTTTGTGGATTGAGGGTGATTCTTCTGAAGAAGTGAGAAATGAAATTATTAATTCTATGAAGACCTTCTGGGGTCTTTGGATTTAGTCTGTCATTTCCCTGTACAGTTTCTGCATCGATAGGGCCAAGTGCTCCTTGATATTCTTGAGACTGGGCATTGCCGATTGTGACTGGGTATCCTGTGCTAAATTCGTTTAGTGGTTTCATGGTATTCCTCTATTCTATGTATTACTTGCTCTTTTTCTTTTTCTTTGATGCCTTTGTTGGTTTTTCGGACTTTCCTGATTTCTCAGACTTTCCACCACCACGCTTCTTCAGAACAAGATAAGTTGCATATCTAAATCTTGCTTCTTTTTCCGAGTCTGGTTTACCTTTGATTGATTTGATACCCTTCAATCCCTTGGCAATGCGATCTCTTTCTTTCTTCTCCTTGTCAGTCATTGTGCCTTTATGTTTGGCATTTACCACTTCTTCTTTAATTATTTGTTTTGCTATCTCGAATGCTTCCTTTACTGATTTCTTTTCCCATCCACCACCTTTACCCTTATACCACTTTGCTGCCCATCCGTTAGCATATGCTGATGGATAAACATCAAATTTCTTTTTGGCAAGTGCCTTTGCTTTTGCCCATAGTGATGGATTGGTTGGTTTGTTATTGCCTTCTGTTAACATTGGTCTTGTATCTCCTTCAAAGGATTCATTGGTTCCGCAACGACATCCCCATACGCGGAGGGCGGCATTGATTTTTGATTTTGGATCTCTAGCAGTCTTTGAACTAGTTCGTCTCTTCTTCATTCCACACATACGAGCGCAGAATGATTTTCTGCGCTTTTGTGTTTTCTTTGATAACTTGCCGAACCCACCCTTACGCTTTGCTTCATCCTTGGTTTCAATGCCAGCACGAATTCCTTGTCTGCGTGCTTCAGCGCGAGAAAGACCACCCTCTGGGTGATTCTTGCCCTTCTTGAATCCTTTGTAGGGTTTCTTTGCTTCCTGTAGATCTTTATCGCATCCACAGTCAGATTTTTTATTTAGTTTGCGCTCAATGAACATTTGTTTGATGGTTTCGTACATTTCTCTTAGTCCTTTAAAATCCATAAGTCTTCTTAATACTTCTCTGTGTTCTGCTTTTAGATTTGGATATGATGATAATTGTAGTCCATATACATGCTTTATTGGTGTTTCTTCCTTTTTGCCATGCGAAGATCCCATTGCAAGTGGAGTAGTTATTAGATCTTTTCCACCAGGAGCAGTCCCGTGTACTTTATATCCAATTTTTCCAGTTTTATCTCCTCTTGCCGCAACTACTAGATGTATACTTCTGGCAGACCCTTGATATTGATCGCGAATGTTATCGATATATGCTAAAGCACCATGAACTCGATCTTGATGATCCATAGAAGAGATATCTCCAGATTGTATTGATCTCAACAATCTTGTTCTATATTCTGCTGGATTCTCTCCACGCTGAATAACATCATCTTCTATCAGATACGATTCATCCATTTTTTTCTTTCCTGGCTTATATTTATTTTTCGATCCATCCCAAGTTTTGCCAGACTTGTGTGAACTAAATTGCTTTCCTTCTCTGTGTGCCTTTTGCTTGAGTCTGACTGCCTTCTTCTTTTGTTCTGGAGACATTTCACTCCAGGTTTGTGGACTCTTTCCAGAAACTCTCTTTGATGGACGACATTTGACTCGTCCACGACCTTTATATTCACCGCACTTGGAACCATCCTGTGCAGTCCATTTTTCCTTGAACCAACGACGAAGATCTTCATTTATCATTTGAAATCCTTTAGTTGCTGTGACAATTTAGTTTGAACAACAACTCTTGTGTGTATTACTTCTTCTTTTATAAAATCAACTGATCTAGAAAGATAATCGGTCTTCTCACAACACCATTCCACCATTAGCAATCCACTCTTACCATTGTTATTAAATAGAGGAAGTATGATGTAAGCATTCACATTTGCAAGTTCAAGTGTATTTTTAAAATAACTTGGTTTTTCCTGATCCACAAAATGAAGAATTGCAGCATTCTCTTCGAGTCGTTCCATGAGAGCAGCATACATTGTTATCAACACACTCGTTTTGGCATTGCTTGCGAGTCCATTTGCCAAAGATTCATGAGTTGTTGACATTTTTTGCATAGAAACTCCATCAAGAAAATATTCTCCATTATGAAATTGCATCACTTGAACCCGTGAAGCATTTGTCTTCACACGCAGTTCAGTGATAAACTCATGAATTTGACTATGTATTGTCCAATCAACATTTCCCTTCTTCACTACTTCCTTTTTTCTTTTTCGTACTTCTCTTAATTTTCCTACAATATACGCACATATCGCAGTCAATATGTAAATGAAAAGTTCAATCCACATAGGCAACGAAATGTCTGGCAGTATGTCCATTGATAACCCTTAATTATCTGCACGGTTCTCAGACTTATCTCTTACTCTAAGATTATGTTTCCCATTGTTCTGAGGATTTCCGTCTTTATGATCAACATCTTTGCCGTCTCCCTTACGGACTTTTCCTAACTTCATCATTAGTCTTCTAGCAAGTACTCGCTTGGAACGATTCTTTCGTTGCTCAGGTTTAGAATGATATCTTTCGTATTCTTGTTTGTAATTTCTCTTTTTCTTCTCTATTAGATATTGTTCTGAAAGAGGAGATTCTATATTCCCATCTGGAGTATAGTTGTATGGAACTTCAACTGGAATTTCAAATGTCTTTCCGTTGATTGTGATTATATTCTTTGTAGTGCTTCCAGATTCAGCAAGTTCAGTCCAATCGACAACAGGTTGAGTCACATCTGCATCCATTGTGTCTTCAAAGAATTGATACAACTTGAATGAGTCATCTCCAATGTATTGAAATGCATCCTTTAAATAGTCAACTGCTTCTTCTGGTGTTTTTGGTTCTGGTGGAGTTACTTTCTTCATTTCACTTTTATCGGATTCGAGAAGAACAGCAACTAATCTGCTACCAGAGAGATGATTGATATTTTCCATCAGATATGCACGAATGACTGAACGGTATGAATATTGACGGAAGTCTTCAGAAAGATTGATCTTTTGACCCTGCTTCTTCTTTCTTTCCTTAAATTCTTCCCACTTCTTCTTTACATCGCTAGTCTCTACTGCTGATGACTTGAACTTCATCTGGAACTTGACTTTATCCAGAAGTTTTTCTGCATACTTCATGTCAACTTGAGTCATCTTCAAATCAGTACCATCTCTGTTGGCACTGAGAATATGTGTGGCGATTGCAGGATCGCCTTCCTTGAATTTACCAGCACCAGTGATCAATGAATAGATGAATGCAGATGCAAGTTTCTTGTCTCCATTCAAAATGCTATTCAACATTTCTGTTGCTTTATCGTGAAGTTTTTCTCTTCTTGCAACTTCCTTGTCTTCTCCACCTCTCTCTGCACCTTGTTGGTAAAGAGAGACTGGACCTGCTTTTGTTCTTGGATTTCCGCCAAGTTCATTCTCAAAGAACTTAATGAAATTCTCAATATCCTTTTTACTCTTTGGATCTAATTTATCACCAACAGTGCTCATTGCCCATTTGAGATTTGTAACGGTTTCGGCAGGACCACCAGAACTGAGTTGCGATTCACCGATCTTTTGCGACAATCCAGCAATGACATTACCTTTATCGTCAACCAAAAGCAAATCTGATTTTGGAGTATTGTCTTTCACTCCACCATCGACTGCTTCCTTTGAAAGTTTAGTTGTGCTCTTCAGTCTACCAGTGTGCTTGAGATATGCACCACCGTATTGTTTGAGAATTTGTTCTGCTGCTCTTTGGCAAGATGGCATGAATGATTCGTTCTTGTTTGCAAGAACAGCATCGACATCCTTCTTGTCGATAAGACCCTTCTTTACCATTTCCTCTGGGGATAATCCCATTGCAGTGTTGACAGAAAACACAATTCCAGATTCCATCGATGTGGCATCATGGGAAGTGGCATATGTATCTTTCTTTGATGCCTTCTTGACTGCGGGAATCATCTGAGGTGGTGGAGTGAATGCAGCAGCAGCGGCAGTTTGCTTAGTGCTCTTCTTTCCCTTTGATTCCTTCTTTTCCTTTTTACCTTCTTTTTCACCACCAGCATCCTTTTGATATCCAAACAATTCAATGGATGTCTTGGTATTGACAAATGCCTTGTCTCCAAGAACCTTCTTCAATTCTGGAAGTGATGCTCTATCCGCATCGACAAGAATCTGGTGATCCTTTCTCAAGGATGACTTGTCAACAATCTCAACTTCACCTTTTTTGTTCTTTACTGCAAACAATTCACCCTTGATATTTCCAGAGCGAATCTTATCTTTTCTCTTTCCTCTTACTTCTCTCTGAGTCTGAGTGTTATTTCTTTTTCTCTCTGCTTTCTTTGCACTATCCATTGGTTGTCTGTTGACTTTTTTGGATTTGATCTTGGTTGCTTCTGAAAGGAAATTTGAAAGAAAACTTCCAACAGGATCGAATGAAGAATTCAATGTCTTTGGTGCATTCAGGTGCTTCAATCTTTCAGATTCTCCTTTTATTACTTGTGGCATGATTCTTTTTACCATGTTAGTAACTAATTTCTTTCTTCTGGATAAATTGCGATCAATTGTGACTCGTTGAGAATATGGAACCTTCTTCCAGTTTCTCTTTCCTGCAATCTTTTGTCTCAGTTGAGAGACAATCTCATTCTTTGCGCGAACTTTCAGTTGACCGAGATTCTTTCTTCTCTTTGCTCTACTTCTACGAACTACTTTTCTTCGTGATGCAGTTCGTCTTGCTGCCTTTGCTAGTTTCATGCGTGTGATTGCAGAGACTTCTTCATTTATCTTAAGTCTAGCAAGTTTTAGTCCACCACGAACATCATTAAACATTTCTTTTGCATGTTCATCTGAAACATGGGAAGGAACCAGTTCTCTGAATTTATTAAAATCATTGTTTCTGGCATGTTCTCTCATGACAGTGCTAGAGACAGATTTTAACCCCGTTCCACCACTTTGTCGTTTTTCTCCAAAAGGAACTATTTTTACTCTATCTCCATATCTTTGTGTAAGACCAGGAGCAGTATCTTCCACTCTATCGGAACCCATCATGACATGAACTGTGCTGTGACCTTTGGCAAACAATTCTTCTATTGCCGAAAATGGGTCAGATTTCAATTCTACCTTTGAATTTGGAAAATATCTTTGAAGATGTGTTAATTTTTGTTCTGGACTAAGAGGAGTTCCCTCATGTGCAATTGGACTTTTAGTCGATTTGAGATGCCTTTTACTTGCAAATATGACATGATCCATATTATTATTTTTTGCATAATTAATCAATCCCATACCCATTGCGTGGTGAGCAATGGTTGGGGGATTTATTTTGCCAAACATCATGGCAATTGGACCTAAATCTGGAGGAGTCGCAGTTTTTTGTTTTATGGCATTTTCATTCGACATATAACTTATTTATAACAGTAAAAAACCCACCATAGGTGGGTTTCTGGTCACTCCATCGTGGTTTCCACGAAAGAAAATCCCTTGTGGTGTTTTCGTTTTCCCGTTATCACTTCATATAGACTTGATCGGGTCAATTTGTACTGTTTACAGAACTCTTGAACATTTTTGGTCTTAATTAAATTACCATCTATGTCTTTAAATATCCAAGTCTTACTGGGTTCTTGTATCTGGGTGGATGGGGGTTCCACAACAGATGGTTCTAAAAAGATTATCTGTTCCTTGGAAGGAATCCATTCCCAGTATCTGCCAGACCTGATGAATTCGCCACCAAATCTCTGTATGAATGTGTTTCTGAAGTGCGCGGATTTGCTGTCATCATTGCATTTGACCCAAGTGAAGGAATGCCTACGATTTACATCATTTAAACTCAATGCCATTTAAATTGACCTCTTTTTTGTATATATCAATGGCATTCTTTAGGGGTTGGACAAAATTGATGACCTTTTCCTTGAATACCTGACAGAATCCCTGTTCATTCGCAATTAGGATCACGATATTTGGTATCGATTCTCCAGTTCTTTCCTGCCATAGCAATGAATATGCCGTTGCCTGACAGAAGTAGTTCTCTATATCTATCTTCTTTTTCGGCATGGTACTCGCCTTGAAGTCAATAATAGATGGTTCTTTCTTATATTCGGCAATACAATCGACTCTTCCAGCAAGACCTGTTATCTTGCCCCAGAGTGGTTGTTCGATAGCACGAACATTATTGATATGATCGACTTCCTTCTTTATGAGAGTAAACAATTGATCATCTGGATCATGATTCACTTCCTCATTCAAAATGTAGGATTCGATCTTGGAATGTAAAAGAGTCCCACGATCACAAACTCGTTGAGACTCTTTTACATTCTTTTTTCGCCATTCAGCGAACTTCTTTTGTTTTTCCCATCCGACCACACTGGTCACTGATGGAAATAATCCTTCAGGTGTAGAATATAATCTAAGACCATCGAATTCTTTTTGTTCAATGGGATCTTTTGGGATGTCATAAAAATTATGGGTAAAGTTTCCAATCACGATCATATTATACCAAACCAGATCTCAAAGTCAACGGGTCTTGCGTATTTTTGTTAAATGATTATTTAATTCTTGACCTTCTTTGGAATTTAAATAATTTCCAACTGCTGACTTTATGCGCTTATATAATTCTGAATTTGAAACAGATTGATCATTTGACTCTGGAATACCCGCTCTTTGTGCTTGAGTGGATCTTCTATAACCCATGGCGATTTCAGAAGGCACTCTAAAGAATCTATGGTAATCGAAAGGACTTTCTGCACCCTCTTCACCTCCGCGTTTCTTATGGAACGATTTTGCGGACTGAGCAACTTCTCCTGGTTCAAATTCTCCTAGTTTACGATACATCAGATCTAAATCTGCTTGAGATAGTTCTTGTGGTTTTCTTTTCTTGTCATCATCATCTGGAATTGGAGCTACTGGAGGAACCACAGGAGGTGTTGCTGGTGGTGTTACTGGTGGAGTTACTGGAGTTGGTGCGGGTGGTGGTGCTTGAGCAGGCGCCTGGGAAGGTGCTTGCTGAGGTGCTTGAGCAGGCGCCTGGGAAGGTGCTTGAGCAGGCGCCTGAGACGGTGCTTTCTGAGGTGCTTGCGATGGTGCTTGAGCAGGAGCTTGTGATGGTGCTTGAGCAGGCGCCTGGGAAGGTGCTTGAGATGGTGCTCTCTGAGGTGTTTGCGATGGTGCTTGTGAAGGTGCTGGTGTTTGAACTGTCATTCCAGGAATTGTTGCACTGGGTGCAGGAGCCTTTGGTGTTGCTGGTGCAGGTGCAGGAGCAGGAGCAGGAGCCTTTGGTGTTGCTGGCGCAGGAGCAGGAGCAGGAGCCTTTGGTGTTGCTGGTGCAGGAGCAGGAGCCTTTGGTGTTGCTGGAGTTACTTTTGGTGCAACACCACCAGTTTCCACATGAACAATTCCTGGACCTCTAATTCCCTCTCCCGCTGCAGCTGCTGGCATTGCTGGTTGACCCAATAGGGAAGCAGCAGCAATACCAACTCTTATTTTTTGTTTTATTGCTTCAAATGGTGCGGGTTTAAACAATCTTGGATTCAGTGTGCTTTTTATAGGTGTTGATAAGATTTTTGTTGCTTCTCCAACACCAGCACCCACTGCTTGTTTTGCTGCCTGTTTTGCTGCATCAACTGCAACTACTTTGCCCAATCCTGGAATTTTATTTGCAGCACTTGTTGCATAACCACCCAATAATGCACCACCAAGTACAGTTGCAGCTCCTGCTGCAAGACCCATTTCCTGTTGTCTTGCAGTTTCTACTCCTGCAAGACCACCCGCTGCCATACCAACTGGATTTGGACCAGCTTTAGCAGCGGCACTTGCTACTTTACCAACTGCTGTTGCTGCTTTTTCTCCAGCAACAGTTGCAATTCCTGCACCAATCTTTTTAGCAGCTGCTTCTCCTGCTTTCGCGGCTGCAGCTTTAACTGTTGCAGTTGCTGCTGGTGCTGCTTTTGCAATTGCTTTTCCAGCTACTCCAACAGCAGCAGGAAGAGCTGCACCACCAATAGCAGTTATAGCAGCGTCTGTATAATATTCTCTAGCTTTATCATCAGCTACCATCTTTCCGCTGTCATCCATTTTCTTGCCACCGTACAACGCTCCGCGTGCTGCAAGAGATCCAGCATGAAGAGCAGCAACTCCCTGACCAATAACAGGAACAAATGAAGCAGCAGTTGCAACACGGTCAAGACCCTTTTCTACTGCTTTTTCTGATTCTTGTCTTTGTCTTTCAATTGTTGCTTCTTGTGATCTTTTTCCTAATTGTTCTCCATATTGGGATGCTTGTGCTGGAGTAAGTTCACCCTTGGCAGCAAGATCGCTGATCTTCTCTTGTTGCTTCTTTATTGCTTCTTGATCTTTCTCTGTTCCTGTAATCACACCAGCGTCACTCATTTTCGCAGTCGTGGTTGTAGTAACTGGTTCTGCTGGTGGAGTTGGTGCTTCCTGGGTTGTAGGAGCACCCTTTGCTTCCAATTCTTTCTTTCTCTTGGCAATATCTGATTTTTGCTTTTCTTCTC
>JBMOHW010000069.1:0-13244 GCA_049317665.1 Terrimicrobiaceae bacterium | reverse complement strand
CGAGGAGAAGGTTGTCGAGATCGGAGAAGGCTTCAAAAAAAAATCATCTGAGCGCCGCCGTCGAGGAGTGCTCCGATTTGTTCCCGGAACACGGCAGCGACTTCGTGGCGCGGGAGATCGTTCGTCGGAAGCGGGCCCACGGATCCGGCGACAGTGACGTCGCGACCCTTGACGGATTGGCGGGCAATCTGGGCGGCCTGCCAGTTGATTTCATTCACGTGATCGGCGAGGCCGAACGAGGCCAGACGGACGCTGTTTGCACCAAACGAGTTGGTTCGGATGATCTCCGAACCCGCATCGGCAAAGGCCGTGTGGCAATTCGCGACCAGTCCGGGATTCTCCATGCACTGGGCCTCGATGCAGGATTCTGTCCGCACTCCAGTGGCGATCAGCAGGGCGTCGGTATCCCCATCGGCGAATACCAGACGGGTTCCGATTTTCTCCATGAGGCTCATGGAAGTCTCAACTGAGAAATCGCTTCCATGACACGATTGCTGAGTTCTTGATAAGTTTCCCGGGTTGGGTTCTCGAGGTCTGCCGGTGAGAAGTGGATTGCGTGACCGATTACGACAGTGACATTCGACATGCGGAATCGTGTGGCGTTTTTCGGGAAGGCATCATACGCCCCGAAGATCCTCATCGGAAGAACCGGAGCACCGGTCTTGGCAATCACGAGGCCGATTCCCGCGCGGGCCGGTTGGAGGTTTCCGTCGAGGGATCGGGTGCCTTCGGGAAAAAGGACAACGCCATTTCCCTCGCGAATTTTTTTAATCACCTCGCGGAGGGCCGACATGTCATTCCCGTCGCGCTCGACGGGAATCACATTCATCGCAGGAAACAACGGTCCGAAAAACGGCCATTTCAGGAGGGTCTTTCGGGCGAGGTAGTAAACTCCGCGGCGACTACAGATCCCCGCAAGCGGCGGGTCGAAAAAGCTCGCGTGATTCACGGCGAGGATCAGCGGGCCGTCCTCAACCATGCGCTCCGGGTGGACGACTCGCATCTGGAAGACCAAGCGGGCGAGAAGCTTCGCGAGATTGTAGAAGATATTGTAAACGAGACTCATTCGACGCGTGCTGGGACACCCTCCGCTTCGAGAATGGCGAAGATGGTTTCGACCACGCCGTCGAGGGTGAGGTGCGATGTATCGACAACATGGGCATCGGGAGAACACATCAGCGGGGCGGCCACACGCGAGGAGTCCATTTTATCACGGGCATCGATTTGGTCATCCTGTCCCTCGGCCGCCCGGCGCTTCTGTCGGATTTCCGGGGAGGCATCGAGGTAGAACTTGAACGGAGTCTCTGGGAAAACCGCCGAGCCGATATCCCGGCCTTCGATGACCACCGAGCTCTCACGTGCGAGGGCGCGGAGGCGATCCGAGATCACGTGTCGAACCATCGGCACGGCCGATACCAGCGAAACACTTCGGTTTACGGCTTCATCACGCAGGGCATGGTCTGGAGTCTCCCCGTTGATCTGGATGAACGATTCGGCAGTTGACGAAAGTCCGCAGATAATCTCCGCGCGACTTACGGCCTCGGCGACGCCCTCGAGATTTTTCGGGTCGGCACCCTGCCGGAGGATTTCCCAAGTGATGGCGCGATACATCGAGCCGGAGTTAACAAAAGCAAATCCGAGTCGACGTGCGAGTCGGCGGGCAACGCTGCTTTTTCCGGAGGCGGCAGGCCCGTCAATCGCGACGACAGTCATCATTCCTTTTTCTTGCCCGATCTTCGCCGGTTGTCGAGTGAGGAGATGACCGGGGTTGCTCGCCCGACGCCGGTTCCCTTGAGAATTTTCTGGAGGGTTTCGGAAAATTCCGGATACGAAGTTTGAACACATGACGTGTCTTCAATGATCGTCTCCTTTTTGGCGAAGAGTCCGGCAATGGCAAACGACATCGCGATCCGGTGGTCGCCGAAGCTCTGAAGCCGGGCACCTTTGAGAGGCTTGCCGCCGGTGATGGCCATGCCATCGGGGAATTCCTCGACCTCGACGCCCATGGCCCGGAGGTTGGTGGCGACCGAGGCAATGCGGTCGGTTTCCTTCACGCGGAGCTCGGCGGCATTTCGAATCACGGTCGTTCCCTCAGCCAGTGCGGCCGCCACAGCGATGATTGGGATTTCGTCAATGACATTGGGAATCTCGTCGCCCTCAATGACGGTGGCGCGTAGGGGACCTCCTTTGATGTCGATCGTGCCCGCTGGCTCGCCGTTTGCCGAGGATTCGAGGACCTCTCGAACTCTAGCACCCATTCGGATGAGAACATCAATAATCCCGGTGCGTGTGGGATTGAGTCCGACGTGTTTGACGAGGAGCCGGGCACCGGGCTGCGCGGCGGCGGCGACAAGCCAGAAGGCGGCACTGGAGATATCGCCGGGGACAACGAAGTCCTGGGATTCTGGAATCTGGCCCCCATCCACGCAGATGCGGATCTCCTTCAGTCGCCGAACCGGGAGCCGCGGGCCGGCTTCGCGGATTTGCTCCCGGCGGCATTTGACCTGGAAATAATCGAGCATCCGTTCGGTGTGGTCGCGTGATCTCGTTTCCTCGATGACCGTTGTGCTGCCGCTCGCGAAGAGGCCGGCCAGAAGAACTGCGCTTTTGACCTGGGCACTCGCGACCGGCAGGCGGTAGGTGATCCCGTGAAGTTTGCCGCCCTCGACGATCAGTGGCGGGCAGGTTTTTTCTCCTTCGGCTCGGAGGCGCGCTCCCATCTCTCCGAGTGGGTCGATCACGCGGCGCATCGGTCGCTTCGAGAGCGAGGGGTCGCCAATCATCCGGCATCGAAACGGGCTGGCCGACAACAACCCGGCCATGAGGCGCATGGTCGTGCCGGAGTTTCCGCAGTCGATGTCGCCATCGGGTTCCCGGAACTTTCCGCGACAGCCTTCGACAATGATGGTGCCGGGCTCGGGGGACTCAATACTCACTCCGAGTTGCGCCATGGCCTTGGCCGTGCTTCGGCAATCCTCGCCTTCGAGAAAGTTTGTGATGACGCAACGTCCGTTGGAAATCGACGAGAGGATCACCGCGCGATGGGAGATGCTTTTGTCGCCCGGAACCACGATCTCGGTCTCGATGCGGGGGGCCTTTCGAACCCGGAAGGTATTTTTTTCCCGGGCGGACTTCATGGCGTTTTGCGTTGAGTCGCGCGTCGTGCGCTGGCAAGGGTCAGAAATTCTTCGACGGCCGGGCGATCGTTTTTCTCCAATGCCGCTCGGAGGGCGTCCAATGATCGGGAGACCTCATTGATGGCGGAGACGACATTCGCGCGGTTGCCTAGGAGGATTTCGGTCCACAAGTCGGCCGGACCGGCGGCGATTCGGGTTGTGTCCCGGTATCCGTTTCCCGCGAGTTGCGAGACCAGATCTCCAAGGCTCGCCGAGGAATTCACCAGGGCCGCTGCCAGAGCGTGGGGCAGGTGGCTGATTTGGGCAATGAGACGGTCGTGCTCCTGCGGGGAAATTTCTTGGAGAAGGCAACCGGTTCTTTTCCAGAACATGCGGATCGCTTCGAGCGCTTGCGGCTCGGAGCGCGGCGTCGGTGTGATGATGCAGGCGGCACCGTCGAAGAGGTCGGCCCGGGCTGCTTGAATGCCGCTCTGTTCGGATCCGGCCATCGGATGCGCGCCGATAAACCTTCCGCCGAGTTGAGCTTCGAGGGATTCCACGATATCGGCTTTAATGCTCCCGGCATCCGTGACGCTGGCGTCGGATCGGAGGGACTTCGCAAGGAGCGGCCCGGAAGCCGAAATCGCCTCCGGCGATGTGCATATGACGATGATTTCCGCGTCACGGACCGCATCCGGAAGGCTCGTTGTGACTCGGCAGCCTGGGAGCGCGGATTTGATCGCATCGAGCGATTCCTCACGACGGGTCCACAGAGAAACGTCCGTATCGGGCGAATGGCGACGGATCGCCTTCGCGACGGAACCCCCGATGAGACCAGGGCCGAGAATCGCGACCGGACGGCTCAGGGCACGAGAAAGATCTTACCCGAGTAAGGGCACTTCACTTCGGTGCCGGGAGGGAATCCCCGAACATCCACGTAACCCGCGTAGGGCGAATGCGGACTGGTCACGAAACCGGCCTTCCCCGGGACGGGTGTGCCGTAGGCGATCTCACGACCGGTGGTCGGCGCAGGCGGCGGAGTCGGAGTCGGTGCCGCCGGAATCGTCGAAGGGTCGGGCGTCGGCGCCGGTGTCTCGTAAGCGTTTGGCGTGGGTGTGGGCGTGGCAAACTGGGTTTGCTCCGCGTTTTCCACAGTGCCGCGATAGCCGAACCGGTTACGGCCAGAATTGGACTGCCCGCTGTTGCCGCTTTGTTCGCAGGCTGCGAGTGCAACGACAAGTGCGGAGGCGACGATGATCGAAGAAGATGGTTTCATGGAATTGCTAAGCGGATAGAAACGCATGGAAGCCCCTTGGATTCAATCCAAATCTCGTAGGGTCGTTCCTGAGTTCCTTTGTTAAATCTGGCCAAAAGACACCGGATGTGGCAAGCACGGTTCAGTGAAGATTCAGACCTGCGCAATCGCGGCTGCCATGATCGGTCAATCGATGGGATTTGCGCAGGACGCCGTTCTCGTTGACAACCCCGCACATCCCGACGAGTTGATCGCTGACCAGCGAACATTGATTCCGTGTCGGATGCCGGTCGAGTTTACCTCATTTCGGTATCCCCATGTCGATGCCGAGGCGAATGTGACGTTTATCGGGGATGATCCGTATTACCGCGGGGGGACACGATTTGGTGTTTATCGCTCCGACGGGAAGTCCGAAGAGGTTGTGAAATTGGTGAACAACGAGGATCTGCCCGGTTCGAGTGCTGTGATGTTCTCAGATTTCCTCGGGCTCCAAATGGATGGGACGCATTTTGTTTTTCGGGGCCGACGAGCCGATGGCGGAGGCGGGATCTATGGAGATTTCGGCGACGGCTTGCGCGTTATCGCCGACACTTCGACCCAGGCGGTCCCCGTCTTTGGGTCGTTCCGGTCTTTTGGATATGCAGACGTGTCGGGAGACCTCGTAGTCTTTACGGCGACGGATGGTGCGGGCACTCGTGGGATCTTTTCTTATCGCGTTGGGACGCGCATTCTCCGGCGTCTGGTCGATTCCCGAACGGTTCTTTCCGACGGATCATCCATTGCCTATTTCAATGGTCAGCCTTGGGTGGATGAGGGGGCGATTGTCTTTCGCGGACTCAACGATGTTGGAAAGCCTGCCATCTACAAAATCTCCCGCACGGCACGGGACGGGGCTGGCTCTGAAAGTGTTGAGATCCTTTTTGACGATCAAACTCCTATGCCCTCGCCGCTGCTAATCGATGACATCACCAGCGCACCCGTCGAGGGGGGATTGGTTGCTTTTCAGGCAAGCGGTGTCGACGCAAAAGGGGCCCGATATTCCGGGATTTTTTTGATTCGAGACGGGAAGGTCTCGGTGGTCGCTGATTCACGAACCTTGATTCCTGAGGAAAATGTCGCATTCCATTCGTTCAACAAGTGGATCGCCTTGCAGAACGGCATGGTTATTTTTCGTGGACAAGCCGCCGAGGGGTTCGAGGGCATTTTTGCGTTCGATAGTTCGAATTCCGAGTTACATCAATTGATCAACAATCGAGCATCGATTGGGGGCCGGAGGATTAAGAGCTTCGAGATTGCGGCGAACCCGGTCGTCGGCTCAAGGATCGCATTTCTTGCAGTCTTTAAAGATGGAAGAGATTCCCTCTATCTGGCTTCACTTGAGAAAGGGGCGTTGAAATCTGCTCAACCAATCGCTACGCCCAGTCTGGCGGAGGCGCTGAAAAAGTGAGGCGGACACCGCTGACCGGGTGGTTCAGGGAAATGTGGGACGCATGGAGGCACATGCCGGGTTCGCTCGGGAGAAGCGTCATGGCATGGCCGATCTCCCCACCAGCAAGGTAGGCGGGATCGCCGCAGACGGGCATCCCGAGATGCCAGAGATGGATGCGGATTTGATTCGTGCGCCCGGTGAGCGGCCGCGCCTCGACGAGGGTTGTGCCATCGGTGGCGCGGTCGACGACGTGGAAATCGGTGTGGGCATCGAGGCCATCGTCGACGACGGCACGGGATCCGAGTGCGCCGGGGTTCTGGCTGATCCGTGCGTGGCACGAAAAGTCATCGCTCTCGGGGTGACCCTGGATGCGGGCAAGATAGCGTTTTTCCACCGCGTTATCGGCGAATTGCGGCTGGATCTTTTTGGCAAAGTGCCGGGTGCGGGTCCAGACCATCACGCCACTGGTATTCGCATCGAGGCGGTGGGCTGGTCGGGGTCGCTGTGGTGCGTAGGCCGCGGCGAGAAAAAACTGCAGGGTGTTTTTATGGAATCTCCCGCTGGGATGTGCCGGGAGCGGCGAGGGTTTGTTGACGACGATAAGAGCCTCGTCCTCGTGGAGAATGCGTATGTCGGCATTCACCGCAGGCTCGATAATTCCTGGCTGGAGGAGTTCGTAGCGCTCGCCGCTGCGAACGCGATGCCCGGCTGAGATCGGATTGCCATTCGGTCGAACGAGGCGACCGCTGCCACAGATCTCCGCCCAGGTTTCGGCCGAACGGTGGGGGAAAAGCCGGCAAACCGTATCGAGGATCGAGTGGTCATCATACTCCGGCGGCACGAGGAAGGGGCGACGGTTATCATACGGCACAGATCCGGGGAGCGGGACGGCGAGGGCGTGGATGGTCTGCTCGCGGACGACAATCGATTCCTGCATTCGCGCTTCGCTGCTGCGGAAGCAATACGGGCACGACTCCCCGGCGACATACCGGGAATCCCGCTGTTCGTCCGAGGTGAGGGGTGACTGGCAAACGAAACACTGCGCGGATTCGGTTTCTCGGAGGGCGGGATCCACGCCGACGCGTTGGTCGAAGACGAAACACTCGCCATCATAATGCGCACCTCCGCACTCCTCGAAATACTTGAGGATGCCCCCATCGAGCTGGAGAACATTGGTGAAGCCCTCGCGTTCCATGAACGGCCCCGCCTTCTCGCACCGGATCCCACCCGTGCAAAACATGACGACCGTTTTCTCTTTGAGTCCGGCGGGGATGCGGTTTTGCACGGCTTCGGGGAAATCCCGGAAGTTTCCGATTCCGAGATCGATCGCTCCCGAGAAGGTTCCGAGCTTTACCTCGTAGTCGTTCCTGGTGTCGAGAAGCATGATCTCCCGGCCTTCGTCGAGCCATTGTTTGAGCTCGCGAGGCGCGATCTTGGGAGAGGTTTTCACTCCCGGGGCGATTCCCTCGACTCCGAACGCGATGATTTCCTTTTTGATCCGGACGAGCATCCGTGAAAACGGCTGTGCGTCACTCGTGCTGTATTTCGGCGCCAGACCCTCCAAGCCCCGAACGTGTCGGATCTCGGCCACCAGATAGTCAACCGCCGCCCGATCGCCCGCCACGAAGAGATTGATGCCCTCGGTGCTGAGCAGGATCGTGCCTTTCAATCCCCCGGTTTTGCAGATCCCGGTCAGCTTCTCGCGAAGTGACTTGAGATCCGTTAGCGGCGCGAAGCGGTAAGCGGAGATATTCGCAATCTCGGGCATCGTTCAATACGACTTCGCCCAATAGACCCGCTGGCGTGATGGCTCGCCGCTGAACGGGCATGTTCCCGACTCGGGATTCTCTTCGAATGGAACGCAGCGGATCGTCACCTTGAGATCGGCTTTGATTTTCTCTTCGACGTCCGCGGAACCGCTCCAATGGGTCAGGGCAAATCCTCCATGAATCTCCGGCTTCGCTGGGTTCTCGGGAGTGAAGAAGCGGTAGAAGTCTTCCTTGGAGTCAATGCGAACGAGATGGGAATCGCGGAAGGCTGTGGCTCGGGCGAGCAGGTTTGTCTGGATCTCGTTGAGAATGGCAGCGATCCGACCAGGGATCTCTCCGACGGCAACAAAGTCTTTTTCCTTGTGCGGACGGTCGCGGCGCGAAACAGCCGCTTTTCCCTGAGCAAGATCGCGAGGTCCGATTTCGATGCGAATCGGAACGCCTTTTTTGATCCACTCCCAACTCTTTCCCCCGCCGCCCACATCGCGGGAATCCACTTCGACTTCGACCGGAGCACCGGCGAACGAGGTGGCGCGAATTGAGGTCGCGAGCGACTCGGCGGCTGAGAGCACCGCGACCTTCGAGTCCTCCTTGGGCGTGATCGGTATGATGACCACATGCGTTGGGGCGATTCGGGGTGGGAGCACGAGTCCGTCGTCGTCGGAATGCGCCATGATCAACGTTCCAATCAGTCGCGTGCTCACGCCCCAGCTTGTGGTCCAGGCGTGCTCGACTGCCCCGTCGCGGCCTTGAAATTGGATTCCGGAAGCCTTCGAAAAATTCTGGCCGAGGAAGTGCGAGGTTCCCGCCTGAATGGCCTTGCGATCCTGCACCATCGCCTCAATGCAATACGTCCGCAGCGCGCCGGGAAACCGCTCGCTCTCACTCTTCTCGCCGCAGAGGACCGGAAGAGCCAGAAAGTCGCGAGCAAACGTCTCGTAAACGCGGAGCATTTTCATCGTTTCGATCTCGGCCTCCTCGCGGGTTTCGTGAGCGGTGTGGCCCTCCTGCCAGAGAAACTCCGCGGTCCGCAGGAAAAGCCGGGGACGCATTTCCCAGCGGACGACATTGGCCCATTGGTTGAGCAGGATCGGGAGATCGCGCCAGGATTTGACCCATCGCGCGTAGGCCGCTCCGATGATCGTCTCGGAAGTGGGGCGAACGACGAGCGGTTCGCTGAGTTCGCCGGCGGGGACGAGCTTTCCATCTTTCATTTCCAACCGATGATGGGTCACGACCGCGCATTCTTTCGCGAACCCCTCGACGTGTGCCGCCTCTTTCTCGAGATAGCTCAGGGGAATGAAAAGCGGAAAGTAGGCATTGCGATGGCCGGTCGCCTTGAACATCCGGTCAAGCTCGGTTTGCATGTTTTCCCAGATCGCGTAGCCCCATGGCTTGATGACCATGCAGCCCCGGACCTCGGAGTTCTCCGCGAGATCGGCAGCGCGGATGATTTGTTGATACCATTCGGGGAAATCTTCCTCCCGGCGGGGAGAGATGGCGTTCTGCTGTTTATCACTCATTGGCTGCCCATGATTGCGAGTCCACCCGAAGGGTGAAAGACATTTTGCGCTGGCCGCGTGGAGGGTTATGGAAGACTCGATTGCGGGCGTATCGACAAGGCGGCGTATAGGGCGTTCCTGCGGACGGGCTTTGTGAGGAAGTGGTTCATGCCAGCCTCGAGGCAAAGGCTCTTGTTCTCCGGAAAAGCATCGGCGGTCAGCGCGATGATTTTTACCGCGGGACGTGAGGGATTGGCTTGCTCGAAGGCCCGGATCCGCTTCGTCGCCTCAATCCCGTCGCACTGCGGCATGAGGATGTCCATGAAGATGAGATCAAATTCCTCACGCTCGACGAGCGCGACCGCTTCATTCCCATCGGACGCGGTCTCGGCCGAGTATCCGAGTCTTCGGAGGATCGAGACGGTGAGCTTTACGTTGGTGGGAATATCGTCAACGACCAGAATTCTCAGGTTCGGTGGGGGAGCGACTGGCTCGGAGGGTGCAAGAGTGTCCTCTACCGAATCCGCGACGCGGACGGGCACTCCGAAGGTCAGCGTTGTGCCCTTTCCGGGTTCGCTTTGGGCAGAGATCTTGCCCCCCATGGCCTCCACAAACCTCCGGCAAATCGCCAAACCCAAACCACTCCCTCCGAATTGCCGGTGGATACTCGAATGCGCCTGCCGGAACGCCTCAAAAATCACACCCAGTTCCTCGGCAGACATTCCGATTCCGGTATCGGTCACCGTGCCCGTCAGGATGAGCTCCCCGGAGGAGTCACGGTTGGCGTCGAATCGGACGCTGACGAGGCCTTGGTCGGTGAATTTGATCGCGTTGCCAACGAGGTTCACCAGAATCTGGCGCAACCTTTTTCCATCGACAAAAACCGTCTCGGGCACCGAGGGGTCGACCTCCCATTCCAGACCGACATTTTTTTCCTGAATCACGGCACCAAAGGATTGGATAACTTCACGGACGCAGTCGCGCGGTGCGCATGAGCCGACATCGAGGTCGATTTTTCCGGATTCGACTTTCGACAAGTCAAGAATGTCGCTAATTAGATTGAGGAGCGAGTCGCCACAGTTCCGAATCGTCTCGAGCATTTCGATCTGCGGTGGGCTGAGCTTCTCTTGGAGGAGAATCTCCGTGAAACCAATGACGCCGTTGAGTGGTGTGCGGATCTCGTGGCTCATCATCGCCAGAAATGAAGACTTGGCGCGGTTGGCCTCTTCGGCGGCCTGCAATGCATTTTGCGAGTCCTCGATCAAGCTGAGGGCCACACGTCGGCTTCGGGCCAATTCGTCGGCACGCGCCTGAATCGATCGCTCGGTGCGCTCTCGCAGGCAGGCACTCCCGATCCCGGCCGCCAGCGCTCGGAGGGAATCCATTTCGACTTCGTCCCAGATCCGCTCGGTCCGGCAATCGTCAAATCCGATGAAGCCTCCGAAGCTGCCATGGCAGAAAAACGGGACCATCGCGATCGATATAATCTCCTGCTCCAGCAAGAACTCCCGCGCCGGGGACGCTAAGGAAGCCACAAAGGCCGTGAACGGTTTGCCTCTTGAGACGACGGCGAACATATCGGGGAAGTCCTCTTCGAAGGGCAGGTTCTGAAGATCCGAATTCTGAAGCTGCTGAGCGACACCCTCGCGCGCCCATTCGGCTCGCTGACTGCAGTAAACTTTTCCACGCTCGAGGTGATTCTCAAAAAGATAAACCCGGTCCACATTCACGGCACTGCCCAAGTGGCCAAGCACATGGGTAATCTTTTCGAGAAATTCCCCCGGCTCGATTAACGATCCCAGGCAATTTGCGACGACCCGCAGGAGTCTGTCACTCTGGACCGGATAGCTTTTAGGCTCCATCGCTCCGGGAATCCACGTTGTAGGCCGGTTTCAGGCCAAGTCGTTTGCGCAGATCATTCACTTCGGTTTTCATTTCGAGAATACGCTCCTCGCGCCCGATCATAGCGCGATTAAAGCGTTCAATCTCCTCCAAATCGCGCTGGTGCTCCTCTTCCCGCTTTTTGCGCAATGAAATCTCCTCAAACGTCACGACGAACCCGTCATTCCATGGCGACGTCGAGGAATGAAACCAAGACTTCAGTCCGTCGTGCTCGTAGAAGAATTCGTTTTCATCAGGCTGGCCGGATTCCACGACCGCAACGTAGCGGTCAAAGAGTCCGACCTCGCGGTTGCCCGGGAAAAGTTTGAGCAATGGCTGGCCAAGCATTTCAGCGGTTGTGCGTCCGGCCATGCGCTCGGCTGCGGGATTGGCGAGCACCATGGTAAAGTCTTGGATTGTTCCCTCCGCATCCCGCATTGAGCGAAAGGCCATAATCCCTTCGTTCGTGCTGTCAAGCACACCGGACAAAAGCTGTTGTTGTCGCTCGGTCTCGTCGCGTCGGCGGCGTAGGGCGTCGAGCAGACGGTTTGCGGACTCACCGAGCCTCGCGAATTCATCACCGCCCGTGACATTCAGGCGAGGGGCGGCCTCGCCCGACTCCGCGAGGTTCATAAAGCTATGATCCATCCGGGCAATCCGCCGGACAAACAAGATCTCGGTTGCAATCAATATGCCGATGATCAGCAGGAGACCGCAGGCCGAAGTGATCAGAAAAAGGTGGTTTCGAAAATCAATCGCTGTGGAGTAAATGATTGGCGGGATTTCCACGAAAAGCTGGACAGGCGCTGGAGTGAGTGAGTTTTCGATTTCAACAAGAATGTCCTGCAGGTCGCCCTGTCCTTCGTTTGCGCTCCTTTCGTAGATGGAGCAGTCCCCGAGGTCACTGGTCGGGACGACACGGGAAATCCGGTAGCCTGCTTTGTCGGGGGATTCAATCGTCTTCTCAACCGGCCTCAGGAGAGCAAACGTCGTGGCTTGAATTTGTTCGAAATCTTCCATGCCAATGCGTCTTCCAAAGGTGACCCACCCGCGGGATGGACCAGAACCATCCGGCTGCTCCACACGACCCGAGGAGATGATGTAAAGAGCACTGCCGATGGGAAAAATGACTGTAGCGACTCCCTCGTGACCCAGAAGTTTCGAATGCCGGAAAAGCTCGCTGTCGAGGCCGTCGGGCATCTGGCGAAGGATGCGCCGATCTGGCCCGAGAGAAACAGCGGCGCTCAAGTTCTTGTGCTGATCGAAGACCAGGATGAAATCCTGCGAGCCGAATCCAATTTTCTGATCGATCTTTTTCTCGAGGAATGCGCTCGGGTGTTCTCCGAAGAAAAGCCCGGCATCTTCCGCTTTTACGGCATGGCGGACGCTTTCGCGCTGGTTTTTGGCATATTCCTCGAAGAGGAGAATCGCCCGATTTGTGCGCTGTCGAGTGATCTCGCTCTGGAGGTTCCCGAAGGATTGTTCTACCGCGACAGAGATCACGAAGTAATACAACGCGAAGCCAAGGAAGAGAGCTCCGCCAACAAAGATCGTTGCTTGCGCGCGAAGAGATAATCCTCGCAAACGCCGCTCGATCCCGCGCTGGTTTGAGAGCCTCATGGGGTTTGGGCGAACCTAACCCATCAGCCGGGCAAGCACAGCCTTCTGAGTATGCAGGCGGTTCTCCGCCTGTCGGAAAATCGTATCTGCGTGAGCCTCGAATGTCTCTGCGGTGATTTCTTTCCCACGGTAAGCCGGGAGGCAATGCATGACGAGGGCATCCGGTGCCAACGAGCAGAGTTCGTCATTGATCTGGTAGCCTGCGAGTTGCCGAATGCGCTCGGCGGCTTCCTCTTCCTTGCCCATGCTCACCCAGACATCGGTGTAAAGAACGTCCGAACCTGCCGCCGCCAACCGCAGGTCAGGCTCGACAATCACGCGTCCGCCGGACCGGGCGAGGAGTTCTGCCGGGGGCTGGAAGGGGGGTGGCGAGGCGATGCGCAGTTCGAATTCCAACCGGGCAGCCGCCCAGATCCACGAGCGCGACACATTGCAGTCGCCGTCTCCGATGAACGTGACCCGCAGCCCATCCAGCGACCCTCGCGATTCTTGGATGGTAAACAAATCGGCGAGAATCTGGCACGGATGTTCCTCGTCGGTAAGGGCATTGATTGTTGGGATCTTGCTGAACGCGGCGAACTCTTCGACATCGCTCTGCGCAAATGTCCGAATGACCGCCCCGTGGAGCATTCGACCCATCACGCGGGCGGTGTCGCGGATTGGCTCCCCGCG
>JBMOHW010000068.1:0-13262 GCA_049317665.1 Terrimicrobiaceae bacterium | reverse complement strand
TCCTTCCCGCCCCAGACTAACCCTTCCACCGGCTCAATAAAGTGAAGTCACGTCAACCCGGAAAAGCTCGCAAACATGGGACACAACGCAAGGGTGCTCGTTGAGAAGAATTACACCTGGGAACGTGTGGCCACACTCACCGAAGAGGCCTACAAACTCGCACTATGAAGGTCCTGGTTGTCAGCCACCCGTGTGCGACCGCTGCCAACCAGGCGGTGTTCGCGGAAATTCACCGCCAGACAGGGTGGGACTTGCGGCTCATGATCCCGTCCAACTGGAAGGACGAATTCGGCAATGTCCTGAACCAGAAAGAATGGCCGGGATTGGAGGGCTGGGTTTCCAAGTCTCCCGTTATGTTCAACGGAAACATCGTTCTCCATTTTTATCGAATGAACTGGGGCGCCTTTTTGAAACGCGAAAACTTTGATGTCATCTACATGCATCACGAGCCCTATGCCCTTGCCACCGGGCAGGTTTGCCTCGCGAATTCGCGGCAGCGGATACCGGCGGCCTTTGGATTTTACTCCGCCCAGAATATCGCAAAGTCGTATCCTCCACCGTTCTCGTGGATCGAGCGACTCGTCTACCGTTCGAGCAAATTTTGTTTTCCCGTGAGCGGGACCGTGGCGGACGTCCTTGAAAGAAAACAATCGCGGGCTCCACAAACCATCTGCCCGCTTCCCGTGGATGCATCCGTCTATTTCCCCCGACCGAAAGCCGCATCTCCCTTCTCCCGCCAACCCGGGGAACCCGCCATCGGCTATGTCGGCAGGTTGGTCGAGTCGAAAGGCCTCGCAACACTTGCAAAAGCCTTGGAAAAGCTGAAGGACCTCGCCTGGCATTTTCATGTGATCGGCACCGGGGAATATCGCGCGACATTCCAGAGGCTGCTGGCAGAAGCTGGGATTGCCGGACGTGTGACTTTCCACGGCTTTACCCCTCATCTGAAGACCCCGGAATACCTGAGTGCCTTCGATCTCTTGGTGGTTCCCTCCGAGACCCAACCGAACTGGAAGGAGCAATTCGGACGCGTGGTCGTAGAAGCGATGGCCTGCGGAACACCGGTTGTGGGCTCGGATTCCGGTGAGATCCCGGTGTTGATCAGAGCGAGCGGTGGAGGAATCGTCTTTCCCGAGCGTGATGTGACCGCCCTCGCCGATGCCATCCGAAGGCTGATCACGCAGCCGGACTTGCAAAGACAGTTGGCCGAAAAGGGAAGAAAGTGGGTCGGTGAATCGGCTGAGTTAAAGGTTGTCGCGTGGAGCATGGCCGCGGCGATGCAACGGGCATCAACAGAGCAGAAAAAATGAACACCCCCTCGCCGGCACCGCCGCAATCACTCCGATGGGGGATCCTTGGCACGGGTGCCATTGCAAAGACATTTGCAGCCGAACTACCCTTCTCCGAGACCGGTCGGCTTGTTGCCGTCGCAAGCCGCGATTCGGGACGGGCGAGCGATTTCGCCTCGACGGTTGGCAAAGTCACAGCTCACGGGGACTATGACCAACTGCTCAAGGATCCGGATGTCGATGCGGTCTACGTTTCGACACCTCATCCGTTTCACGCCGAGTGGGCCACGGCGGCACTTCGCGCGGGAAAACATGTGCTCTGCGAAAAACCCCTGGCCATGAACCTCGCCGAGGTGGAGGGCCTCGTCGAAGAAGCGTCGCGGCAGCAGCGCTTTCTCATGGAAGCGTTCATGTATCGATGCCATCCTCGCACAGCGCGGGTCGTGGAGCTTGTGAAGTCGGGCCTCATCGGACGCATTCTGCTCATCGAAGCCTCGTTTTCCTTTGCCAAGGCGTTCGATCCAGAATCTCGGATCTTCAAGCCATCCTTGGGAGGCGGGGGAATTCTCGATGTGGGCTGTTACGCGATGTCGGTTGCCCGGTTGATTGCCGGGGCCAGTCACAAAGCGCCATTTGAGAATCCGTCCCGAATTCAAGGGGCGATTCTTCCAGCCCCGACGGGCGTGGACCTCGTCGCGGCAGCGACCCTGAAGTTTGACTCTGGAATCCTCGCCCAAATTAGCTGTGGCGTCGGCCTAAGCCGGGATCAAGACCTAGTTATTCATGGAGAAAACGGACGTCTTCGCGTGCCTCAGTTCTGGAATCCGCCGGGCGTGATTCACATCGAATCGCCCGGTGAGGTGCGGACCGAGCCAGCCTCCGGCTCGCCACATAAATATGCTGTTGAAGCGGACGTCGTCGCATGGGCCCTACCCGACTTGGAATCTCCGCACATGTCGTGGGCCGACAGCCTCGGAAATGCTTCTGCGCTCGATGCCTGGCTGGCCGCGCCGCGGTAGTCGGATCTACTTCAGCTCCAGCAAAGCCAGCATTCGCCCCGTTTTTCCCTTCTCCCTGCGATACGAATAAAATCGCTCCGGATCCGACGCCGTGCAGAGTCCGTCATCGAAAACATTTTCTACTCCCGACGAGACGAGCTGCCGATGAATTTCCACAGCAAAATCCACTTCGTAGTGCGGCGGACGAATGCATGGGCTGATGACAGCAACAAGATCCCGGGGATGACCGCCGGCCAGTGTGCAGACCGATTCCACCACCCGGGAGGCGATGCCGAGTTCGGTGCCTTTTTTTCCGGAATGAGCCAACCCGATTGCGCGACCGAACCGGTCCGCAAGAAAGATCGCGGCACAGTCGGCGACATAGATCCCGAGACACAGACCGCGGGTGCTCGTCACCAGAGCGTCGGAATCCGGCACCGGAAAAATGGTTCCGGGCTCCACACAAGCGACCCCACAACCATGGACCTGAGCCGCTGTGGCCATCCCTCCACCGAAATCGAGGCCCCGGCGAATGGCTTCGTGCTGACTCGCGAGCCGGGCCAACGCCGTCTCGCGATCCGTATCGACATCGATTCCCTCGACGCGTCCAACGAATGCCGCATTCAAAAATGGCAAAGCCGAGAGTGCCGGCAGCCGCAGGATCGTTGAGGAGCTCACTTCGCGTAAAACCCGGAGATCGCAGCCACGACGGCCTCCAATTCGGACGTCTCAAGCTCGGGGAAAATCGGGAGCGCGAGGCTCTCGCGAGCCGCCTTCTCGGCGACGGGCAAATCTCCAGCTCGATACCCGAGGTAGGAAAAACACTCCTGGAGATGAAGCGGAACCGAATAGTAAATGGCGCATCCGATTTGCTCCCGCTGAAGGTGCTCCATCAAGCCGTCCCGATCCAGCGCACGAACCACATACTGGTGATAAATGTGACCGCTCTCCATTCCGGCCGGAGGCGCCAGGGGTGGAACAATAAAATCTCTCAACCCCTCACCAAGAAAGGCCTCGCGGTAAAACCCGGCATTCCGCCGCCGAGCGGAATTCCACTGGGCCAAATACGGAAGCTTCGCATGGATCACGGCCGCTTGGAGCCCATCGAGACGAAAGTTTCCACCGACCTGCCGATGAATGTAGCGTTTTTCCATTCCATGGTTGCGGATGAGACGCAGTTGGTCGGCGAAGGCTGCATCACGGCAAACGGCCATTCCGCCATCGCCGGCACCTCCGAGGTTCTTCGTCGGAAAAAAACTAAACCATGCAGAATCCGAAATGGTCCCAGCTTGAAGGATCCCCCTCCGACCCTTATAGGTCGCACCGACAGCCTGCGCAGCGTCTTCGGTGACAGCGAGACGAAATGCCCGGGCGATCTCGGCGATCTCATCCATCCGACAACATGCTCCGAAGAGATGGATCGGGATGACCGCACGAATCCGGTTCCCGCGGCGACTGAGCGGAATCCCCTCCGAATCGGTCGGACATCCGGAGAGGTAGGATTGAAGGGCCGCGGGATCAAGGTGGAGGGTATCGTTCTCGACATCGACGAAAACCGGCTCGGCACCCAACCGGTGGATACACCCGGCGGTCGCAAAAAACGTGTAGGGCGTCGTTATGACCGCGTCACCCGGACCAATTCCCAAGGCCATCAGAATCGCCAGCTGGGCATCGGTGCCCGAGGACATCCCAATCGCGAATTCCACACCAATAGAATTCGCAAAGTCCCTTTCCAACTCCTCGACCGCCGGTCCGAGGATGAATTGCTGGGATTCAAAAAGTGCGTCAACTTTTGCCGACACGTCGGCGCGCACCAGCGCGTGCTGGCGCTTGAGGTCGAGGAGCGGGACGCGCACTGCGCGTTACTTGACTACGCCGAACTCCGCGCGGCGATTAAGTGCCCATGCTGCCTCGCCACTGCCTGGATCCACGGGCATCTCCTTGCCGAAGCTCACGGTCTGGATCTTTGCTGCCGGCACTCCCTCGTCGATCAGCGCTTGCCGCACTGCCAGAGCGCGACGTTCTCCGAGCCCGCGATTATATTCCTCCGTGCCGCGATCGTCGGTAAACCCCGCAATGATCAAATTGTGCGGTGACGACTTCATGGCCGATGCCACCTGGGCGATCTTCGGCTGCTCGGCCGTCGACACCTCGACGCTGTCATAGCCAAATTGGACCGGTGAAAATTGCCCGCGCTGGACGGTCCCTCCGAAAAAGTTTGCGCCTTCCGATCTGGCACCCAGCGGGGTTCCGCTGACATAATCTCCATCAACGCCGGCGTAGAGGTCGCCTTTCTTCTTCGTGCACGAGGTGAACGCGGCGGAGACTGCCACGGCACCGGCCAAACAAAACATCAACTTTTTCATCGCTGAGGAAATGCCTCATTTGTGGAGAAAGATCAAGCCTGTCGGCATCAATCGACTACGAATCGCGGGACCATCCCCAACTATCCGCCGGTCGCGTAGCCGCCGGAGTCGAATTTTTTCCAGAACTCAGCGGCCGGGAAAACGTCGGGATCGTCCGGAGTGCGCAGGTATTTCAACGTGCCGTGCCCGCGAAGCTGCTTCAAACCGACTTTATCCAAAATGAGAAGCGGGCTCAGAGTCAGGCTCTCGAGGGGCAGCATCAGGAGCGACCGGATATTCTGCAGGCTCAGGCTGCTGACATCGAGTGACCGCAGCCGCCGGCAGCCGGCGAGCGGGGTCAGGTCGGTGACCGACGTCCCCTCGACCTGCAAGCTTTCGAGCAAGGGAAGGAATCTTGCAAAGGAGAGATCCGCAACTCCGGTGCCACCCAACGCGAGTTGCCGAACCTTAAGAAACCCACGGGTATTCAGCGGAAACTGCTCGAAGTGACATCCCGAGAGGTCCAGCGACGTGAGCGGTAGGGCCGCCAGAGTCGGCCAATCCAGCCGGGACGCTCCCGCGATCTTGAGCCGGGTCACCGAGGAAATCGATTTGAGCATGCTTAGATCCGAAAGTTGATCGACGCCGGAAATCGCAAGCTCGCCGCCGGAAAGAGCGACTTGCCCGACGCCGCCAGTCGCCGCGGCGATGCCGACAGCCGCCTCGGCATCGGACGACCTTCGACCCAACGGATTCGTGCCGATCACGGATTTGACGATGTCCGGTTTCCCGGCAAGGTAGGAAAGAATCGAAGAGACACCTTGATCTTGCTCGGTTCCCGAATCGCGAACAACGGACGCCGCGCGGGCAAAGCGGTCCGTGGCGACACGGGGAACCTTGTCGGCAAGTTCCACAAGCGCCTGCGGGTCTTCAGAGCCAACGAGGTCGTTGCGATTTTCGGCAGCGCGCTTTGCCGCTGAGTTGCCTGCCATTTGGAATGATTGCTTCGCCTGATCCGCCTCCAGAATCGCGAGATGATAGCGCCCCTTCAAAATCCATGCCGGGGTAAACGTCGGGTCTGCGAGAAGGGCATTCGAAACATCCTCCAGACCGGAATCAATCCGACGGACGACTTCCTGCGGATTGCGATCCAGTCGGTAGAGCTCGACGGAGGAAAGCGCACCCGAGAAATTCTGCATGGCAGCGACAAAAAACTTCCGGGCTGACTCAACTTCAGGGCTTCCCGCATCGGGATTCCCAAACATCGGCTGACGACGCGACTGATCGCGGAGTCGATCCTCCGCCATGCGGGTTTGAACCTGCGCGAGTTGTTCCTCGGCTGCCCGTTGGGCGAGTTCGGCGGCCTCGCGGGCCTCGCGCTCCTCGTTAGACTCCTTTTTTGCCCCTTCGGCCATCTCCCTCGCATGAGCCTCGGCTTTTTGGGCGTCGGCGAGTCGCTGGAGCGCATTTTCTGCCTCTCCGCGTTGGAGCTCCGCATCAGCCTTCTGCCGATCCGCCTCCCGCTGCCCCTCTTCCGCCCGGACCTGCGCCTGCCGGGCGATTTCGCGTTGAGTCTCGGCTTGGGCGAGGGCATCTTCGGCGGTGATACGAGCCAACTCCGCTGCCTCGGCTCGCTCGCTGATTTTCCAAAATGCGGCCACCGAGCCAGCAATGAGGATCAAAACCGAGGCGATGCTCACGGCCGAGATTGCCCGATTGCGCATGACCAACTTGCGAACCAACTCGATTGCCGTGACCGGACGCGCGCTGATCACCCCGCCCAGCCGGTAACGCTCGATGTCGTTTTTCAACGCCGCCACCGTCCGATAACGTTCGACGGGGGAGTTCCGCAGGGACTTGAGGATGATAATCTCCAAATCGGAGTCCAAGTGGGGATTGAAAGTTCGCGGACGGGGCGGCTCATGATTTTGAAGCGACTGCGCGTCGGCGACAATATTACCCGTCGCCTCAAAATGTCGCCGACCCGTGAGCAGTTGAAAAAGGATCGTGCCGAGGCTGTAAACGTCTGCGCGTTCATCGACACTCTTGCTCGATTCCGCCTGCTCGGGCGCCATGTTCTCGAGCGTGCCGACGACATTCCCCGTGACCGAGAGCGAACGCCCGGAGGCCTCGGAATCCAGCTTCGCGAGACCGAAGTCCGCGACCAGCGGCTCGCCGTCTTCCCGGAGCAGGATGTTACCCGGCTTCAGGTCGCGGTGGAGCACGCCATGCTCATGAGCAAACTGAACGGCCTCGCAAACCTTGAGAAACATGCTCAGCGCCTGCTCGACCGGGAGCACGCGGGTTTCTTTTGAACGGGTCGGTGCCTCGTCCGTCTCAGGCTCCGCTTCCTCGCTCCTCACACTCCGTTCGGTGCGGAGGGCCACGATCAACGACTTCAAATCCGGCAGACCTTCGCGTGTGCCGGTTGACTCCGCTTGCGTGCGTTCATACAACAAGTCAGCGAGCGTCAAACCATCAACAAACTCCATCACGAGGAACTGGATTCCCTCAAACTCGCTCATCTCAAAAACCCGGCAGATATTACGATGAGGGAGGCGGGCCATGATCTCGGCCTCGCGCTTGAAACGCTTCAACTGCGACTCCGAAGCCGTCTCGCTGGAGTGGAGCACCTTGATGGCCACGAAGTTTCCATACCGGTCCTGAGCCTTCCAAACCTTTCCCATCCCTCCGGTGCCAATGACACTCAGGAGTTTGTATTTTCCCAGCGTCTGGGAGAATTGCGACGCCACGACATTATCCGCGCTCAGCTCGAGCGAGTCCCCGACCACAGCCGGGCGGACCGCTCGCAAAATCGGAACCGGATCATCGTGCCCCGCGACTTTCAGGGCCCACAAGTAGTCCAAATAAAATTCCATTCGCGATGAGTCCTCTTCGACCCCAGGCCCAATCAGCCAAACTCCCCGCGCGAACTCCGGCCCGAGCGCGGTAATCTCATCGCCGGTCCATTGAAAATCGCTCAGATCGGGATCGGTCTCACTCTCCGCCCGCACGGCCTGCCAGCCTTCGGGAAGCGATTGGATCAAGCTCTGGAGAGTAAACTCACTCACAAGCACCTCACCGGGTCGGGCGATCCGGCAGAGCTCGGCCGCCATATCAACGGGCTCTCCGATCGCTGTGTATTGCAGGGTCGTCGAACTTCCCAGCGTTCCGACAAATGTCTCCCCGGTCCAAAGTCCGCACGACATCGGCGGCATTTCCTTGCCCTGTCGGAAAAATCCCGCCCGCAACTCGACGCCTTTCTCGATCTGGTTGCAAGCCGCCCGGAGGGCCCGCAGCGCGTGATCGGCAAAGTAGCGTGGAGCACCGAACAGTCCGACCACCGCCTCGCCGGTCGCATGAAATACCGTGCACCCGGTCTCCATCACCGCATCCGAGGCCTCTTCAACGAACGAGTTTACCATCAACCGGGTTTCCATCGGCGCGAGGCGTCCGGCCAAGTGAGCGATTCCGTTGAGTCGCGAATTCGTGATCGTCATGAACCTCCGCTCAGGCTGCCGTGCGGTGCGGAGTTCCTCCTCGTTGAGGATGTCCACCGAAGTGCCGCTCACGTTCTCGAGGTCGCGATTCACAGATTCCGCGGTCGTGACTTCGTCGAGGACAATGTCGAGCACACCGCCGTCGCTGTAGGTTTTGAGCTCGAAGACGCGCCCTTCGGCATCGGTTACCAACCGGTTGCCGATCTTGCCGCCGGTCGGCCTCTGGAAACATTCCGCGATCTCCCCGGTCGCGCGCTCGGCGAGCGCATCCAGGGGCGCTCCGGTCAAAGTCCGCTTCGAAACGCCAAGATAAGCGGCCATCGCGCTATTGGCATACAAGACAACATCGTCGGGCGATACCCGGGCGACCATCGTTCGGTAGGAGGCCAAGGAAGCCGACATGGAATGCAGGCTAACAAACATCGGGCCTCAAACGGAACTGAATTCTCGTCGGCACAATGTTTGAAAAGCCCGGTGCGATCTGCCACGCTCCCGTGCGGATGAAATCCCGTATTCTCATCGTGGATGGGCATAGCATGATCTTTCGCTGGCCGGATCTTGCCCGACTCCATGCCGAGAAGACATCGAGCGCACGCGATGCGCTCGTGCGGATGCTGACGGTCCTCCAGGATGGCTCGGAGTGGATCGTTGCAGTGGTCTTTGACGGCAAAGGAGTGAAGCCCTCGAACCAAAGCGACCCCGACGGCATCCGGATCTTCTATTCAAAGTCGGGTCAGACCGCGGATTCCATCATCGAGCGCCTCGCCGCAAAATATGCGCCGACCTGCGATGTCACGGTCGCGACCGATGACCGACTGGAGCGCATTACCGCCGAATCATTCGGCTCGATGAGCATTTCCTCGGATCAGCTCCTCGCCGAGATCCGTGCGGCAGAATCCTCGATCCGGGAAACGATCCGGAAGCTCAAGCGGTAGCCGGGCCTCCGCTACAATCCCGCGCCGGATCCCCCCACCCCATCCCAGCGCTTGAGCAGATGCACGACGAGGTTCGTGCCAAATTTATACGATGCCTCGAGCGATTCCGGGGACAGATTGCGGAGGTAGGTTTCCCGGTTTTGCCAGACCACGTCATTCGTCGCAACATAGGCACCGGCCTGATTCCGCCGGAGATCGATTTTGCCCTCCCGGTTCAATCCCACCTGCCACATGTCGCCGTAGTCGTTTGACGTGTAGATCACGGAAATTTCTCCATACATTCGGAGCACACGGATCGGCTCGCGATACGAATTTAAGCCCGGCGGGACGCCCCGCACTTCCGGAAAAACGGATCTCGAAAAAACCGCATCGCTCTCCGGGAGTTCCTCCCAGTCTTTATCCACATCGGCCAAGACCCGTTTCATCTCACGCCGAAAGGCGATATCGAAGCGGGAGTTTTTTCCGGGAACCGAGCTGTCTCCCCAGATCGCTCCGCCCATCTTCAAATACTTCCGCACGTTCTCGACCTCGCGGTCGCTGAGTCGAAAATCCCTCGTGCCGGTCAGAAAAATGAACGGCGGCTTCGCCACGAAGATCTCGTCGCTGTCGAGCCGGATCGCGCGCACGTCCTCGTAGTTCGTCCGGACTTTTCCCTTCGACGACGAAGTCATGAAATAAAGCAGATTCGGCAGGCTGCCGGCATCAATTTTTCCACCACTTCCGCGATGCGTCGAATTCCAGTCGCCTCCGGAATACTGGCCAACGAATGCTGTAAACGAAAACTCAGGCTCGCGAGAACCGGAGCTGCCGCGCGGCGGACGCCACGAATCCGCAAGGCCCCGAACGTCCTTCGCTGCTTCGGGTGTGAGCCCACGAGCGTCTCCCGCTGCCGGGATCGGTGCCGGGACTGCCCGGGCCATGTCGCGAACCGGGATGTTCACCGCCGGAATCGAACGGTCGGGAACCATGTCTGGTTGCAAACGATAGATCTCGGCGGGAACCGGGCTCGTCGGCGACGGTGGAGTGATGAGCGACGGGATGGGAACACTCGATGGCTGATCGACTGGTCGCGGTGCTGCCGGCTCGCGGGATGCCACAATTTGGTCGGACGCAAAGTCCGGCGGCTCTTCGATCGCCTTGTAAAGCACGACCGAGCCAAAAAGTGTGATGATGATAATGTGAACGAGGAGGGAAACCGTCAGATCGCGGGATTTCGCCAGCCGATCGATGACTCTCCGAACGAGGGAGGAGGAATGTCTGGGGGACATACCCGGAAGTTACCTCGGACTTTGCCTCCGAGCAAGCCCCGGGAATTCTAAACGCCGCGCAAGCCCGTGAGGAGCAACTCGGCATTCGATTTCGTGTGCGTGAGATTTGTTACGAGAACCTCCATCGCCTCGGCCGCCGGGAGCTCGGAAAGCTGGCGGCGGAGTTGGACGACGCGCTCGTATTCATCGGGATGGAAGAGCAATTCCTCGCGACGGGTGCCGGACTTCACAATGTGGATCGCAGGAAAAATCCGAAGCTCGGCAATCGATCGGTCGAGGTGCAATTCCATATTTCCCGTTCCCTTGAACTCCTCGAAAATCAAATCATCCATCCGGCTGCGGGTCTCGATCAACGCGGTGCCGAGAATCGTCAGGCTGCCGCCCTCCTCGACATTGCGCGCCGAACCGAAAAACTTTCGCGGTGCCGCCAGAGCCTTGGCATCGACGCCGCCGCTCATGGTCCGACCCTTCTTCGGCTGCAGGTTGTTGTAAGCCCGCGCCATCCGGGTGATCGAATCGAGCAAGATAACCACATCGTAGCCCAGCTCGACGAGCCGCTGAGACCGCTCGGAAACCGCCTCACAAATCTGCACATGCCGGCTCACCGGCTCGTCAAACGTCGAAGCATAAATCTCGCAGTCGAGCGCCCGCCGCATGTCGGTGACTTCCTCGGGACGCTCATCGACCAACAGAAGGATCAACGCAATCTTGGGATGATTCTTGCGGATCGAGCGCGCCAGCGTCTGGAGCATGATTGTCTTACCGGCACGTGGCGGGGCGGCAATCAGGCCCCGTTGGCCCATGCCAAGCGGGGTGATCAAATCCACCGCCCGGGCAGCCATCTCGGGGGCGACGGCCGTCTCTAAAAAAATCCGCCGGTTGGGAAAGAGCGGGGTCAGTTTCTCAAAGTCCGCAGGCTCCTTCCAGTCGTCAATCGGTATGCCCTCGATCGTCAAAATCGAATCGACAACCAGCCCGCGTTCACGATCCCGCGGCAGACGGATCGTGCAGTGGATCATTAATCCGGGCCGGAGCCCGAGCTGCCGCATCAACGCGACTGGCACCAACACGTCCTCCGGCCCCGGACGCAGGTCGAATGCGGTCCAACGAAGCACTCCGGCGTCGCCGTTGGCTTCGAGCAGACCGGTTCCCGTCAGCACTCCGCCTCGCGACATCTGCAGGCGGGCGAGGTCGAGGACGAGGTGATGACGCGTCGAATCCACACGCATCCGGATACCGGATTCTGAGGCGTGTTCGATCAGGAGATGGAGAGGTAATTTCTGAAGATCGTTCAGAAACAATGGGGCCGGGGGTGCGGGCGTGGACTCGGAAGACATGGGAAAAAGCGGGTTCTCGCGGACCGCACCGAGCAGGCGCGGAAAGAAATAGCTTCTCCCTGCATACGCGCTTCCGCAGACCAATCAAGACGAATTTGCAGGTTCCCCTGTCTTGCTCTTGGCCTGGCTTCTGCTTTGCTCAAGTCGTGGACGTGTTGTCATTGACTCTGGAGGAATGGGAGGCCCGGCTCCGCGAGATTGGCGAGCGAAAGTTCCGGGCGGCACAGATCGTCGAGTGGATCTTCCGCAGGCGGGTCCGGCACTGGGATGAGATGACAAATCTGCCGGCGGCCCTCCGGGAAAAGCTGAACACCGATTTTCCCCCGGTTTCCCTCTCGCAAGTCCGGGTATCAGGGTCGGAGGACACCACGAGAAAGTATCTCTTCCGACTCCTCGACGGCCAGATGGTCGAGAGCGTGCTCATTCCGGCTTCACCCTCTTTGTATGGCGAGACAGCGGACCGAAGGACGATTTGCATCTCCAGCCAGGTCGGCTGTGCCTACGGGTGCAAATTTTGCGCCAGCGGGCTCGACGGATGGAAACGCAACCTGTCCGCCGGGGAAATCGTGGATCAATTCCTGCAGGTCGAGGCCTTGAGCGGCGAAAAGATCAACAACATCGTCTTCATGGGCATGGGCGAGCCGATGGCGAATTTCGAGAATCTCATGCGTGCGATCTCGATTCTCAACGCGCCGTGGGGCATCGGTCTCGGTGCCCGCCACATGACCGTTTCGACCTCCGGCCTTGTCCCTCAGATCCACAAACTCGCCGACCAACCGATCCAAGTCCGACTCGCCATTTCCTTCCATGGTGCGACCGATGACGTCCGCGGGCAGATCATGCCGGTGAATAAAAGATATCCGATCTCCGAGCTCCTCAAAGCCTGCGAGGACTATACCTCAAAAAAGCGGCAGCGGATCACCTTCGAATACATTCTGATCAAGGATCTCAATGACACCCCCGAGCAAGCCCGACTTCTGGCGGGTCATGCCAACCGCGTCGGGGCCAAGGTCAACCTCATCCCCTACAACACCGTCACCGGCCTCACATGGGAACGCCCGGATGAGGCGACCCAGGAGTCGTTTCTCGCAACGCTCCGCCGCGCCGGAACCGATGCCACACTCCGCCGCGAAAAAGGACACGACATCGCGGCCGCCTGCGGGCAACTTCGTTTGCAGATGGAAAAATCCTTTGCAGACGCCGCCGGTCTGAATTAACGGATGTTTGAGATGTCAGAAGACGAAGATTTTTCGGCCGAGGAAATTTGGGACGAATACGATTGGGAAAAGTTTCTCCAAGAGCAGGATCGCACGACGGAGAAATATTTTAACCTTCTCGAAAAATTCATGGACCACCCGGATCGCGATGCCTTAATCGCGCGCGAGATGGGATGGGATTCTTCCTCGGACGATATCGAGATCGAGGAAGCCGCCGAGCTCTTCTGCGAGATGGATCCCGAGGAGATGGATGCCACGGATGAAACTTTTGACACGTTCGCGAAATCGCCGATCTACCGCGACACCCTGAAGCTTCACCGCTGGATCAATCTCTGGCTCGAGGAACAGGACGGGCTGAGGGACCATCCCGAGG
>JBMOHW010000067.1:0-13351 GCA_049317665.1 Terrimicrobiaceae bacterium | reverse complement strand
CACAGCACGAAGGAATTTGATATCGAGGCGACATTCACGGCGAAGGCGGGATTTGTTCTGCGCGATGCCATCGTTGTGAACATCCCGCGCGGCGCACGAACGGCGCAGATCACTCTCCCCAGAGCGAAGATTCTCTCGATGGAGATGTCCGACTTCCGGATCCTCCGCGATGAGGACGGGCTTTGGAACAAGCTCAATGCGAAAGACCGCGAGCGAGCGATGAAGGACCTCAACCTCGCAGCCAAGAAGAGCTTCGCCTCCACAAACCTCCTCGCCGCAGCCAGGGAGGAAGCCCGGGACCGGATCTCGGAGATCGCTCGCTCGGTCGGATGCGAGCCGGTTTTTGTCGGAGAAAATCCCGAGCCGAAACCCTGACGGATCCGGCTTGCGATTTTGATGGCATGTCCGCGAACGATACGATACGAGGGGATTCCATGAATCGCTTACTCATCCTCCTCGCCGTTTCGGTTTTCCTCTCCGCCTGCGCCACGACGACGCAAAAGACCCCGCCCGTGCTGCAGAAGCTGGCGGCATCCGGGATTGATTCGCGAACTTACGCCAAGATTGCGGCGGGCCGTGTGCTCGACTACGACGACATTCTCGGGATGGTGAAGGATACGATCCCCGATCCCGTCATTATCTCTTATCTCCAGAGCACCCATGCGCCTTATTCGTTCACCGATGCACAGTTGGAGAAACTCTCCGATATCGGTGCCGGATCGGACCTCGTGAACTACCTCGGCAAATCCGTCGGATACTTCGAAGCGACCCAGCGGGCGCAGACCGGCGGGGCAAAATGGGACAAGCATTCGTATTTTTCCGACCCATATTTTTACGGAGCCGCGCCATTCCCTTACGAGTTCCCGGCGGAGTGGAATGACCCCGCGACGGTGGGTGCTTGGTTCTGATCCGCTTGCGCTACGGGCGATTGCCCGTATCCTGTGGTCATGGAGGGTTATCGACTTGGAAATGAAAAGCTGATCCGCGTCCGCGACGCCGCGAGCGCGAGGCTGCGGCAGCTTCTTGAGAAGCAGGGGCGGCCGCAGGGAGCGCTGCGGGTGGCTGTCATTGGCGGCGGATGCTCCGGGCTTCAATATAAAATGGACCTCGTCGACGGACCGGTGACTCGCGACATTATGGTCGTCTCGAATGATGTGCGGGTGGTCGTTGATCCCAAGAGCGCGCTTTTCGTGAGCGGATCCGAATTGGATTTCAGCGACGATTTGCAGAAAGGCGGGTTCAAGGTGACAAATCCGCAGGCGGTTGCCCACTGCTCGTGCGGCGAGAGCTTCTCGGCGTGACCGATGCCTTTGCCGAGCTGGAGATTCCCCGCCGGCCTTGGGTCGAGCCCGAACTGATCACTTCGCGATTCCGTCAACTCGCGACGGCGGCCCACCCGGACAAAGGCGGCAGCGACGACCGCTTGGCGCGACTCAATCAGGCCCGTCAGATTCTTGCTTCTCCCGGCCATCGACTCCGCCATCTTGCTCTCGTCTCCTTCCCAGACCATCAGCCGCGGAAAACCTTAGCACCGGACTGGGCGCTTTTTGAATCGGTCGGCCATCTCTGCCAACGGGTTCGCGAGTGGTCTACCCGACGAAGTGCTGCGACTTCCGCTCTGGAGAAGGCGGTCGTCCTGACCTCTGCCATCCCACTTCGTCAGAAGGCCGTAGACGCGCTCGAAATCATCCGGCGGGCTGAAGAGAAAATCGATTCCGACATCCGCCAACTCGATGAGCGGTGGCCTCATATCTCCGCCGACGAGATGCTTGAACTTGCCGATGCGTGGACGTTTCTGGAACGTTCCGGCGCCTCTCTCCGCGATGCCGCGGCGATTCTCAACGGAGCCTGAGGAATTACGAGAGGGATCTCAAAGTCTCAATGTCTGGAACAGACCGGAACGCCGTGAGAATTTTTTTTCGCGCGACTTGGGCCGAAAGCCCGGTGTCGACAAGCCGGTCAAGCAGTTCACCGAAGAGTTCGCGACGGCGGTTTCCGGCCTCCGAAAGATCGCGCCGGTCGTGACAAAATGCCAGGATGGTCGTGCCACAAACGCAGTTCCGGAAGAGACCAACTTGCTGTCCAGGATTCCCAATATCGTAGCCCATCAGTCCCGTGCTCTCTGGCAAGGGCATCGTATCGACAACCTACCAATCGTTCCTCCTGCGCCTCCTTTACAATCCAACCTCGAAGCTTACCTTCACGGCCAATGGCGGCCTGCAGTTCCGGCAATCCGCCTCATCGACCGCGGGATCGAGTGCGTCGTCCACCGCCATCTTGAGTGCCGTGCTCGGATACCGATTTTCCAGCAAGACCTCTCTCTCGCTGAGGGTTTTCCGAAACACCGATGTCGATGCCTTTAACTCGGCCAACATTATGACCGTGACCGGCATCGAAGGCTCGCTCGGCTGGCAGATCACAAGGCGGGCCTCTCTCGACGCCTCGCTCCAGGGAGGCAACGTCGAGCAGACCACGCTCGGCGGCGCGGCCGACGGTTCGTATTCGTTCGCGCAGGGCACGATTGCCCTGTCTTACGTCCTGCTCCAAGATGTGAACGTCCGAGTCTTCAACTCGTTCCAGCAACGCTCCCGCGGAGCGGAGGGCACCAACTTCACGAGCAACACGAGCGGAATGTCGCTCGGCGCGAGATTCTAAGCGGCTGTTTACCCAAACCTGACGCTTGCATGAGGCGCAGGCATTTCTTTTACTAACGCCCCATGTCCACAGAATCCGAATCCGGCTACTCGAGAAAAAACCCGTTTATCGCGCCGCTTGCTGTCAACCAACGACTCACAGGCGAGGGATCGAACAAGGATACACGGCACTTCGAAGTCTCACTGGCCGGTTCCGGATTGAAATATGAGGTCGGCGATTCGCTGGGCGTTTTCCCGACAAATGATCCGGCACTGGTCGACCTCGTTCTCGCCGAGCAGGGATTTACCGGCGACGAGCTCGTGGCAACGCCGGACGGCGGCCAAGCCCCAATGCGGGAAGCCTTGTCGAAACATTACATTCTCACGGAACCATCGAAGCAACTCCTGCAAGCGGTGTCCGAGCGCGATACCTCCGGGCAGTTTTTGGCCAACCTTCTGGATCCTGCGGAGAAAGCGGCCCTAGAGAAGTTTCTCTGGGGCCGGGATGTCCTCGATGTCCTGCAAGAATTTACGGCCGCGCGTTTCACGGCGGAGGAATTTGTCAAAGCGCTCCGCAAGCTCCAGCCGCGGCTCTACTCGATCGCGTCGTCGCAAAAGGCCGTCGGGGAATCCGTGCACCTCACGGTCGCGCTCGTTCGGTATCGCGTCGAGCACAGCCCCCGCGCACGTGCCGGGGTTTGCTCCACGTTCCTGGCCGAGCGTGCCGATGCGGGGGTGCCGGTCTTTGTTCACACGGCCAAGCATTTTCGTGTTCCGGAGAACCCCGAAACCCGCGTCATCATGGTCGGGCCGGGAACGGGGATCGCACCCTTCCGTGCATTCTTGCAGGAACGGAAAATCTCCGGAGCCAGCGGCGCAAACTGGTTGTTCTTCGGCGAGCAGAAAGCCGCGACGGATTTTCTTTATCGCAACGAGTTGGAAGCGGCGGTTCAGGACGGCAACCTTGCCAAACTCACGACCGCCTTTTCCCGCGACCAAGCCGAGAAAATCTATGTCCAGCATCGGATGATCGAGCACGGGGCCGAGCTTTGGGACTGGCTTCAAGGCGGGGCGTATTTTTACGTTTGCGGTGACGCGAAGAACATGGCGAAGGATGTCGATGCCGCTCTCCACCAGGTCGTCGAAACTCATGGCGGTATGTCGACCGATGCAGCCAAAGAATTCGTCGACGTGCTGAAGAAGGAAAAGCGTTACCGGAAGGACGTGTATTGAATCCGGAAGTCGGCTGGACGTCCGCCCGTTCATCCCGGCCCGGTAAGTCAGATTTTGCCCAGCTATGATTTCCTCCGCTCAAGTTCCCACCTCGATCCATTTTCTCGGAATCTGCGGCACCGCGATGGGATCGGTCGCCGCGGCGATGAAGGACCGCGGGTTTCACGTCACCGGCCAGGACGCCAAGGTCTATCCGCCGATGAGCGATTTTTTGCGAGAGAAAGGCGTGTCGATTACGGAGGGCTACAATCCCGCCGACATCCCGGCGGCGGATCTTATTGTCGTCGGAAATGCCATGACTCGCGGCAACCCGGCGGTGGAAGCCGTGCTCAATCGCAAGCTGGCCTACCTCTCGATGCCCGAGGCCCTGAAGCGATTTTTTCTTGCGGGCCGGCATAATCTGGTCGTCACGGGAACCCATGGAAAGACAACCACGACATCGATCTTGGCGTGGATTTTTGAATCCGCCGGTCGCTTTCCGGGATACCTTATCGGGGGAATTCCCGCGAATCTGGGCCAGGGTGCCTGTTTGCGGGAATCGAAGTATTTCATCATCGAGGGCGACGAATACGACACGGCATTTTTCGACAAGCGCTCGAAGTTTGTCCACTACCTCCCCGAGCTCGTGATCGTGAACAATATTGAATTCGATCACGCCGACATCTATCGCGATCTCGACGAGATCAAGACGAGCTTTCGTCGGCTATTGAATATCGTGCCATCCGAGGGGATGGTCTTGTTGAACGGCGATGACCCGAACTGCGTCGACGTGGCGAAGAATTGTCCCGCGCCGATTGTTGAGGTCGGTTTCTCGCCGAATGCCGGCAATCCAATCCGGAACGTGCAGCATGGAGCGAGCGGATCCACGTTTGAGCTTTTTGGCGAGGAATTCGAGATTCCGCTCGTCGGGGATTTCAATGTGCGCAATGCCGCCATGGCCGCCTCGGCAGCCCACTACTACGGAATCTCCAGTGAGGAGATCCGCCACGCGCTGAAAACGTTTCAAGGAATCAAGCGGCGGCAGGAAGTGCGCGGAATCGTGCGTGGAATTACGATCATCGATGATTTCGGCCACCACCCGACCGCGATTCGCGAGACCCTAGCCGGGTTGCGTTCCCGGTATGGTGCGGCGCGGATTTGGGCGATTTTTGAGCCTCGATCCAACACGACCCGCCGTGCCGTTTTCCAGCACGAGTTGCCGAAGGCTTTTGAGCAGGCCGATGGGGTTTTCATCGCAAAGGTCGCCCGCCTCGACCAACTCCCGGAGAACGAACGACTCGATCCCGAGCGCGTCGTGGCAGATATCGCGGCATCCGGCAAGCCGGCATTCTACGAGCCAACAGCGGATGATATTGTCGAACGGATCAAGCCGCTCGCGACATCCGGCGACATCGTTGCCGTCTTTTCCAATGGCGGATTTGACGGCATCCACCAAAAGCTGATCGATCGCCTTTAACGATGTCCGACGGCCCGATCGTCCTCATCGACGGGGAGTGCGTGATGTGCAACCGATCAGCCCGGTTCGTGATTCGACGGGATCCAAAGGCGCGAATCCGATTTGCAGCCCTTTGCTCGCAGGCCGCCGCGGGTGCACTGGCGGGCCGGAACCTGCCATCCCCGCCCGCTGGAACGGTCGTGCTCTTGATGGATGGCCAGGCATACTATCGCAGCGAGGCGGCTCTCCGGCTTCTTTCCCTGCTTCCCTTCCCATGGCGCTGCGCCGGGATTTTCCGGATTGTTCCCCGGCCGATTCGGGATGCGGTTTACTCGTTCGTCGCCGCTATTCGCTATCGGGTGATGGGACGCGTGGAAAATTGCGGCCTCCTCAATGCCGCCGAGCGCGAGCGATTTCTCAAAGATGAAATCCTCGGAGTCGGCTGAGGAAATTGAGAAAAAACCGCCCGCCCTCCTCGATGTCCGCAAGAGCAATGAACTCGTCTGCGGTATGAGCCTGCGAGATCGAGCCGGGGCCAAGCGCCACCGCCGGGCATCCCTTGGCGGCAAAAACCGCAGCGTCGCAGAACCAGGGAGCTCCAACAGGTTTTGATCCGCATTCGCCGAGCAAGCCGATCAACGGATGGCTCGGATCCGTCTGCAGAGGCATCGAACCAAGGGATTCGATCTCGATATCCGGCACACGGCTCCGCAGCAAACGTTCAAGGATCGCCGGATCCTGCCCGGGAATCGTCCGCACATCGACGCCAACCTCGCAATGATCTGGGACGATGTTGATCTTAGATCCGCCAGAAATCGTTCCGACGCTCACGGTTGGGCGGCCCAGCACGGGATCGTCAAGCAGGGTCAGTTCCGGGATGACCTCGGTGCGGATGCATCCGATGGCATCCATCATCCGGTAGATCGCGTTGACGCCATCGTCCGGGCGGGACGCATGGACCGCATGCCCGCGCGTTCGGAGTTTCGTCCACTGCGAACCTTTGTGGGTGTGGACGGTCTTGAGGTCGGTAGGTTCCCCCGCGATGACAAAGTCAAATTTTTCCTGATCTGCCAAGGCTTTGGCTCCATGCTGACCGGCTTCCTCGCCAACAAGTCCAGCAAACCAGATCTCGAAGGGAAGCTCAGCGATGAACGGCATCGCCTCTGTCAAGGCCCAGAGCATAGCCGCCATAGGACCCTTCGTGTCCGAGGCCCCGCGGCCATAAAGTTTTTCGTCCCGAATCTCGCCGGCAAATGGGGAGATTGTCATGCCGACCACGCTGACGGTATCGGTATGTGGAGCGAAGAGAATCCGCGGCTTCCCGACCCGATCGCTGGGAAACGAAGCAACCACATTCGGTCTGCCGGGAAAAACCGGTCGCAACTCAGCTCGGGTGCCCGACGCAGCCAAGAAGTCCGCTATCCAATGTGCGCACGCTTCTTCGCCCGTCGCGTCTGTTCCCGGGTCGCCATCCGGATTCACGCTCGGGATTCGAACGAGAGCTTGCGCAATCTCTGTGGCGGTCATTTGTGAGGCCTCCGCCATTTGATGCTGCATCCAATGCTCGGGAGAGGATTTATGGGTGCGGCCTGGCCCGCGAGGAGCGCGGAGATCGCGGCCCGAATCTCGCTGCCGGTGATAGGCTTGCCGTTGCCCGGCGTGCTCTCATCGAGTCGACCGCGGTAGTAGAGTTGAAGCCCGGCGCCATAGAGAAAAATGTCGGGCGTGCACTCCGCACCGAACGCCCGAGCAACCGACTGAGTCTCATCGAAGAGCAGCGGAAATGAGAATTGACCCGCCACCGCCATTTCCCGGAGCGACTCCGGCGAGTCTTCCGGATACGCCACCGGATCATTCGAGGAAATAGCAACGGTTTGAACACCGGAGGGCGCTAAGAAATTCGCGACATTCACCAACTCCTCCCGCATGTGGACAACGTAGGGACAATGCCGACACAGAAAAACCACGAGCGTTCCGCACTTCCCGATGCAATCCCCTCTCCCGAACAATCGCCCCGTGACGACGTCTGGCAGCGAGAAGTCCGGCATGGGAGAAATGCCCTCCCGAGAGGTGCCTGCGGTGGTAGCCATGCCCGAGATTCTTAACAGCCCTCGCGAACGTTTCAATGCCGGAAGCCAATCTTGTGTTCGAACGAGTTTTTGAGTAAACAAGGGACCCATGCGGGATATCTTCCTCCAAGCTGCCATCGACGAGGCCCGGATCGGATTGGCCGAGGGCGGAATTCCCATCGGCTCCGTGATCGTCCATAGGGGCGAGATTATCGGGCGGGGCCACAACATGCGGGTGCAAAAAGGCGATCCCCTTCTCCACGGCGAGATGAGTGCGTTTCAAGATGCCGGACGCCGCGAAGCCGCCGTCTATCGGGAATGCGTGCTCTACACCACGCTCTCGCCGTGCCCGATGTGCAGCGGGACTTCGATCCTCTACAAGATTCCGAAAATCGTGATTGCTGAGAACCAAACCTTCCTCGGCGCGGAGGATTGGCTTCGTGCATCCGGCGTCGAACTGGAAGTGATTAACGACGAGGAGTGTATCGAAATGATGCGCCGGTTTATCGCCGAGAAACCCGGACTCTGGAATGAGGACATCGCCGTTTAGCAGGAATTCTATTATTTTTTTCCGGGCTTATTGACATTGCATCGGAAATTTGTGGATATTCATATCCGCCTGAGAGTAGCCGATTAACCCACCCTGAGATTTTATGGCCGAACCAAAAAAGGAAACAGTCCGTATCGTGCTACCGGCACGTCGGGACGGACAGCCCGTCGCTTCCAACCCACGGGAAACCGCAATGATCAATCTTCCGCCGAAGCCTGTTCTTGCTCCCGCCCCTGCCGGCTCCCCAATTATCCCCCCTCCAGCGGCAATTCCTTCGCCCATCAAGCCCCCGAGTGCCGGAGTCCCTTCCATTCCCCGCCCTCCGTCCGCCCTTGGTATCCCTAAGCCACCGGGGGCTCCTCTCGTTGCGCCATCTGCTCCTCCGACCATTCCCCGCCCACCTTCGGCGATCACGCCACCGGCCCCGGTCGCTCCGCGGCCGCCTTCGCCCGTGACTCCGGCCGCCGCACCGGTCGCTCCACGACCTCCATCGGCCACCGTTCCGCCAGCCGCGGCGCAGCCTCCCGTTGCCCCGACTCCAGTCGCCGCCTCTCTCCCGAAGCCGGTCGCACCAAGTCCAGCCCCGGCTCCCGTGGCTCCGGCACCCATTGTCTCCGAGACCAAGAAGGAAACCGCAAAAGTCCAACAGCCCGCCAGCGGATCGAAAGTCATCCCGCAGGCCACGGTTCAGCTCCAGCGCAAACCCGAAGCCTCGACTCCAAAATCCGTCGCCACGACCGCGCCGCTCACTGTCGTTTCAAACACCACGACGGAAGCCGCTGGCAGCGGAGACGTGAGCCTCGTCTTCGGAGTAGCAGCCCTCGTTGTATCGCTGGCCGCTCTCGGCGTCCAAATCTGGACGATGCTGCCTCAGTAGGCGCGACGTCCTCCATTTTTCTACTGGATTTCTTTCAACAAGAAACCACATTGTCTTTATGTCCAACCCACACGTGACCGAACTCTCCGACTCAAGTTTTGAGGCATTCATCAGCAACGCCACCACCCCGGTCCTTCTCGACTTCTGGGCCACGTGGTGTGCTCCCTGCCGGATGCTCACCCCGGTGGTCGAGGAAATTGCCTCTGAAAACGTCGGGAAATTTACCGTTGCAAAAGTCAATGTGGACGAGTGTCCTGCCGCGGCATCCCAATTCGGAATCCGCAGCATCCCGACGCTCATCTTCTTCGCCGGAGGCGAGAAGAAAGAGCAGACCGTGGGCGTTCTTGGCAAGGCAGACATCGTTCGCCGCCTCGAAGCGCTAGCCTGATCCGCCAAAGTTTCCGCAGGCTCGTCGGGGCTGCGTTGCGAGCGCTCCAAGACGGACTTTTGTCCGCCTCAAATTATTCGACTTAGATCCTGCGATCCGACACGCTGAGTTCCATGATCCCAACCGAGCACACCGATCCCATCAACGCCGCGATTCTTGCCGTCTCGGAGGACAAAGTTCCCGGTTTTTGTCGTGAGCCGTTTGTCGAAATTGCGAGGCGGAGTGGCGTCCCGCTCGACGTCGTTCTCGAGCGCATCCGCACGATGCTGGAAGCCGGAACGATTCGCCGCGTGAGGCAGACACTTCTGGCAACTAATCTTGCCGAGGGAGCACTCGTCGCGTGGAAGGTTGCTCCCGAGAAGCTTGATGCCGCATTTGATTTCATGTTCCAACAAGACCCGTTCTCCGGACATGTCGTCATTCGCTCGACGGATGCAAAGATTCCGGGGGAAGCCTACCGTCTCTGGACAACGCTTAAAGTGCCTGCTGGGGAATCACTCGCCGAACACTGCGACCTTCTCCTGGCACTCACTGGCGCGGAGTCCTACCGCCTCATGCCAGCGAGAGGGATTTTTGCTCTCGGAGTTGGTCACGTTCGCCGAAAATCCATCGAGCCCGGCGACCGGTGCGAGGGGCCAGCACGCATGTTGCCGGTCGGCACAGTGCACCTCGATGAGAATGAGTGGCGCGTGCTCATTTCCCTCAAACGGGAGTTCTCTCCCGAAGAAATCGCCGAACCCGCTTGGAACGCACGAGCTGCGGAAGCCGGCGTCGAGTTGGAAGAGTTTTTCCGCGTTGCCGAATCCCTCCAGGAACGCAAACTTCTCGGGCGATTTTCAACATTTCTCGAGCACGTCAAACCTTCGCAATCTGGGATTCGCGTGACCCGCTTTAACGCCCTATTCCACTGGGCGGTTCCGCCGGGGCGTGAAATGGAAGCCGGTTCCGAAGTAGGACGGCATGACATTCTCACCCATTGCTACTGGCGCGAAGGCGGGCCGGAATTCAACAACGTCAACATCATGGCCGTCGCCCACGGCGGTGAAAAACCGCGCGTTCTCGAACACAAAGCCGCCATCGACGCCCACCTCGAAGCGATCGGAATCCCGGTGACCTACACGAACGTTTTCTGGGGCGGGCGAAGCGAGATCAAACCGTCCGAGATCTCGCCGTTCGCCTACCGCGCGTGGCACGAAAAGTTCGGCCTTACTTCTTAGCCTTCTCGACCCACGCAATGAGACCCGCCGGGCCGCCGGGAAGGTAGCCGACATTGCGGGCGACTTCCTTGCCTTTGCTATTCAAAAGAACCAGCGTCGGGAATCCGTCTACGCCAAACTTCGCCTGAAGTTCCTCATTCTGCTTCTTGAGATCTGCCGATTGCGGCTTGTTGTTCGGAAAATCCAGCTCGACGGTGACAAGGTTCTTCGCGGCAAACTCCTTAAACTCGGGTTTGGAAAAGGTCTCCTTGTCCAACTTGATGCACCAACCGCACCAATCCGAGCCGGTAAAATCCAAAAGCACCAACTTGTCGGACTTCGCCGCCTCTTCGAGAGCGGCCGGGAAATCGGTTTGCCAACCGGCTGACGCAAACACGGGAGAAACGGAGAGAGCGACCAACGCGGCGAGGGAGAGTAAGGATTTCATGGTTCGTCAAAGCTTCACCATCACGGCGAAAATTCAACTGCAAAAACTGGCCTCGTGAAAATTCGGAGCGATATCCGCATCGAGGTCGGAGCCCTCCTTGACCTGTAGCCGCAGCATCGCGGCATAGGCGATCATCAGCGCATTGTCGGTCCGAAGCCCGTCGGGAGCGAACCGGATTTCCTTCCCGAGTTCCACGCCCCTCCTCGTCGCCAACGCCCGCAACGCCGCATTGCCACTCACTCCGCCACTCATCGAAATCACGTCCCGCCCACAGGCCTCGGCCGCCCGGAACGCTTTGGCCACGAGCACATCGACGACCGCTTGCTGAAACGACGCGCAGATGTCCGGCAGAGAATCCGCCGCAAACCCACGTTCCAAAAAAATCCGAACCGAAGTCTTGAGCCCACTGAAGCTGAAATGGCTATCGCCCGAATCCAGCATCCCCCTCGGAAAATCAAACTTCGTCGGATCGCCCCCCCGAGCCAATCGATCAATCTCCACTCCGCCGGGGTATCCCAACCCCAGCAGCTTCGCCACCTTATCAAACGCCTCGCCAGCCGCATCATCACGCGTCCGCCCCAGCAACCGATACTGCCCGTAGCCGGTCACATCAAAAAGAAGCGTGTGCCCGCCGCTGACAATCAACGCCGTGTGAGGCGGAATCTCCGCCTCGCCAAAAAATGGAGAAAGCAGGTGACCCTCCATGTGATTGATCGCAAAAAACGGCCGCCCCGCCCCAATCGCAAGACCCTTCGCCAGCGAAGATCCCACGAGAAGCGCCGAGGCCAATCCCGGACCCGTTGTCGCCGCAATCGCATCGATGCCGTCCAGCGAACGCCCTGCGAGCACCCGGTCGATCAAAAGCGGCAATGTCTCCAAATGATTCCGCGACGCCACCTCCGGCACCACTCCGCCAAACTCCGAATGGATCAACGCCTGACTAAAAACCTCATGCGCAACCACCTCACCGAATCCCCGCAAAATCGCCACCGCCGTCTCATCACACGATGTCTCAATCGCCAGAACCACGGCGTTACTTTTTCTAGAATCCTCCACTCCGTCACCATCGCTCGGAATCGGTCGGGAACTCAACGCTTTGTCGTAAAGAATTCTACCGGGCCCGCGGATCAAACGCATCGCGCATGGCGTCCCCGAGGAAGTTCAGAGCCAGGAGGGTGAGTGCCATCGCGGCGGCCGGAAAAACAAGAAGCCACCAGAAGCTTCGAACAGGATTGATCGCCCCCGTGCCATCGGCCAGGAGCGAGCCCCAGCTCGCCTGCGGAGATTGGATTCCCAGGCCAAGGAAACTGAGAAACGATTCATCGATGATCACTGCCGGGATCGTCAGCGTGAGATAGATAAGGATAATGCCCGTCAAATTCGGCAGCAGATGTTTGACGAGGATCGCGACATGCGACTGACCGAGCGCCTGAGCAGCGGTGACAAACTGCCGGGACTTTAAGGCGAGCACCTGTCCGCGAACGATGCGCGCCATCGTGAGCCACTCGATGACGCCGAGCGTTACAATCAGGATCGCAATCCGCGAGAATTGAACCAACCATTCCCAGCGCATTTCGGAGGCAAAGGTCTGAAGCTGCGCGTTGAACGCATTGATCGCAATGAGGATGAAAATCAACCGAGGCACCGAATAGAGAATGTCCACAATGCGCATCATCACTGCGTCCGTTTTTCCGCCAGCATATCCGGCGACAAGGCCCCAGGCGGTGCCGATGAAAAGACTAACCAATGCGCCGCAGAGCCCGACAATCAACGAGACCCGCCCGCCGGTGAGCACACGGTAGAGGACATCGCGCCCATTCAAATCGGTGCCAAACGGATGCTGCCACGAGGGCTGGGCATATTGGTTCGCGCTTGGTTCACCTAGCGAGGCGGATAAAAAAAACGGTCCAACCATGCTGGCCAGAACGACGGCAGCGAGAAGGATCGCGGGGATCACGGCCGCGGGATTCCGCATCAAGCGTCGCCATGCCCGGGGATCACCCATTGGCCCGAATCCTCCGATCCAGAAGCCCGTAGGTCGCATCGACCGCGAGGTTGAACACGACAAGCATCACGCAATAGACGATCACCATTCCTCCCAGAAGGAACCCATCCCGGTTGAGGATCGACTGGACAAAAAAACCTCCCGCACCCGGGATGTTGAAGATTGTTTCAACGACAATCGACCCCGTGAGCAGGTGAGCGGCCAGCGGCCCGAGATACGAGACGACCGGCAGGATGGCAATTCGCAGGGCGTGCTTGTAAACAACCACGGATTCTCGCAGTCCCTTGGCGCGGGCGGTTCGAACAAAATCCTGCTGCAATGTCTCGACCATGCTGCCCCGCATGAGCCTCGCAATCGCCGCCATCGCGGGCGCCGCCAGCGTGATGGCGGGCAGCACAAGGTGCGACACGCCTCCCCAACCACCAACAGGGAACCATCCGAGCTGAAGACCGAACAATAGAATCAACAACGGACCGATAATGTAAGATGGCAACGAAATGGCAGCGAGCGCAGCGAG
>JBMOHW010000066.1:0-13573 GCA_049317665.1 Terrimicrobiaceae bacterium | reverse complement strand
TCCCGGCCTCGAATCGCAGCTGACGCGAGCCGGACGAAAATGCGGAGAGGAGGAGGCCGTGGGTCAGAGCGCGGACGGCCGGAGGTTCGCCGTCGGAGCAACCCGGGAGAACGGCGGCGGGAGTTTCGTGATTCAGGTCTGGCGTCGGCAAATCGCCGATCTCCAAGGATTCCCATTCTTGATCCAGAACGATGCGGCGGCGATTGGAGGTGTCGAGCAGCGGGGCACTCGCGGCGTCGCACATGACGAAACCCGCGTCGTGGGCAGCGAGAGTCGATTCGATCCACTCGGGAGGCGCGGAGGGGTCGAGAGGGATGATCGAGTTTCCGGCCTTCAGCACCCCAAAGATCGCGATGGGAATCCAGGATGACTGGGAGAGGAAAAGTCCGACGTGCCATCCGCCAGCGAGACCCGAGTGGGCAAGATGCGAGGCCAGTTTGTCGGACAACGCATCAAGCTCGGAATAGCTGAGACGGTAGTCGCCATCGATCACGGCGGTCTGATCCGGCTTCTCGGCAGCAAGGCTGCGGAAGGCGGCGACGAGTGAGGCCGGGCGCTCGGGTCCCTCGGGCCCGCGAGTTAGGCGCCGGAGCGAGCGGACCTCGTCGGCATCGAGGACAGGCACATTCCGGATCGGCTTATCGGCGAATGTGGGCAGGTCGCTCATCAACCGGAGCAGGTGGGCGAGAAAATCTTGAGCCGCTGCTTTTCCCCACGCAGGACCGGCCACCTTGAGCTGAAGCCGGAATCCATCGCGCGCCTCCAGATAGAATCCCTCGGGCTGGGACAGATGAATCCGGGCGTCGAAGTTGATCCACCGCGGAAGCCGGGTGTGGATCACATCGTTGACCTCCGGGCCCCGCCAGGCAAAAATCGCGCGGTTCGCGAGAGTGTTCGATTCGATTCCGATCGACGAGAGCGCGGGCTGCGGATCGAATGCGGCGTTCTTTTTAGCGCGTTGCGACTTTGCGTCGAAGTCCTTCAGCCACTCCGTGAGTGAGCCGTTCCACGAGATAGGTAGGGGGAGCAGGGACTCCGAATAACCGGCCCCGGCAGATTCTCCGGAAAGATCTTCGATGCCAAATGAGACGTTCCCGGAGGCGCCGAAACGGCGGAGTGCGAGCGCCCACAGGGCATGGAGAACCGTGGCGGGTGCCCAGCCGTGTGACTCGCAGAATCCCTTGAACGCGGCCGTCTCGTCCCGCCCGATCAATTCCGAGGCCTCGCCAGAGGACGCGGGGAACTGCCTGGGATTCAGGCAAAGCGGACCCTCGGCCTCCGCCAAAAAGTCCTTCCAAGCACTGGATGTCTCTGTCGAACTCTCGGCGGTCAGCTCGGCGGGAGTGAGCGGCTTGCCCTCGATGGCCATGAGCCAATCTGCGAGGATTGCAGCGACGGATCGTTCGTCCAAAAGAAAATCCGGGGCGGTCAGGAGATAGTGGAAACCCCCGCCGGGCAGTCGGATCTCATGGAAGCGGAGCGCTGGGGGCACCGCAAAATCGAGCGGTGCATCGGAATCAGACGCGAGCAGGGTCGACCACTTGTCCGGGATGGACTCAGCCGCGTCGCTCTGCCAGTCGATCGACTTCCAGAAAGGCTCGGCAGAATCGACCTCGCGAATCCGGAGCGAGCCATCCCCGCTGAGGGAAAAGCCCGAGCGAAGAATCCCATGGCGCCTCATGACCGACTGCCATGCGGTGCGGACCGTTTCTGGCGGGATGGGCTCGCCGAAGCTGATCGAGACCTGCAGGTTTCCTCCCGCCGGGCGGGTTAGTCGTGCGTTTCTGGCAAGGGCGGCTGCCTGCGCTGGGGTGGCCAAATATTCTCGCATGATCCTTCTAGAATCCGGCGTCGGTGACGGCGCCCTGCGAGGCGGTGGCGACGTGCGCGGCGTATTTGGCCAACACCCCGCGTCGATAGCGGGGCTTGGGTTTCTTCCACTTGGCGAGACGTGCGGCGATTTCCTTAGCGGGAATTCCGAGGTCGAGTTTGCGCGTTGTGGCATCGATCGTGATGAGGTCGCCGTTTTTTACGATCGCCAGCGCGCCGCCTTCGAACGCTTCCGGCGTGATGTGGCCGACGACGAATCCGTGAGTGCCGCCCGAGAAGCGTCCGTCGGTGATAAGTGCCACGTCCTTGCCGAGCCCACGGCCCATCACGGCGCTGGTTGGAGAGAGCATTTCGCGCATCCCCGGGCCGCCGCGAGGGCCCTCGTAACGAATCACGATCACATCGCCTTTTCGGATCTTTCCGTCGAGGATGGCCGTGAGGGCGTTCTCTTCGGACTCGAAGACGCGGGCCGGGCCGGAGAACCGCTCGCCTTCCTTGCCGCTGATCTTCGCGACGGCGCCGTCGCGAGCGAGATTTCCGCGGAGAATGACGAGATGGCTTTCGCTTTTGATTGGCTGGCTCATCGGACGAATGATTTCCTGGCTCTTCGGATACGATTTGTAGGGAACGAGATTTTGCTGGAGTGTTTTTCCTGTGACCGTGAGGCAATCGCCGTGCAGAAGTCCGGCAGAGAGGAGGTCTTTCATCATTGGCACGATTCCGCCGATGCCAATGAGTTCCGACATGAGGAACCGTCCGCTGGGCTTGAGGTCGGCGAGCACTGGCACGCGTTTGCCGATGCGGGTGAAGTCGTCGAGGGTGAGCTTGAGATTCGCCGCGTGGGCGATCGCGAGGAGGTGGAGCACGGCATTTGTCGATCCGCCGAGTGCGATCGTCACGGTAATGGCATTTTCCATAGCTTCCTTGGACAGGATATCCGAGGGACGAATCCCCCGCTTCAGCAGGTGGAGAACCGCTGCACCAGCCTCTTGGCAGTCGCGGATCTTGTGTTTCGAGACCGCCGCTTGAGCCGAGCTATTCGGGAGGCTGAAGCCCATCGCCTCGATCGCCGAGGCCATTGTATTCGCGGTATACATGCCGCCGCACGAGCCCGGACCTGGGATAGCGCAGGACTCGACATCGTGGAGTTCCCTGGCCGAGATTTTTCCTGCGGCGCGTTTGCCAACCGCCTCGAAGACCGAGACGACATCGAGATTCTTTCCCGCAAGGCAGCCCGGCAAAATCGTGCCTCCGTAAACAAAAACTGCCGCGCGATTCAGTCGGGCGATTGCAAGCATGCAGGCCGGCATGTTCTTGTCGCAACCACCGATGGCAACGAATCCATCGTATCCCTGACAGCCCACGACGGTCTCGATCGAATCCGCGATCACCTCGCGCGAGACAAGCGAGTATTTCATGCCCTCGGTGCCCATCGAGATTCCGTCGGAGATCGTGATGGTATTGAAAATCGTCGCTTTTCCGCCCGCTTTGTCGATGCCGAGGGCGGCTTCGCGGGCGAGTTGGTCAATGTGCATATTGCACGGCGTGACCATGCTCCATGTCGATGCCACCGCGATCTGCGGTTTCGAGAAATCGCCCTCGCGAAAACCGACCGGATAAAGCATCGCCCGGCTCGGAGCGCGGCTTAGCCCGTCGAGGACAGGCGAAGAGAATGGACGGAGATCGGGGCGGGTCTTTTGTGGCATAGGAAGTTCGAGGCTAACAAACGCAGTCGCCGAGGGCCAAGAAAATCCCCGGTGATCTAAGGCGACGCGGGAAGGCGATTTTCTTCAATGGTTTTTATGGCTTCCCGCACATCGGTCGCCTCTCCCGGCGTTAATCCGCCTTGGAGCGCCGCGCGATAAGAGTTCAGGGCCTGAACCGGGAATCCGCGCTGGGCCCAAGCCTGGCCAAGGTAGATCCGAATCCGCCCAGTGGGCAGTCCAACCGATTCCGAGAGGGAAACCAGTTTTTCCAGTGACTCGATTTCCGCAGAGGGGTCATTCGCGGCCCTGGCTGTTCGAGCATGCAGGAAGAGGAGAGATCGGTCGCGGGGATTCTTTCGGACGAGTTCGTGCGCAAGATCCGATGCGCGCTCGGTGGCGCCTGTCTCCAGCAGACTGAGCGCGAGGAGGTAGGAGCCTTGCTGGGACGCGGGATCCCTCTTGAGTGCTTTTTCCGCCAAAGCCCGAGCCCTCTCCCACTGCCCTTGCGAAGCGGCCAGAGAGGCTCCGCAGACGAGCACCCGCGGATCATCTGGAGCCGATTCCAACGCGGTATTCATAAGGGCCCGTGCGGCAGTTTTGAGATCCGCTTGCTGGTAGTTAAGCGCTGTCCTTGCCAGGAAGAATCCGCGTTGGTCGGGCGGAATTCCGCCGCCGAGCTTCTCCGCCGGCGGAGGGGAGAAGCTCGGCCCCTTTCCACGCAGGAAGAGAAGCCCATGATTGTCAACCTGAGCAAGGCGCCAGTCGGGCGATGCGAGGAGATGCTCGGTCAGCGGGACCGCTTCGGTAACAAGGCCGGCGATGATCACGGCGGAGGCGGGGGTTTCTCGGTCCTCCTCGCGCCAGCGAACCGGGGATGCGATCATTGTCTCTCGAAGTTTGATGGGAGTTTCTCCCACGAGATCCGGCGCGAGGGCAGCCACGTCAGACACCATCGAGGGCGTGGTGAAAACCCGTCCGCCGTTCTTTCGCGCTGTTTCGATTAATGCCACAGGAGCGAGCAATCGAATGTCGCGGATTTCAGTCTGCCCAACCTGCACCGCGCGGAAGATTCCCTGGCCGCCAACGACCAGTGCGAGCAACGAGGAAGCCCCAAGAATAACCCGCCGCGCCAAGTCTGTTTTCCGTCGTGTGGCGGCCCATCCGAGGATGGTTGTAACGGCGAGGAGGAAAAGAAACCACCCGAGAAAAATCAATCCACTCCGGGTGATCGTCGCTCCGGTCCAGCCACTCAGGCCATAAGCCGCGGCGACCAAGCGGTCGCTCCAGCTTGCCGGCTCCAGGCTGTTGGCTGCACCCTGGCCGACGGCCCGCAAGGTGGCGGAAAACGAAATCCAAGCCGGTGAAGAGGCCGCAAGAGCGGCGATCAGAGATACAATGAGGGAGAGTCGGAATTTCAACGGGAAATGAATTTGCGGCGGACGTTCGCGAGAGTATCGTGCTTCCATGAACCACCGCGCAACCGTATTGATTGTTACAATGCTTACTTTTCTCGGATTCGGCAAAGCACTTCAGGCTCTCGAAATCGGATCCCCCGCGCCTCAGGTCGCATCCGTCGATCAAGACGGAAAGCCCATTGTCTTCGCCGATATGTATGCCAAGGGACTGACGCTCGTCTATTTCTACCCGAAAGCCGACACCCCGGGTTGCACGGCCCAAGCGTGCTCTCTGCGGGATTCGTTTGCGACCCTCCAAGGCGAGAATCTTCATATTCTCGGCGTGAGCCGCGATACGCCGGAAGCGCAGAAAAAATTCCAGGAAAAATACAAACTCCCCTTCACCCTTGTTGCCGACCACGATGGGAAGGTATCCGAAGCCTTCGCCGTCCCGGGGATGATGGGGCTGCCCGTCAGCAGCCGTCAGTCATTCCTCATCAAGGATGGCAAGGTCGCATGGATTGCTCAGAAGGCGAAAACGAAGGATCACGCGGCCGAAGTTCAGGCTGCGATTGACTCGCTGCAGTAGTCTAATTTTTAGGAGCAGAATTTCGACTGAAGGAACCACTGGTAAGATCCTGAGATTCCCTCCCGAAGCGGAATCGACGGCTTCCAACCCATTCCGAAGAGCTTTTCGACATTCAGCAATTTGCGCGGTGTGCCGTCGGGCTTTGTTGTGTCGAAGACGAGTTCCCCGCTGAAGCCGAGAACGTCGCAGACCGTCTCCGCCAACTCGCGAATCGTGACGTCTTCCCCGCACCCGACATTGATGATCTCCGGCGAGTCGTAGTTTTCCAGAAGGAACACACACGCCGACGCCAGGTCGTCGACATGAAGAAACTCGCGTCGCGGACTGCCCGTCCCCCAGATTCCCACCGTCGGCGCCCCCGTGCGGATGGCCTCATGGACTTTCCGAATCAACGCCGGGAGGACGTGGGACGTATGCAGGTCGAAGTTATCGTGCGGGCCGTAGAGGTTGGTTGGCATCGCCGAGAGGAAATTTTTTCCGTATTGGGTTGAGTAGGCTTGGCAGAGCCGGATCCCGGCGATCTTTGCCAGAGCATACGCGTCGTTGGTCGGCTCCAGCATGCCGGTGAGAAGTGCGGATTCCGGGATCGGCTGGGGCGCAAATTTTGGGTAGATGCACGAGCTACCGAGGAAGAGGAGTTTCTCGGTGCCATTCTCCGCGGCCGCGCGGATCACATTGTTTTGGATCGTCAGATTCTCGAGGAGAAACTCGACGGGCTTTTCAAAGTTTGCAACGATCCCGCCGACGCGAGCGGCGGCGTCCACGACCACGGTGGGTCTCTCGGTTCGGAAAAAATCCTCCACCGCGGCCTTGTCGAGCAGATCAAGCTCGGTTCGTGTCCGCTGGACAATGTTCTCGAAGCCCTCAAGTCGGAGTCGGCGAACGATGGCGCTTCCCGCCATTCCTCGATGACCGGCCACAAAAATTTTCGCATTCTTGTTCATGTCGGAGGATCTCTCTAGCGACTCCTGAGCGATTGGGAAAGCCCTCTCGCGTTTGCCTAACGGAAAAGCTTCTCCACGACGCCGTCCGTATCGGACAGATCGTCGAAAAGAAAATCCGGTCCGTGTGATTCCAGATCCGCGCAGGAGTATTGCCCGGTTGCAATCGCCACCGTCCTGGCTCCGATCGCACGTCCGCATTCGATATCGCGGGGCGTATCGCCGATCACAAAGATCCTGTCTGGGGGAAATTCCTCGCCGTGCCTCTCGGTTGCTCGCACCCGTGCGAAATTCCCGAGTTCGTTTCGGTCCGGATGGTCGTCAGCGAAGGCGCCGAACTCAAAAAAATCCCAAACTTCAAAATGCCGCAGTTTGATTTCGGCTCCCCTCTGGACATTGCCGGTCAGGAGTCCAAGAACCGCATCCTCACGCTGGTGCATGAGGTTCAATAGTGGAACGATCCCGGGCAGCACCCGGCCGTCATGCTTCGAAATTCGCTCGGAAAGACTCTGCAGATAGCTTTCAAGCAGACTGGCGATGTTCTCGGGCGAATCGCTCAAGCCGTTTTTCCGGAGAAGATCCCTGGCAATCGCGCGGTCTGTGCCACCCGCGAGAACGATTCCGGAGAAGTCCTCGTTCACTTTGAATCGCTCCTTCATTGCGTCGATGAGAGCTCCTTCGCCAGCCCCTCCGGAGGTGATTAGCGTTCCGTCGATGTCGAACAAAAACAACCGACGCTCAGGCGTCATCGTCTTCGGTTTCCTCGGGCTCCGGCTCAAGGGCCTCCCCGTATTTGGTGAATTTCCGTTGACGCTTGGATTCAGGCAGCGGGCTCAATGTCATGCCGATGGCTCGCCCGACAAGCTTGGGATCCATGTCCACATGAGCCATCCCGGAGAGATCCTCCTTCACGCGCATGACGACATTCATGCCCAGTTCCTGGTGCGCCATCTCCCTTCCGCGGAACTGGAGGTGAACTTTGACCTTGTTTCCCTTCGCGAGGAAATCTTCGGCATGGCGAACCTTTGTGACGTAATCATGCTCGTCAATATTCACCCGGAACTTGATTTCCTTCACCTTCCCGGCCGTATTTTTCTTATCCTTCTCCTGCTTGGAAAGATCGTATCGGAACTTTCCGAAGTCCACAATCCGGCAGACCGGCGGCTGGGCGTTCGGTGCGATCTCGACGAGATCGAGTCCGAGGGCACGAGCCTGGCGGATGGCTTCATCCAATCGGAGGACTCCGAGTTGTTGGTTGGTCGCAGCGACGATCACACGCACCTCGCGGGCGCGGATTCGCTCATTGATACGGATATCCTTTAAGTTAATGGGGCCTCCATTGTGGGGTTGAGAGCGGCAGCAAGGGAATAATCAAAGGTCAAGCTGCCGGGAAGGATTCGAGTTCGCAAAGCACGGAGAAATTCTTATCATGCGTGGCATGAATTAGATTTCGCGAAAGAAGATGTGCATGGAATCCCAAAACTGTCTGAACTGAGCGCGGTTATTATGCGCCATCGCGTTTCAAGGCAAGCGGAAACTTTTTTAATTTCCTGAAAATTCTCTTTGACATATTCTCCGTATGAGGTAGTTTCGCGGGCCCTCGAAGAATGCCTCGAGGAAACAAGCAGGAGACCGTAAAGGTCGTTTGCACTGCACCAAATCTATGCAAAAAAATCGCAGCAAGCGCTATCGGGCCGCAGCCGAACTGGTTGAAGGCCAAAAAAAGTATCCACTCGCCGACGCCGTGAAGACGCTCAAGTCTCTTCCGGCTGTTAAGTTTGACCAGACCGTCACCCTGTCGTTCAAGCTCGGCGTCGATCCCAAGCAGAGCGACCAGATGGTTCGCGGCACCTGCCCGCTTCCAAACGGCAGCGGCAAAAATGTGCGCGTTCTTGTTTTCGCCACCGGCCAGGCCGCCGATGCCGCAAAGGAAGCCGGTGCTGAGTTTGTTGGGTTTGAAGATCTCATCAAAAAAGTTTCCGGCGGTTTCTCCGATTTCGATGTCGCTGTCGCAACGCCATCCGCGATGGCGGAGGTTCGCAAACTCGGCAAGGTCCTCGGGCCACGTGGCCTGATGCCGAATCCGAAGACGGGCACCGTCACGGACGACACCGCCAAGGCGATCAAGGAAGTGAAAGCCGGACGCGTGGAGTTCAAGCTCGACAAGAACGCCAATATCGCTGTGCCCGTCGGCAAGTTTTCCTTCAACGAGCAGTCGCTCCTCGAAAATGGCGCCGCTGTCATCGACGCCGTTGTCAAAGCCCGTCCCGCTACAGCCAAGGGTGCTTTCGTGGAAACCATCACTCTCAGTGCCACGATGTCACCGGGCATCACCGTGGACCCGGCCCCATTCCTCAAGAACTAACCGCGAAAATCTGATCATCCCATGAGACCCGAAAAAACATTCATCGTTGCCGACCTTCGCGAGAAACTCAAGTCATCGCCCTACCTGCTCGTCCTCGACTATTCCGGCATGAAAGTGCCCCACTTCGAGGAACTCCGCACACGTCTCGCCGGTTCCGGAGCCCGACTCAGCGTTGTCAGAAATACCTTCCTCAAGATTGCCGCCGACGAACTCTCGATGCCGGATCTCAATGGGTCCCTCGCGGGTCAGACCGCCATTGTGACCGGTGAGGCCGATATCTGCGGGGCAGCGAAAATTCTCAAATCTTTCACCGCCGAGTTCCAAAAGCCAGTCGTTCGCGGGGGCGTTCTCGATAACAATGCTCTCACGGCAGACCAAGTTGGCGAACTCGCCAGTCTCCCGAGCAAAGAAATCCTTCAAGCCAAGCTCCTCGGTCTCTTGCAGACCCCAGCCAGCCAGCTCGTCCGTCTTCTCAACGAACCCGCCGCCAGCCTGGCGCGTGTTCTCAAAGCCAAGGCCGACGCGGCAGGAGGAGCGGCCTAATCCTAACACTTTCGCCCGCCTTCCGAAACGACGACGGACGATAAACAAAAAACACAACCGGTTCCTTGTCGGTCTGGCGGCTGCCAGGCTCAAATGCCCCGAAGCTTCGGAGCGCGACAATACCAAACAAAAAATAAACATATGGCAGATACAACAGCAATCGTCGACCAGCTCAGCGGACTCACCGTTTTGGAGATTTCCGACCTGGTCAAGCAACTTGAAGAAAAATGGGGCGTCAGCGCCGCAGCACCCGTCGCCGTCGCGGCAGCCGGTGCAGCAGGCGGAGGTGCTGCAGCGGCTCCCGTCGAAGAGAAAACATCCTTTGATGTGATCCTCACCGAAGCCGGCGGAAACAAAATCGCCGTCATTAAAGAGGTTCGCGCCGCCGTGGCCGGACTCGGCCTCACAGAGGCCAAAGCCCTCGTCGAGAGCGCTCCGAAAGCCCTGAAAGAAGGCGTGACCAAGGAAGAAGCCGAAGAGATCAAAAAGAAGATCGAAGCTGCCGGCGCCAAGGTCGAGATCAAGTAACGACCCTTTCCCAAGATCCCCGCGGAGAAAAAGGAATTTTTTCCTTGACCCCTCCGCGGGTATCTCTATTTTAACCAACCCGCTGCAAGCCAAGGCCCTGTCATCAGACTCCACTCGCGCAAGCAATCAAATATCCGTCGTCAGACGGGCAGGAAAACTCCTGCCGGCCTGCACGGCTGTTTTGTTTTCTGGCGCGACTGGGGTAATGGCGACACCAATCCGGTGCCCTCTGGCTGCGCAGCGCTAACGACTCATCGATCCCATCATGTCTGAACGCATCCACTTCGGCAAACTTCAGGAGGCCATCGAGCCACCCAACCTGATCGAACTGCAAATCAACTCCTACAACGAGTTCTTCCAGAAAGAAACGCCGATCGCCAAGCGCAGAAATGTGGGATTGCAAGCGGTCTTCCGCGAGTTTTTCCCGATTTTTGGTTTTGAAGACAAATCGTCGCTCGACTTTGTCAGCTACGAACTCGGAGAGCCCAAACTTCCCGCTCTCGAAGCTCAACGGGAGGGTCAAACCTTCAGCGCTCCACTCTACGTAACGTTCCGTTATAAAGATGAGCGCGCGACCAAGGAAGAGAAAGTTTACATGGGCGAACTCCCGCTCATGACCCCACAGGGCACGTTTGTCATCAATGGCGCTGAGCGCGTCGTCGTCTCCCAGCTTCACCGCTCACCGGGTATTTGTTTTGAGACATCGGTCCACACGAATGGCAAAATCCTTCACGGCTTCCGGATCATTCCGGACCGCGGTTCGTGGATCGAGGTGCAGTTCGACACGAGCGACCTGCTCTATGTCTACCTCGATCGGCGCAAGCGTCGCCGGAAGTTTCTGGCCACTACGTTTCTTCGTGCTCTCGGACATCCGACAGACGAGGACATCATCAAGCTTTTTTATCAGATCGAAGACCTCAAGCTCAGCGAGAAGCTCGACGAGGAAGAGATCAGCACCAAGGTCCTCATCGCCGACATCCGTGATGGAGAAATCACGGTGGCCCGCGCCTTTGAGCCCCTCAATGCGGCGACGGTCCGGCAGTTGACGGGCCTCGGTCACAAGACCGTGAAGGTCGTTGATACCAAGGAAGATGACACGATCATCAAGTCGCTCAAAAAGGATCCGGCGCATGACGAGGAAGAAGCGCTGAAGGATATCTACCGCAAGCTCCGCCCTGGTGATCCACCAACCGTCCAGAACGCTCGCGGAATGCTCAAGCGTCTTTTCTTCGACGCCAAACGCTACGATCTCGGCCGCGTAGGACGCCACAAAATCAACCAAAAACTCGGTCTTCGCGTCAGTGACGAGGAGCGGATTTTGACGAAGGAAGACTTTGTTGCCGCCATGAAGTATCTCGTCGAGCTGCGCCGGGGCGAGGGGATGACCGATGATATCGATCACCTCGGTAGCCGCCGCGTGCGGACCGTGGGGGAATTGCTCGCGAACCAATGCCGTGTTGGCTTGGCGCGGACCGAGCGTCTCGTTCGTGAGCGGATGACGCTTTTTGATGTCGGAGTCGACCAGATCACCCCGCAAAAGCTTATCAATCCGAAGTCGCTCAGTGCCGTCGTCCGGGATTTCTTCGGACGGAGCCAGCTCAGCCAGTTCATGGATCAAACCAATCCGCTCTCCGAGCTGACCCACAAGCGCCGTCTTTCGGCTCTCGGGCCAGGAGGTTTGAGCCGCGATCGGGCGGGCTTCGAAGTTCGTGACGTTCATCCTTCGCACTATGGTCGGATCTGTCCGATTGAGACGCCGGAAGGTCCGAACATCGGACTCATCAGCTCCCTGAGCACGTTTGCCCGGATCAACGAGTTCGGATTCATCGAAACTCCTTATCGGAAAGTTACGAACGGCCACGTGACCAGCGAGGTCGAGTATCTCAGCGGTGACCGGGATGAAAACTTCCACATTGCTCAAGCGAATTCCACGATCGACGGGAGCGGTCGCCTCACTGGCGAAAAAGTTTCATCACGATACCGCGGGGATTTCGTCGAGGTCGAGCCAAGCCAGATCCAATATATGGACGTCTCGCCGAAACAACTCGTTTCGGTCGCGGCGGGATTGATTCCGTTCCTCGAACACGACGATGCCAACCGCGCCCTCATGGGCTCGAACATGCAACGTCAGGGGGTTCCACTCCTCGTTTCAGAGTCGCCGCTGGTCGGAACCGGCCTCGAAGGCCGCGTGGCCCGCGATTCTCGCGCTGTTATTTGTTCCGAATCCGCTGGCAAAGTCGCCTCGGTCATGTCCGGACAAATCATCATCACGAAGGATGGGGCACTCCCGGAAGGCAAAAAGAAGATCAAGCACGATCCTGAAAACGGGGTCTACGTCTATGAGCTCCGTAAGTTCATGCGCTCGAATGCGAGCACGTGTATCAACCAGAAGCCGATCGTTCACAAAGGTCAGTCCATTAAAAAGGGCGACGTCATCGCTGATGGTCCGAATACCGAAAAGGGCGAGCTCGCCCTCGGCCGGAACGTCCTCGTCGCTTTCATGCCTTGGAACGGATACAACTTCGAGGACGCGATCCTCATCTCCGAGCGCGTCGTCAAGGAAGATATCTACACGTCGATCCACATCGATGAGTTTGAAATCGGGGCGCGCGATACGAAGCTCGGACCTGAGGAAATCACTCGCGATATCCCAAACGTCAGCGAAGAAGCTCTACAGCACCTCGGTCCCGACGGCGTCATTCGCATCGGAGCGGAGGTCAAGCCCGGTGATATTCTCGTCGGCAAGATCACTCCGAAGAGTGAGACCGAGCTGGCTCCCGAAGAACGCCTTCTGCGCGCCATCTTCGGCGAAAAAGCCGCGGACGTCAAAGACACCTCGCTCACAGTTCCTTCGGGCACCTACGGCATTGTCATGGATGTGAAGGTCTCCTCGAAAAAGGAAGTTGCCCGCACGAAAATGACGCCAGCCGAGTCGAAGCGTCAGCAGAAGATGATTCTCGAGGATTACAAGAAGCGTAAAGACGACCTGCACGAGCAGCTCACCGCCTCGCTTTCGAACATCCTCCTCAACGAGAAGATCCCGCTCGACGTTGTCAATGCCCAGACCGGTGAAATCATCATCCCGGCCAACCGCAAGATCACGAAGCAACTCCTGCGCAAGCTCGCAGCCGTCTACAATCACGTCGAAATCGACCCGAGCCCGATCCGCAACAAGATCCGCGAGATCATCGGCCAATTCGAGCACCGCTTTGTCGACCTCGACAACGAGCGCGATGAGAACCTCGGCCGAATTGAAAGTGGAGACGATGTCGATCCCGGCATCATCAAGCAGGTCAAGGTTTACATCGCCAGCAAGCGGAAGCTCAGCGTCGGTGACAAAATGGCTGGACGTCACGGAAACAAGGGCGTTGTCGCCAAGATCGTTCCCGAGGAAGACATGCCCTTCCTTGCAGACGGAACTCCGGTCGACATCGTGCTCAATCCGCTCGGAGTGCCGAGCCGCATGAACGTCGGACAGGTTCTCGAAACCCACCTCGGCGTGGCAGCGAAGGCTCTCGGATTCAAGGTGGCGACACCGGTCTTTGACGGAATCCCCGAATCCAAGATCCGTGAATTCCTCCGAGAGGCGAAGACGAAAGAAGGGTTTACTTGGACCAACGAAAACGGCAAATCGACCGTTTACGATGGTCGCTCAGGAGAAGCCTTCGACCAGCAGG
>JBMOHW010000065.1:0-13591 GCA_049317665.1 Terrimicrobiaceae bacterium | reverse complement strand
GACGTTCTCCAGCTTGATGCCGAGGTCTTCGGTGATGACGCGGCCCCCGGTGAGGATGGCGATGTCTTCGAGCATGGCCTTGCGGCGGTCACCAAAGCCTGGGGCTTTGACGGCGACGGTGTTCAAGGTGCCGCGGAGTTTGTTGACAACGAGGGTGGCGAGGGCTTCCCCTTCGATGTCTTCAGCAATGATCAGAAGAGGCTTGCCGGACTTGGCGACCTTCTCGAGGAGAGGGAGCATGTCCTTGAGGTTGCTGATCTTCTTCTCGTTGATGAGGATGTAAGCGTTGTCCAGGGTGGCGGTCATCGCTTCCGGATCGGTCACGAAGTAAGGGCTGAGGTAGCCTTTGTCGAACTGCATGCCTTCGACGACGTCGAGGGTGGTTTCGATGCTCTTGGCTTCTTCCACGGTGATCGTTCCGTCCTTGCCGACCTTGTCCATCGCATCCGCGATAATCTGGCCGATCGTGCTGTCCCAGTTGGCTGAGACGGTCGCGACTTGGGCGATTTCCGAGCTGTCCTTCACCTTCTTCGAGATGCGGGCGATTTCATCGGTGATCGCGGCCACAGCCTTCGTGATTCCACGTTGGAGGCTGGTCGGGTTCGCACCGGCGGTGACGTTCTTGAGACCTTCGCGATAGATCGCTTCGGCGAGAACGGTCGCAGTCGTGGTGCCATCACCGGCGATGTCGCTGGTCTTGCTGGCCACTTCGCGAACGAGCTGGGCGCCCATGTTCTCGTAAGGATCTTCGAGTTCGATTTCTTTGGCGACGGTCACACCATCTTTGGTGATGGTTGGACTGCCGAATTTTTTGTCGAGAATGACGTTGCGTCCGGACGGCCCGAGGGTCGCCTTGACGGCTTTCGCCAGTTTCTCAACACCGCGAAGCAATCCCTGGCGGGCTGCTTCGTCAAATAGGAGTTGTTTAGCTGCCATGTTGTTTAGTTATTGGATTTAGGTTGATGGTTGATGGATGCCTTAGCCGATGATGCCGAGGATATCGTCCTCGCGCATGATGAGATAGGTCTCACCGTCGACTTTGACTTCGGTTCCACCGTATTTGGAGATAAGAACCTTATCGCCTTTTTTCACGGTGAATTCGATGAGCTTGCCGTCGTCGTCACGCTTGCCGGTGCCGAGAGCGACTACTTGCCCTTCCTGTGGTTTTTCTTTGGCGGTATCGGGAATGATGATCCCACCTTTTTTGACTTCCTTCTCCTCGAGCGCCTGCACGAGCACGCGATCTCCGAGAGGCTTGATGTTTACGTTGGCCATAGTGGCTGTTTCTCCTTGTTTGGTTTGGTTTGGTTTTTAACAGACACCGGCGGGCCTTTCGGAACGCCGGCGCGATTTGTTAAAGTGGTTAGGATTTCTTCTTGTCCTCATCGACCATCTCGAACTCCGCGTCGACGACGTCGGCATCCTTCTTGGCCGCGCCGCCTGGGGCGGGCTCAGCCTGCGGACCAGCGCTGGCGGCCGGGCCGGCTTGGGCGGCGGCTTGTTTGTAGAGCTCGGCGCTGACCTCCTGGAACTTGGACTGGAGTTCGTCGTAGCTGGTCTTGATCGCATCGGTGTCGTTGCCTTTGAGGGCCTCACGGACTTTCTCGATGGCATCTTCGACGGCCTTCTTCGATCCGGCGTCGAGCTTCTCTCCGAGTTCCCTGATCTGCTTTTCGCTCTGGTAGGCCAAGCTGTCAGCGTTGTTCCGAATCTCGATGCCCTCCTTGGCCTTGCGATCCTCCTCAGCGTGAGACTCGGCCTCTTTCTGCATCCGTTCAACCTCGTCCTTGTTGAGTCCGCTCGATCCGGTGATGGAAATTTTTTGTTCTTTTCCTGTCCCGAGATCTTTTGCGGAGACGTTCAGGATTCCGTTGGCATCGATATCGAAGGTGACTTCAATCTGGGGAACTCCGCGAGGTGCGGGCGGGATTCCATCGAGATGGAACGTGCCGAGATTTTTGTTGTCGCGGCTCAGCGGGCGCTCGCCTTGGAGAACCTTGATTTCGACTCCTGGCTGATTGTCGCTGTAGGTCGAGAACGTGTTCGACTTCTTGGTCGGGATCGTCGTGTTACGCGGGATCATCGGCGTGGCGATGCCGCCAGCCGTCTCGATGGCCAGCGTGAGCGGAGTCACATCGAGGAGGAGAACATCTTTGACGTCTCCTTTGAGCACACCACCCTGGATGCCAGCGCCAATGGCGACGACTTCATCAGGGTTGACTCCCTTGTGGGGCTCCTTGCCGATCATTTCGCGAGCCGTCTCGACGACCTTCGGCATGCGTGTCATGCCACCAACCAGAACGAGTTCATTGACGTCGCTCTTCGACCATTTGGCATCGCTCAAGCAGTCTTTAACCGGCTTGATCGTGCGCTCAAAGAGATCGTCCGTGAGCTGTTCCAGCTTCGAGCGTGTGAGCTTTTTCTGAATATGCTTCGGTCCGCTCGCATCGGCTGTCACAAACGGCAGATTGATTTCGTATTCCTGCGTTGAGGAGAGTGCGATTTTCGCTTTTTCCGCCTCCTCTTTGATGCGCTGCACAGCATCCGGCTGCTTCGAGAGATCGATACCGGATTCGGCCTTGAAGTCGTTGATGATCCAATCCATGAGACGGTTATCCCAGTCGTCACCTCCGAGGTGAGTGTCGCCGTTTGTCGCGCGGACTTCGAAGACGCCGTCGCCGATCTCCAGAGCGGAGATGTCGAACGTGCCGCCGCCGAGATCATAGACGGCGATTTTCTCATCGGATTTCTTATCGAGTCCGTAAGCCAACGAGGCCGCTGTCGGCTCATTGATGATGCGCTTGACGTCCAGTCCCGCAATCTTGCCGGCATCCTTGGTCGCATTGCGCTGCGAGTCATTGAAGTAGGCTGGCACGGTGATAACCGCCTCGGTGATCTTTTCACCAAGTTTGGCCTCCGCATCGGCCTTGAGCTTCGCGAGGATCATGGCTGAGATCTCAGGCGGCGAAAACGTCTTTGGCTTGCCATCGACCTCGACTTGAATGTGGGCATCGCCGTTCGCCGCCTTGACGATCTTGTATGGCACACGGTGTTCCTCATCGCGAACCTCATCAAACTTGCGACCCATGAATCGCTTAACAGAAAAAATGGTATTCGCCGCGTTCGTGATCGCTTGGCGCTTGGCCGCTTGGCCGACGATGCGCTCGCCCGATTTGGCGAAGGCGACAACGGATGGCGTCGTGCGGGCACCCTCCGAATTTTCCAAAACAACGGGCTCACCGCCCTCCATGACTGCCATGCAGGAGTTTGTGGTTCCGAGATCGATTCCTAAGATTTTTGCCATAATAATAAAGTGCTACTCACCATTAGCATTTGTCGGTCCATGACTTATAATAATGACGTATTACGTTTTATAACAATTGTTTATAAAAAAATTACCGCTAGGTTACAGCGCAAAAATCGCGCCGTTATGTCACCTTTATCGAAAAATGTGAGACAAGTGCGACAGCTTCATGTCGCACGAACGAAACATCAAGACCTCGGATTTAGAAGAATCAGATTAACCCAAGTTCAATTCGACCCAATCCCGGGCCTCATGATGCTTTGTGTGATCGTAGTGGTGGGCAAGGAAACCCTCCGAGGCTGCCGCCTCGCAGTTGGCAGCAAGGTCGTCGAAGTAAATGGTTGCTGCCGGGTCCACGCCGAACCGGGTGCGGGCAAGTTGAAAAACACGCGGGTCAGGCTTCAGAAGCCCAGCCTCGAACGAGTAGACTCCGTCCCGAAACACGCGAAAGACATCGAATTGCCGTCGGATGAACTCGAGGTGAATGTCGCCTATGTTTGAAATGAGGAAGACCGGCACCTCGGCTGAAAGTTCGCGAGCGAGAGCAGTCATCGGAAGATTCTCTTCAAAAATGTTTTCCCAGATCGAGAGGAACTCCGACTCGGCTCCAGTATCAGCAAACTCCGGACGCACGGACGCGAGAAATTCCGCGCGGCTCATCTGTCCGCATTCGTATTGATGAATCCAAGCCGTCACGCGGTCCGGGTCCGGCGGGGTCTCCGGCTGATTTTTTGCAATCAAGCGCGATGCTGATCGCATGTAGTCGAAGAGGAGGAGGACATTCCCGATGTCGAAAATGACGGCTTCGATTTTCATAACGCCAGATTCTCGATACACTCGGCAGCGCGCGTTGAAGCACCTGGCTGAGAGAGCAACTTTGTGGCGGCGCAGCGTTGGCGCAGGATTTGAGCGCCATTGCCGACGGATCGCCTGACGGCTTCGGAGATCTCCGCGGCTGATCCGGCAAACTCCCCGGTTCCGCCCTCGATCAGCAATCGGGCATTGCCCTCTTCCTGACCTGGCACGATTTGAGTAATTATCATTGGCGTGCGTGCGGCGAGTGCCTCTTGGACAGTCGCCCCGCCCGCCTTGCTGATGAGGAGATGACTCCGGCGGATCAGCGCAGGAATCTCCGGTGTCCATCCGTAGACGGCGACCGGGATGCGTAGTCGGGTGGCGAGATCGCGCACCTGGCCTGCGAGCTTTTCGTCGTGGCCCGCGGTGACGGTGAGGGAGATCTCGGGAACGGTGAGAATCGCCCGCACGATCTCCGGCGCGAGGTGGTGGGAGGAATTCACCATGTAGAGGACCTGCCAGGGTGGGGACTCCGCACGATCCGAGGGCTCATCGAACAGCGGCGGGACAGGAAATCCCGTGACGCGGATTTTCTCCACAGGGAACCCAGCCCGCGCGATCACGTCGGCTGTCGCCTGGTTAGCGACGAGAAGGCAGTCCGTGTAGGGTCGATACCACGCCGAGTTGATCGAGAGCGAATCGGTGACGACCGTGGCAATTTTGGCCGAGTGGATTTTTCCGATTCGCCGGAGGTGCTCCAGAAGATGCCCGTAGCCCGGATAGGTCGAAACGATGACATCGGGTGAAAGATCCCGAATGAGCGAGTCCAGATGCCGCGCCGCGCGTCCAAAAATCCCGATCCCCCCACCGAGAACGGACGGTCGGTCGAGAAGGCCAAAAACAAACCTCCAGAGTGCCGGCGTGTGATTGATCGCTGCGAGGTAGGCATCGCGGACGAAGAGATTGATCCATCCGTAGGACTCATGGAACACGTCGCGCACCTCGACTCTGGCCTCCGGATTGCGCAAACGCAAAGCTCCGGCCAGATTCCTGGCGGCGGCATTATGTCCCTCCCCAAAGCTCGCCGTGAGAATGAGAACCGACTTCAGAGCCATTTTTTCCTCTTAAAGAAGATGAGCATTCCGAGCACGATACAGACGCAAACAGCCCAGAAGTAGGCGTAGCCGAAAGGCCAGTGGAGCTCGGGCATGTTCCACTTCATCTCGGTGTCGAAGTTCATGCCGTAGACTCCGGCAAGGAATGTCAGCGGAATAAAGATGACCGAAACAATCGTCAGGACCCGCATGATCTCATTCGTGCGGAAACTCAGGCTGGAAAGGTAAAGATCCATCAACCCCGCCGTCAGGTCGCGGTAGCTTTCGATCATGTCGATAATCTGGGTCGTATGATCGTAACAGTCGCGGAGAAAGACCTGGGTCTCGCGTCCGACGATTCCCGTATCGTCGCGGATGAGGGTGTTGAAGATCTCGCGTTGCGGCCAGGCGGCCCGGCGGAGTTGGAGCAGGAGGCGTTTGGCCTCGTAGAGCTTGCGGAGCGAGGATCGCGCCGGCTTGTCGAGCAGTTCCTCCTCGATCTCCTCGATCGAATCCCCGACCGATTCCAGAACGGGAAAAAAATGATCCACCATTGCGTCGAGCAACGCATACGCGAGGTAGTCCGCCTTCATCGTCCGCGAGTATCCCCGGCCGGAACGAAGACGAGCCCGGACATTTTCAAAGACATCGTGTCCGCATTCCTCTTGAAGGGTGATCAAAAACGAGTCCCCAAGAAACATGCTGAGTTGCTCGAAAGAGAGATCGCTCGCCTCATTAAAATAGATCATCTCGCTGACGATGAAAAAGTGGCTGTCGAAGTGCTCGACCTTCGGCCGCTGGGACGTGTTGAGGACATCTTCGAGGGCCAGCGGATGGATCGCAAACTTTCCGGCGAGCTTACGCAAAAGTTCAACATTCGCCAGGCCGTCAATATTGATCCAGTTGACTTTTTTCGGATCGAACTTCGCGGCCAGTTCCTCGAACGAATCAAAATCTGCCTCGAGAATCGACTCGGAGTCGTATTGAATGAGGCTGATTGACGAGTCCGAAGCCCCCTTCCTCGGGAGGAGCGTCGCGGGCGGAGTTCCTGGCGGATGGTAATTGATCCGAATCATGATCTACGCTGGCGGCTGGCTGGCCGACCAACGTCCGGAGGCTCGCCGTCTCGGGCCGTTCTGACAACGGAAAAATGATCCCATCCACCGGGCCAATCCGGAGGGCAGACGGGCTCGGCTGTGAGCTCGCCGATCCGCGAGAGCGCGACTTTGGGGAACTCTTGTTTCCAGAGGTTCTGAAGTTTCCTCGCCGCACGCTCTGGGACGGCAAAGAGAAGTTCGTAGTCCTCCCCGTCGGTGATGGCTGCCGAGATGTCGGCTCCACGGTTTCTTGGTAAGGCCTCGAAATCCACGACAAACCCGCATCCACTCGCTCTCGCGAGGCGCGGAAGATCACTTCCCAGCCCGTCACTCAGATCCATCATCGCGTGCGGACGGATGTGTGTCGCCAGCCAGCGACCTTCCGGCAGGCGTGGGAAAAAATCCAGATGGTGACCGGCCATCGAGCCACCGAGTTTCCCGGTGACAAAGAGAACGTCGCCCGGCTGGCCCCCGGATCTTCGAACGACCAGACGTCGGGGGACCGATCCCGTCAGGGCGATGGACACCGAGATTCCCATGGGCTGGCGCGAGATCTCGCCCCCAGCGATCCCGACGCGAAACCTCCGGGCCGCTCTCGAGAGGCCATTGTAGAACTTTTCCCAGTATCGCGGCGGAATGTCGGGAGGTGAAAAAATCGTCACCAGCGCCTGTCCCGGTGTGCCTCCCATGGCCGCGATGTCGCTCAGCGGGCGGCAAAGGGCTTTCCATCCGACCCGGGCGGGATCGTGGCTGCGAAGAAAATGTACGTCCTCGACGACGCAGTCAGTCTTAAGCAGGAGTAGATTTTTTCCTCCGGGGACACTCACGACCGCACAATCATCGCCCGGCCCGACGACCAGTCCCTCGCCCACCGGCAGACCGGAGACCAAACGCGCTAGAAGTGCGTCTTCGGAGTTGATCTTCATGGAGCCAACTCGGGCCAGAGGATTGCCGCCAGAACCGTTAGCCCATTGAAGAGTGCATGCAAGCCAATCGCCGCCCAGAGCGAACCCGTGCGTTCATAGACCAGAGTCAGCGCGATGGCCAAGATCAAGAGCCCGGGTAACGAAGGAAGGTGACCGTGGATCAACGCGAAGACGACCGAGGAAAAAAACATCCCCGCCCAACGTCCGGCAAATCTTCTGCAGACCCCGTAGAGACAGCCCCGGAAGATCAATTCCTCGGTGACCGGAGCGGCGATGATCGCCACCAGAGCGACCGCGAGCCGGTCCCGCCAGCCGGGATTCTCCAAGAGAAACGTCACGATAGGCTGCGGGTTGGTCTGCGGGCCGGAGATCTGGTAGGCGATCCCCTGCGCGAGGTAGATGAAGGGAAATGCCAGGATCAGCGACACCGGGATGCAGATCCACTCCGACTTCCACGCCCGCCACCGCAAGCCGAAGGCGTCGATCGGATTGATCCCCCGCGTCAGCAGAAACCCGAGGAGCAAAATACAGATCGCGCCGTAGAGCGCGAGGCTCGTGAGCACCGTTTCGAGATCGACCTTGACGGGCTCGCGTCCGACGGAGGCCGCAGCCATCCAGAGGAAAAATCCGGCAAGTCCTCCGGAAAAAACCGCTTCCGGCCAACCCCACGCCGTCGCAGGAAACCGGCTGGGATCGGCCAGCGAGGACTCCAGTGCCCGGCGGATGTAGATCCCGGCCACGGCGGCGAGGACGAGCAGGATCAGGACTTGGGCGGGAGAATTCACGCCGCTTTCGGCGTTGCAGCACGGGGTTTGGAGGGTTTCTTACCCGCTGCGGGCTTCCTCTCCTCGAACTCAAAAGCGACTTTTGCCCCATCGATTTTTAGAAACGCCGAGAACGGACGTCCCTTTTTCGAAATGAATCGGGGAATGAGATCCGTCTTGCCCGTCTCGATGAGTTTGACGATCTGCTCGCGCGGAATTTCCTTTTGGCAAAGCGACTTGCCCATCCGAAATTTGCAAGCGGGCGTGTTGCTGCACTGCCAGGCCGCGCCGGTGTCGTGGATCGTTCCGGTCTTGCAGGCCGGGCACACGCCGATCGATGGCAAGGCCGAAAAATCAATGGTTACCCCGGAGTCGGAGTCGCCGAAATCAAAAGATTGTTTACCTTCCGCATCGAGCTTCACGAGGGCCGAGAACGGGCGCCCGAGCTTGCTACGGAATCCCTCGAGTGGGCCGACTTTCCCGGACTCGATCAGCGTTTGGACTTCCTCGCGCTCGAACTGGCGGCCGGCCATGTTTTTCCAGATGATCGCCCCGCATTTCTCTCCGCACTCGAAAGCCTTGAACGATTCGGTGAATCCCACGTGACCACACTTCGGGCACTTCACTGAGATCGGTTCGAAATTTCCCTCGACCGTGTCGCCCGTGAAATTTTTCGCCTTTTCGACGATGTCGTTGGTGAACGCTCGGATTTCTTCCATAAATTCAGGACGCGGCATTTCGCCCCGTTCCATGCGCTTGAGCTTATGCTCCCACTCACCCGTCATCTCGGGGGATGTTAAAGCTGACACCCCCAATCCCCGGAGAAGGGTAATCAACGAAAGCCCTTTCGAGGTTACAATGATGTCGCGAGCCTGCCGGATCAGATATCCGTCCAGGATCAGGCCCTCGATGATTTGCGCGCGAGTCGCCGGCGTGCCGAGTCCGCGCTGAGACATCGCCTCGCGGAGTTCCTCGTCATCGACCAGCTTGCCCGCGCCCTCCATCGCCGACAGGAGCGTGGCCTCGGTGTAACGGGGTGGCGGCTTGGTTTCGTTTTCCTTGATCTCGATGGCTTCCGCCTTCGCGGTCTCGCCGAGATGGATCGGACAAACAGATTCCTCATCGGCACCAACGGCCGCTTTTCCGTAAACCGCCATCCAACCCGGATCGGTGATGATTTTTCCATCGGTCTTGAACGCCTCCTGCTCGATTCTCGTGATCCGGGTCGTGACCTCAAATTGCGCGGGAGGGAAAAACGCCGCCACGAATCGCCGGGCCACCATGTCATAGACCTTAAGCTCGAACTCATCGAGGTTTTGGGTCGAGACGCCGGTCGGGATGATGGCGTGGTGATCGGTGACCTTGGCGTTGTTGAAGATTCGCTTGTTGGTCGGACGCACCCAGCCCGACGACAGCGCCGTGCGTCCGTGCGCGAGCAGGTCGGGGGCATCGAGTTTTGTCAGTGCGGCTTTCGCATTGCCCACATTGTCCTCCGGCAAATACCGGGAATCCGTTCGCGGATAAGTGAGGACCTTTTGTCGTTCGTAGAGAGCCTGGGCGATCTGGAGTGTGCGCTTCGCGCTGAGCCCGAACCTGGAGTTGGCCTCACGCTGGAGCGTCGTGAGGTCGTAGAGCTGGGGTGCGATCTGGGTCGTGGGCTTCTTTTCTTCCGTGACCGTTCCCGACTTCCCTGTGCATTTCGCAACAATCGCATCGGCGACCGCCCGGTCCCAAATCCGCTCGGCGCGGGCGTCTTCTTCAGTTCCCTTCTTGAAGGCCTCGTCAAACCACCGCCCCCGGTAAGATCCCGACGCCACGCCAAAATCCCCGAATACCTCAAAATACGACCGAGGCTTGAACGCCCGGATCTTTTCCTCGCGCTCGGCCAGGATCGCCAGCGTGGGCGTTTGCACACGGCCGACCGGGGTGAGCTGAAATCCCCCACCCTTCGAATTGAACGCTGTCATCGCCCGCGTGCCGTTGATCCCGACCAACCAGTCACTCTCACTGCGACAGACAGCCGCCTCGGAGAGTGGGACCATCTCGCGCTCGCTGCGCAAACCCTCGAAGCCGGATCGGATCGCTTCGGGCGTCATGCTCTGAAGCCAGAGCCGACGCGTCGGCTTTTTGTTGCCCGCCAATTTCATCAGGTAATAAAAAATCAGCTCTCCCTCGCGTCCGGCGTCGCAGGCATTGATAACTTCCGAAATCTCCGCCCGCTTGAGCAACCGCTTGATCAGATTAAACCGGGTCTGAGTCTTCTCGATCGGCTTCAGGTCAAAGTGGTCCGGAACGATCGGCAGATTCGCAAAACTCCATTTGCCCCGCTTTTTATCCATTTCCCCGGGCAGGCAGAGCTCGACCAGATGCCCGACAGCCGACGTCACAATATATTCGTCATTCTCGAAATAATCGTCCTTCTTCGGGACTTTCCCAAGGACCTTTGCCAAATCGGAGGCGACGCTGGGCTTTTCGGCAATGACGAGGACTTTGGACATGGTGGAGATCAGCGAATTTTTACAAAACGGGAGCCAGCGAGCCGGCGGACCAGCTTTTTCATTTCAAGGGCGAGCAACGTAGAAGACACGACGGGCGTTGGCAACCCACATCTCGACACAATCTCGTCCATCAAGCCTTCGTCATCCCCCATCGCCGAAAAGACAATCGCTTCGTCACCCTCGAGGTCCGGCCCGCCCTGCGGAGCCAGCTCGGGCGATTCGGCAAAGAGCAAGCCCATGTCGTCGAGGATGTCGCCAGCGCCCGTGATCAGCTTTGCCCCTTGCTGGATGAGGCGGTTGGACCCGATCGCATTCGGCTGGTCGATGCGTCCGGGCACCGCATAGATGGCTCTCCCTTGGTCGGCGGCTTGATTCGCGCTGATCAATGCCCCGCTCCGCCCCCCGGCCTCGACCACGAGCAATCCGAATGACGCGCCGCTAATGATCCGATTGCGCATCGGAAATGTCTGCCGGTCAGCCGTCGTGCGCATCGGAAACTCGCTCACCACCGCCCCCGAACCCGCAATCCGCTCGGCCAGCGGGATGTTCTCGGGCGGATAAATCGCCATCAACCCACTTCCGATTACGGCAATCGTCCGCCCTTTGGCAGCCAGGGCTCCCTGGTGTGCCGCCGTGTCAACCCCGCGGGCCAGCCCGCTCACCACGGTGATCCCGGCATAAGCGAGTTGATAAGAAATCTTTTTGGCGCATTCGGCCGCGTAATGAGTTGGCTTCCGAGTCCCCACCACGCCGATGGAATGCCGGTCCCGCTCTTCCAGAGTGCCCCATATATAGAGAACGGTCGGCGGATCGTGAATATCGCGCAGCAATCGCGGGTAATCCGGCGAACCCAGCGTGACCACCCGCGCCCCAAACTCGGCCACCAGGCGCAGCTCCTCCGCCAAATCAACACGCTTCTCCCAGTCCCGAATCGAGGACGCCACCTCCGGTCCGACCCCATCGACCCGCTGAAGGTCGGGTGCCGAAGCCCGCAGAACCCCGGCAGGCGAACCAAAAGCCGCCAGCAGATTCCGCACACGCACCGGGCCGAGTTTCGGCACCATGTTCAGCACAATATACGCTTCCTCCTCGCTCATGCGCCGGAGAGTAAAGACCGCCCGCGATCTCGGCCCAAGATTAATTTTTGGACGGGCCAAAAAACTGGCGCGGTAATTGCTTGCGCAAGCAGCAATCGTGCCTGACTTTTCTCGTCATGGCCGGGATGGAACAAATTGCGGGGCTTGGGCTGCAGCAGGCGCTTTCGCCGCAGATGCAGCAGAGCCTCCACGTCCTGCAGGCTCCACTCACGGAACTTCGCCAACTCGTGGAGCAGGAGCTCCGCGAAAATCCCGCGCTCGAGGAAATGCCTCACGAGGAGGGGCCAGAGGCCCCGAGCGAAAAGGATCGAAGCCTGCTGGAAACCGAATGGAGCGAGTATTTTGCCCAAAGGAATGTCTCCGAGCCGTGGTCACGCGAAGCCCTCGAAAAACGCGAACACTTCTTCGACTCGCAACTGCGGCCGGTCTCGCTCCAGGAGCATTTGCTCCAGCAGCTTCTGACTTCCTCCTGGCCGAAAGAGGAATCCCGCATCGCGGCGGAGATTATTGGCAACCTAGACGAGCAAGGGTATCTGCGGGCGGAATCGGAGGACATCGCGTGGGCGACCGACTCCGAGCCGATCGAGGTCGATCGCATCCTGGAGAAGGTCCAAGAATTTGACCCGCCGGGTGTCGCCGCCAGGAATCTTCAAGAATCGCTTCTCCTCCAACTCAAAAGAAGCAACCGGGAGGACTCGATCGAGGCGAGCATCGTGCGGCACCATTTGGACGCCCTCGGGCGCAAGAAACTCTTGGACATTGCCAAAGCCCTCGAGATCCCCGTCTCTGAGGTCCAACTTGCCGCCGAGCGAATCGCCGCCCTCGATCCGCGACCCGGTCGTGCATTTTCCTCGGAGCCCGATCAGGTGATCACCCCCGAGGTGACCGTCGAGCAAGAGGGCGAGGAGTTTTCCGCGCGCCTCAACAGCGAGGAAATCCCTCAGCTCCGAATTGCGGACTCTTACAAGGACATGGCCTCCTCGCCATCGCGGGAAGTGCGAGATTACTTGCGGGAGAAGATCAAGGGCGGGCGTTTCTTCATCAAGAGCATCCAGCAACGGCAAAATACGATCCTCAATATCGCGAAGGAGATCGTTGCCCGGCAACGGGAGTTTTTTGTCACCGGTCCGTCGGCCCTCAAGCCCATGACAATGCGACAGGTAGCCGACGCGGTCGGAGTCCATGAGACCACCGTCAGCCGCGCGGCGGGTGGAAAATACATGGCCACCCCGCAGGGGATTTTCGAGATCAAATACTTCTTCACCCATGGCTATACAAACACGGAGGGCGAAACCGTCAGCAACGAAAGCGTCCGCCAGGCGATCATCAATCTCGTGAAGGACGAGAACCCCCGGCACCCGCTGAGCGACCAGGATATCGTGCGCCTCCTCGCCGACCAGGGTCTCGCCGTGGCGCGTCGAACGGTTGCAAAATATCGCGAGCAACTCGGCATCCTCCCGAGCCACCTGCGAAAAACGTTTTGACGGAAAATGCGAGGCGGAGCTTGTCCGCAGAGGCCTGCCCGGCGTAAGTGAACTCATGCCAGAACTCACTCAGGACTCCATCCGCCAGGCCCTTGGCACCGTGAAGTATCCGGGATTTTCCCGTGACATTGTTTCCTTCGGACTCGTGCGCGACGTGCAAATCGACGGATCCCGGGTCGAGATCCAGATTGTCCTGGCGACAAACGAAACGAAAACCGCCGCGCAGATCCGCGACGACGCGGGCAAGGCCGTCGGGGCTTTGAAGGGCGTTGCTTCGGTCAACGTGAAAGTCGACATCCAAGCTCCCGCAGCTCCGACAGGCGATATCGGCCCGGCAAGGATCGCCGGGGTCCGACACGTGATCGCAGTGGCTAGTGGAAAAGGCGGGGTGGGCAAGTCGACCGTTGCCGCCAACCTCGCTCTGGCCCTTGCTCAGACGGGTTCGCGAGTCGGGCTCTGCGACTGCGACATTTACGGCCCGAGCATCGCCCTGATGTTTGGCGGCAGCGAAAGACCCACGGCGGATGAGGAA
>JBMOHW010000064.1:0-13815 GCA_049317665.1 Terrimicrobiaceae bacterium | reverse complement strand
TCAAACGCCATTACCAAGAGCAACGGAGTCCACCGCCGTAGGTGATTTCAGTGCCGTTGGTCCAGTCTGCCCACTCAAAGCCGCCGTAGAATGCCCATCGATCATTCACGGCAATTTCAATGGCTCCACTGAGGCTTAGTTCGTCGCTGCCGCGGTTTTGCCCCAGGACGGTGAGACTGCCGGGTTCGGGGACATTTGCGAATGATGCGTTCACCTCATGATCCTGATCATCATCGCCGAGGAAATCGTGCTCCCAAGCCGCGCGGATTTTTGGGGTTAGGACAATCGACCTCGTGACTTTGATCGGAACTTCAATCGCAATCCCCAGGCCGCCGATGAGCGATCCAACCGTCGAGGGATCGATGGCGAGGTCGAGCGAGTTCGCGCCCGACTCGGTGATGGCCGGCTGGAACTGCCAGGCGGTGGCGAGCATCGCTTCGGGAATCAAATTCACCGGGCCGACCGACCATGTGTAGGTGGCTTCCACCGCACCGGTAAGGCCGTGCGCGACCCATTCGGCATTGGCCGTGCGGTCCACATAGCCGGCCTGCGGGGTCCCGAATTCTATCTGGCGGGTGGATTCGTAGCTGAAGCACGTGTAACCGAGGAGCCCGGTGAATGAGAACTTCCCCGGGCGCCAGGTCCCGAAAATGGCCGCGCTGAAGTTGTTGGAGGTCAGATCCACATCGGCAAACTCGAAGTTTTAAAGCGTGCTGCGGCCGTATCCGAATATTCCCCCAACGGTGACCGATGGCGTGAGCGCGTATTCGACTCCCAGAATGCTTTGCAGGATCGAATAGTTGAAATCGCTGAGCCCGCTGTTCGTTCCGTCCAAGTCGGCCTGTGTGTTGCTGATGTCGGTGAAGACGCTCCAAGGCGTGATCTCGAACTCCTCGATGACGGACTGTTTCGCATCCGTCGGCGGAGTTTTCACGATCCTCTGACGAGGCAGCTTTCCTGTCCCGGCTCCGGCCAGCGCGGCCTGGCGAAAACGGTCCATCGACTCGAGTGCGACGCTGAGCATCGAGGCATAGGGTTCTGCGATCACCTGGTGGAACGAACTTTCCGTCTGTGCGGCGGTCGGCAACAGGGCCACGATGGACAGCACGTTGTTGAAATCGTTGTTGCTGGTCAGATCATTGGTGGCGATGTGGTCGGACAATCCGGACGCCCGATACACGTTTGTGTTGAGCGGCTTGCCGGGGTTGAGGTTCGAGGTGTAGGTCTTCCCGGTGGCAGGATCCTTGGGCACGCTGGCGTTTGGACTCGGCGTGGCTGCCGGCACGGGGACTCCGTTCGGATAGAAGCGGTCGTTGAGAATGTTCGACTGCGTGTTCAGCGAGAACACGAAAGCCGTGCTGTATTCCGGGGTAACGATCAGGAACACATCGTTGGCGGTGATGTTCGGAGCCCCGCTGACGGAGATATCATAAGAAAAACTCCCGCTCTGAAATTGCGCCTGCGGTCCACCGAAGAGGCAGACATATTGCTTGCCGAAGAAGGAAGTGGGGATTCCCCGGTCCACATTTAGAAAACTGAAATCGATTCGAAACTGGGAATTGCTGGATGCCGCATACGAGTTCATGTAGTCGAGCACCTGCGGCGTCGAGGGATCGACCTCGATCGTGAGCACGCCGCCGCGGGTGTTGAAGAATGTGCTCGCTGTTGCCGAGCCGATGTTATTGAACCCGCCCGGGGAAAACGGCCCTGCTGACAGTTCGATGAACGGAACGGTTTGCGCCGAAAGCCGGACACTTGGTGTGGCGAGGCAAAGTGTCGAAAGTGCCACGCAGATGGAGCGGAAGGATGCGGGGAACATACTTCTGCATTGAGGAAAAGCCTAGTCATCGGCCGTTGGCAACCTGTTTGTCGCGAATTGATGATGCCGGTCAATTTTTCAACATTTTGCAGTCCAATCCCGCCTCGTGCAGGCCGGTAGGTTGAACCATCGCGTTTGCATGGCGCGAGAATATGCGATACCAATGCGAGCAATGAGCGAGTCATTTGACGTTGTCGTGGTCGGAGGGGCATTTTCCGGAGCGGCGACGGCGTTGCTTCTCCGGAGGGAGTGTCCCGGTCTGCGCGTGGCGATTGTTGAGAGGACGGTGGCTTTTGATCGGAAGGTCGGTGAGGCCACGACCGAGATCAGCGGGAGTTTTTTGACGAAGCGTCTGGCGCTTACGTCGCACTTGAACAATCACCACATCGCGAAACAGGGTTTGAGATTTTGGTTTACGTCGGGGGATAACGACGACTTCGCCCGGTGCGGAGAACTCGGGTCGCTTTACCAGGTGCGAATGCCATCCTACCAAGTCGATCGGGAGGTTCTTGATCAACATGTTCTCGAGCAGGCTGGGGAAGCCGGCGCTGAGATTTTCCGTCCCGCCAAGGTCGTGTCGGTCGAGGAGGGGGAGTCGGTGGTGATTGATCACGGTGGCGAGCGCCGGACGCTCACGGCTCGCTGGGTCGTGGATGCGAGCGGACGAGCGGCGATGCTGGCCAGAAAATTCGGGGTCCATTGTCCGCTGAAGGAACATCCCACGAATTCGATCTGGGCGAGGTTTCGAAATGTGAAGGATCTTGATGGTCATGAGTTGAGGTCCCGCGATCCCGAATATGCCCGGGCGTGCCAGGCGAGCCGGACGGCTGGAACGAACCATCTGACAGGATACGGTTGGTGGTGCTGGATTATTCCTTTGAAAGGTGGCGATACCAGCGTGGGGCTCGTTTATGATGAGCGGCTGTTTACGCCCCCAGCGGGCGACCGCTTGGTGGACCGGCTTCGTTCCCATTTGATGGCCCATCCCATCGGTCGCGAGCTGTTTGAGAATGCCGAACCGGTCGATGGGGACGTCAAAGCCTACTCGGCTCTCCCGTATTTCTCGAAGGAGATTGCCGGTCCCGGATGGCAGATCGTGGGCGATGCCGCAGGCTTTCTTGATCCGCTTTACAGTGCGGGATTGGATTATTGCTCATGGACGGTGAATTCTGCCGTGCGTCGGATCGCGGCGGAGAGCCAAGGAGAGACGGTTGATCTCCGCGACATCAACACGCGGTTCGCGAGGTCTTATCGCGGGTGGTTCGAGGCCCTTTACCGCGACAAATATTTCTACCTCGGCGACGCGCAGCTGATGCAGGCGGCCTTCCTGATGGATCTGGGATGGTTTTTCTTCGGTCCGGTCCGTGAGTTGATGATCTGCCCGCGGGGGGGATTCGAACGCTTCCCGTTTGACGGTCCCGTGGATGGTGCCGTGAGCCGGTTCATGGCTTTTGCGAATCGGAGGCTCAAGGCTATCGCGATCAAGCGTCGGGAATGTGGCGTGTATGGCGCGTCCAATTTGGATCATCGCATGATGGTGAGCGGGTTCGAGCCGACTCCGAAAGTTCTGAAAATGGTTTGGAAAGGCATTCGGATCTGGCTGCGGGCGGAACGTCAAACGCTCTTCCTGCAACCGGAGCGGACTGCGATGCCGCGACAAGTTCCGATCCCGGCGACCTGAGCGGATTTTTCTTAGTGAAAGCGATCTGTGTAGGCATCGTGATCGGCTTGGTCGGTATGGGGACGATGTTCGGCTACGGCAATGCCGGCCATCAGGCGGTCGGATCGATTGCCGGGCAATACCTTGTTGGCACCCGTGCGGGTCGGGAGGTCCAGTCCCTTCTCGGTCCGCGGGAAGACCTGGCCCGGGCTTCAACGTGGGCTGACCGCGCCAAGCTCCCGGAAAAGTATCTTACGATCGAGATGAAGGAGTTTGTTGCGAACAACCCCGATCACCAACAATTCCACTATTGTGACGTCCCGTTTCAGGAAAAGGCCTACCGTGCGGGACTCATCGGAACGAATGACAAAGATATCGTTCACACTTTGCGCACATGTATCGAAGTTCTGCAAAGCCCCGATCCCCAGCCAGCGAACCCCCTGAGGATTTCGAAGCGGGTCGCCCTGATGCTTCTGGCTCACCTGATCGGCGACCTCCACCAACCGCTTCACGTGGGTTGTGGCTACATCGATGAGAAGGATGAATTTGTGAATCCCGAGACCGGCGCGAAGGGACTCGTGGATGCCGGAGCCAACTTCCTTCGCCTCAACGCTCAATGGAACCTCCATGGGTATTGGGATATCCAGACCGTGAAGTTCGCCCGCGACCGAGCTGGCGCGGAAGATTTTGTTTCCTACCTGATCCGCAATCATCCCGCGAAGGCCGACTGGATGCCCGTCGGGCCGGTCGTGACATGGCCGGAAAAGTGGGCAACGGATTCGCTTTCTGCCGCAAAATGTTGCTACCATGGTCTGAAGTTGGGCCCGCGCTTTTCTGTTCCCGCGAATGATCGCCACGAAGAGCACTTCGAGTGGATGGTCACTTTGCCGTCGGAATACGCCGAACGATCCTGCGAGATTGTGGAGGCCATGCTTTCTCAAGCCGGGTTTCGTTTAGCCGCGTTGCTCGCAGCGATCTGGCCGGAATGAAAGAACCAGAGTCTCCGCGGGTCGGGTTGGTGGTGTGCGTGGCGATGGTCGTGGCGTGCATGGTTGGGACCGGGGTTTTCACGAGCTTGGGGTTTCAGGTCGGGCCTTTGCCATCGCCATTCGTGATCATCGTGCTGTGGGCAGTCGGCGGGCTTATTGCTCTTTGCGGGGCCTTGAGTTATGCCGAATTAGCGGCAGCTTTGCCGCGATCCGGCGGGGAGTATCATTTTCTTGGTAGGATCTTCCATCCTTCGCTCGGGGTGATGGCCGGATTCGTTTCGGTTTTCGTGGGGTTTGCGGCTCCGATTGCGCTCGGCGCGATTGCCTTCGGGAAGTATGCGTCTGCAGCCGCTCCGGGGATTCCCTCGCAGGCGGCATCGGTCGGGATCGTGCTGGCCTTGACGCTGGTCCACTCGTTCGCGTTGAGGGTGAGCGGGGGATTTCAGATCATAGCGACAAGCTTCAAGGTGACTTTGATCCTCGTATTCTTGGTTGCTGGATTCCTGCTCGGACGTGGGGCGGATTTTCTTCCAGAGAAGGGCGACATCCTGCTGATCTCCAGCGGGGCATTTGCCGTGTCGCTGATGTTTGTCTCGTATGCGTATTCGGGTTGGAACGCGGCAGTATATATCGTCGGCGAGGTTAAAGATCCCGCCCGCACACTGCCTCGTGCGCTGGTGCTGGGGACCCTGGTGGTGACCGTGCTTTATGTCCTGCTGAACGCCATGTTTCTTGCGAGTGCGCCGATGGGTGAGTATGCCGGAAAAGTCGAGGTCGGTGAGGTGGCCGCGCGGCACCTCTTCGGGGCTGGTGGCGGACACCTGATGTCCGCGATCATTGCGATTGGTCTAATCTCGTCGTTGAGTGCCTTGACGTGGGCTGGCCCGCGTGTGGCACAGACTGCAGGTGAGGACTTTCCCGCGCTCCGATGGCTGGCCGGGCGGAGTCCGGGCGGGATTCCCGTTCGCGCCCTCGTTTTTCAAACAGGAGTCGTTCTGGTTTTGCTCCTCACTGCAACCTTCGAGAGTGTGCTCGTTTCCGCTCAGTTTGCCTTGATCTCCTGCTCCACGCTCACGGTTATCGGTCTGGTCGTTCTCCGCCGGAGAGAGCCAGGGTTGGCCCGTCCGTTTCGTTGTCCATGGTATCCCGTGGTGCCTTTGGTCTTTCTGGCAAGCAGTCTGTTCACTCTCGGATATGCGGTGGTATCCCGTCCGATCGAAGCCCTCTTGGGTTCCCTTACGCTGGTTTGCGGATTGCTTCTCTACTTTTTTGTGAAGAAGGTGCCGACTCAGTGATGAAAAATCTTGTCCTCGTTCTGGCATTCGTCACGGCCGTTCAAGCCCAGGATGTGCGGCGTGCTGTGCCGGTCGCGGTCGACGGTTCGCCTGTGGATCAACTCGCAAAGTTCTTGGCTGGAATCCCGGTGGCCGAGTCGTCCCCGTTGGCGAAGTTGCAGAAGTCCGGCAAGTATCGCGAGCACTCGAAGGCGTTCGAGCGCTACTGGCTGCGTTATGGGGAGAATTTTTTTGTGCCGATGCGGCGTTGGGCCGAGGTCGAGCTGGGGCCTCGGATTTCCGTCGGATTGCCGGTTTTTTACTTCTTCGGAGGCCCCGATGCGCTGGCGGTGAGAGCGCTTTATCCTGACGCCACGGATTACCTTCTCGGTGGCTTGGAGCCCGTCGGCAGTCTGCCGACTCCCGAGGCGCTCGATGGCCCGCGCTTGGAAGCGGGGCTGGCAAATCTCCGGAAGTCGACCGAGGTCATCCTGTCGTATGGACATTTCATTACCAAGGATATGAAAGCCGAGTTGGAACTCACCGACATTCGCGGGGTGCTTCCGATCATGATGGCGTTTATTGCGATGAGCGGTGGGGAAGTCCTCGATGTCTCGTTCTTAGGCGTCGAGTCGAGCGGGGCGACGACGGATTTCGGCGCCGCGTATCGGGGCACATCGGGAATGCTCCCCGGGGTGAAGATCACGTTTCGTCCGAACTCCCTGTCCGCACCGCGGCACATTTACTATGTCCAGGCCGATGTCTCGGATGGGGCCATCGGGTCACAAGGCGCTGTAACGAAGTGGGCTGCTGGATTTGGAAACGGAAACGTTTATCTCAAGGCGGCATCGTATCTCATGCACGAGCCGTATTTTTCCAAGATCCGGGGATTCTTGCTCGGACACTCCCAATCGATTCTTCAGGACGACTCAGGAATTCCGCTGAAGTATCTTCGAAACGAGGACTGGCGGCTTTGGTTTTTTGGGCGTTATGCCGGGACGCTCGATATCTTCAAAAAGTATTGGCAGAGCGATATGGATGAGGCGTTTCGGAACGCGACGTCTCCGCTTCCGTTTGGAATCGGCTACAAGTGGCAGCTCGGTGAGTCCAACTTGGTGCTGGCTGTCCGGCAACAGGTGCCCAAAGCCGAGGCGGTGGCTCCGGAAGCTGTGGCTCCGGAAGCTGTGGAACCGGAAGTGATCATCGGGCGGTAAACTTTGGGAGCCGCACGAGGACGATCAGGAGCATCAGGGGAGCGAACAAGAGCGGGTGGGCAAAGTGCGCGTGCGCGACTGCACCGAGCGCCGCTCCCAAGAGATAAAAGAGCCAGAGCCCTATGATCGTTCCCGCATGGTCGGAGGGGGTTTTGGTCTTGGGACTCCGTCCGATCCGACCAGCAACGGTCTGGATGAGTTTTTGCAGATCACCGGTGATAAAAACGGTATTCAGGGTCAATCCGCCGAATTGCGTGGCCATCGCATTTTGAATGCCCATGGCAAGGCCGAGCATCGGGGCGGAGACCTCGACGGGGAGGACGCCGGCGAGGAGGAGAATCGTGGCCTCGATGGCGACGAGGCCGGGGAGAGGGATGGCTTTTCTCGTCAGGATCGTGGCTACGGCGATGCCCGAAAGGAACGCCGCGATGATTCCAAACCTGTGAAGCGCATCACCCATTTGCCCCGCTGCGAGCGCGATTCCGAGCAGGACGGAGTTGCCACTCATCAGCCCGGCAAAAGCTCCCCAGGTGAGAAATCCCACGGTATCCGAAAATCCCGCGACCACGGCCAGCACCCAAGCCTGATGGGCGGAGTTCTCTCCTTGAGAGGTTGAGGTGGACATGAAGAAGCGCGGGTCGGGATTCGTTAAAGACATTCGAATGGATTTTGAAAATAGAAATGCGCAAGGGGAAGGCAGGATGATGCGCGGTTGACACTCCGGGCGGCCCGAAGCATTTTCCCTGCCGTGCATTATTTTTCTTACCGAGAGCAATCGCTTCATTGCGAGGGGGTCAATCTGGAAAACGTGGCGGAGCGATTTGGCACACCCACTTATGTTTATTCGGCACGAACGATTCGGGAGAATTTTCAACGTCTCGATCGGGCGCTGGCACCGCTTAATCATTTGATCTGTTTTGCTCTAAAGGCGAACTCGAACCTTGCGATCCTCGACCTGCTCGGCCGCGAGGGCGCGGGATTCGACATTGTGTCGGGCGGAGAGCTCTTTCGAGTGTTGAAATCCGGCGGCCGGGCAGATCGCTGCACGTTTGCCGGGGTGGGGAAGACGCGGGAGGAACTCGAGTATGCGCTTCGTGAGGGCGTCTATTGCTTCAACGTCGAGAGCGAAGGGGAGTTGGAGCGGATCAATGAAGTTGCCGGATCGCTCGGATTGAAGGCGCCGATTGCCATTCGGGTCAACCCGGATGTCGATGCCAAGACGCATAAGTATATTTCCACAGGGAAGAGTCAGAACAAATTTGGAATCGGTCTCGACCGTGCGCTCGACGTGTATGCCGTCGCCGCCGCGCTGCCAAACATTCAGATTCGTGGTGTCCAAACCCATATTGGCTCTCAAATCCTCGACGCCGCGCCGTTCGCGGAGGCCGCGACCAAATTGACCGATCTGGTTGTGGAACTCAAGAATCGCCACCAGATCGAATTTTTTAGCATCGGTGGCGGGATCGGTATTGTTTACGACGAGGCACTGGCGAGTGGTTCGGCAGCGTGGTGGAGCGACCATCCGGACCGGATTACGCCGGAGAAATACGCGGAGGCGATCGTGTCGATTCTCGCGCCCCTCGGGCTAAGAATTCTTTTCGAGCCCGGACGTTTCCTGGTTGGGAATGCCGGAGTCCTGCTCTCCACCGTCCAATACGTGAAGCAGACTCCAGCCAAGACATTCACGATTGTGGATGCCGCCATGAATGACTTGATCCGCCCAGCGCTTTACGAGGGCTGGCACGAGATTGTTCCATTGCGGGAGACCTCCGAGGAGAAGTCGCCGATGGATATCGTCGGCCCCGTCTGCGAGAGCGGGGACTTTTTTGCGCAGGATCGCGCCCTCCCGCCGCTGGTCCCTGGGGCACGCATCGCCCTGATGAGTGCCGGAGCCTACGGGTTTGTCATGTCGTCGAATTACAATTCGCGCCCGCTTCTCGCCGAGGTTCTGATCGACGGAGATAAGATCCACGAGATCCGCTCCCGCCAGTCATTGGATGACTTGATCGCGGGTGAGGCGTTGGCGAGGTGAAACCTGGGGGACTGGATACCAACCCAGTTTATTTTACCGTCGGGGAGACTACCAGTCGACGTTTGTGCCGCGGGTGTCGATGTGGGTAAAGCCCGGATACCGACCCACGCCGCCTTGGAATTTTCCTTGTTTGCGGAGGTCGCGTGCGGCGGCGGCGACTTTTTTTGGCGAGGAATTGAATCGGACGTCGATGGCGTTATTCCGCAGATGGTAAGAATGACTGCGGGCGCCCGGGCAGAGGGCGTTGTAGGCCGGTGAGCGATAGACGGACAGGACTTCGCCGACGGGCTCGCCGAGGCGGATGGCAACTTTGTCGAGAGCGAGGAGGGTATTGCGAATGTTCCCCCAGAGTTGGCGTGGCGGCAGCGTGTTGTGCACATTTCCCCGAGCCTTGGCGTGGGAATCAATGATCTGCCGGACCGACATTTTTTTCAGGTTCAGTCGGGCCAGAAATTTCGAGTAGGCCGCCGCGTTGGCTCCGAGAACGCCTCGGAGGGCTGGGGGGATCTGGGTGTTGACCGGCGGTTCGTCGGAGTTGGAAATGCTGCGAAGGACGTCGGCGACGCTCCACATGGCGTCGGATTTTCCCGCGCCGAGAAGCAGGCCGGTGCCGGTGCAAAAGATCAGACCGAGCAGTCGTCGGCGCGGAATATAAAGGGATGGTTGCGAGATCTCCATTTTTGGGAAGGCGACACAAAAGCACAATTCGCCCGAATCGAAAGCGGTTTTTTGAAAAAACGTAAGCAGATTTTGTGCCATGACCGTTCGTTTTCTAGATCGCTGGTCACGAGAGACGGCGAAATTTTCTGACTGCCGCGATCACGATAAATCTTCTCATTTTGGCGCGGGACGTGTAACCGGGAGGGAGATGGCATTGAGGCGTCAGAATATTTTCGATGCGCGGTGGCTGGGACTTCTTTGTTCCTGTCTTCTCGTCCTGACCGATCGGTCGGCCTTCGGGCAGGACGGTGGCGAAATGCGTCGGATCGCCGATATCTTTGCTCCTCTCTCGCGTCCGTCGGAAATGATCCTTGAGCCGACGGTTCTCGTGCTGCTGACGAGTCTGGGGATCTTTCTGGTTGTCTTTTTTCTGCTCGCTTACGTCGTTTGGAAATTTCGTCGCAAGGGTCCTGATGACGACATCCATGAACCGCCGCAGATTTACGGGAGCAATAACATCGAGCTCGCATGGACGGTGATCCCGTGCCTGATCGTCTTCGTTCTCGTGTTGGTGACCGCGAGATCGATCGTCGAGATCCAGAATGCCCCGATGCCCGACGACGCCGTGAAGGTTCGTCTTGTCGGTCACCAGTGGTGGTGGGAAATTCATTACCCTGATCTCGGGATCGTAACGGCCAACGAGATCCACGTTCCGGTGAGCAAACGTGACGGTAAGCGGCGTCCGACGGCGATCACCCTCGAGTCCGCGGACGTAATTCACAGTTTCTGGGTTCCTCAGCTTGCGGGTAAGACCGACCTGATCCCGAACCGAGCCAACCGCACCTGGATTGAGCCATTTCAGACGGGAACATTTTTTGGAAATTGCGCCGAGTATTGCGGCACACAACATGCGAACATGCTTCTGAGGGTGATTGTTCAGGAGCCCGAGGAGTTTGACCGGTGGGTGGCGAGCCAAAAACAAAAACCCGCAGCGCCAGCATCGGCTCTCGCGCTTCAGGGAAAAGCGGATTTCGACGCGATTTCCTGCATCAACTGCCACTCGGTTGATGGCACGGTGGCGGACGGGGTCTTCGGGCCGGATCTGAGCAAGCTCATGGTGCGGCAAACGATTGGGGCTGGAGTCGCTCCGCTCAACTCGGAAACGCTCCGCGCCTGGCTTGTCGATCCGCAGGCCATGAAGCCCGGCTGCAACATGCCCGATATGAAGCTTACGAAACCGCAATTGGATTCCATTGTCGCGTATCTCGAAACGTTGAAATAGAAAAAGGAAACCGCGCATGTCCCAAGAAATCACGATTGATGAGAACTTCCGGATGCCACCGCCGGAGAAAGTCGGGCAGGAACCCGGCTCGCTGACGTCCATCGTTCAGAATCTGATCTTCACGGTCGACCACAAGAAGCTGGGTCTGATGTATATTGGATCCGGCCTGCTCTTTTTCGTGCTGGCCGGATCGCTGGCTGCGTTGATGCGGATCCAGTTGGCGATTCCCGAGAATAAGTTTCTCGCTCCCGACACGTTCAACCAGATCTTCACGATGCACGGGACGACCATGGTTTTCCTTGTGGGGATGCCGATCATCTTTGGGTTTGCGAACTACCTGGTGCCGCTGATGATCGGTGCGAGGGACATGGCGTTCCCGCGACTGAATGCCTTTGGGTTCTGGATCTTTTTCTTTAGCGGTCTTCTCCTTTACTTCAGCTACCTCGGAGCTCCCGGGATCTACGGTGCGGGATCGGCGCCGGATGTGGGGTGGTTTGCGTATTCGCCGCTGACGGCGAAGGCATTCTCGCGAGGGCACAGCACAGACTACTGGACGATTTCGCTTCTCCTCGGCGGCGTCGGCAGCGTGGCGACGTCGATCAATATCCTCGTCACGATCTTTTGCCTTCGCTGCAAGGGAATGACGCTCGGGAAGATGCCGCTCTTCGTCTGGATGAATCTGGTGATGGTTTTTCTGGTGATCCTGGCGCTCCCCTGCCTCTCGGCGTGTCAGATCATGATCAGCCTTGACCGGTATCTGGGCGCCAACTTCTTCGATACCCAGGCTGGTGGGTCAGCCACGCTCTGGCAGCACTTTTTTTGGATCTTCGGGCATCCGGAAGTTTATGTCCTGATCATGCCCGCCTTTGCGATTGCCTCCGAGGTGATCCCGGTCTTCTCCCGCAAGCCGATTTTCGGATATCCCGTCATGGTGGCGGCGAGCGTTTCGATTGGTTTTATCAGCCTCGGGGTGTGGGCGCATCACATGCTTTGCATCGGGATGACGGCTCTGGGAAATACGTTTTTCGTGATCTCGACGTTGCTCGTTGCGATTCCCACGGGCATCAAGATCTTCAACTGGCTCGGCACCATGTATGGCGGAAAAATCCGGCTCGAGCTGCCGATGTTGTTTTGCATCATGTTTCTCTTCCAGTTTCTGATCGCGGGACTCACCGGGGTGATGCTCGCGGTGGCGCCGTTCAACTGGCAGTTGAGTGATTCGTATTTTGTCGTCGCGCACTTTCATTACGTTCTCATCGGCGGGCTGCTCTTCACGATTTTTGCGGGGATCTACTATTGGTATCCGAAGGCCTTCGGGCGAATGCTCGACACGCGGCTCGGGATGGCACATCTCGTGCTCTTCACGATCGGCTTCCACGTGACATTCCTGCCCCAGCATTTTCTTGGGTTTCTCGGAATGCCGCGTCGGATCTACACCTACCAGGCCGATCGCGGGTGGGATCTCTGGAATTTCGTATCCACCATCGGCGTGATTTTTCAAGCCATCGGACTCCTGTTTTTTGTTGCGAATTTGATCTATTCCTACTGGCGCGGGCGGAAGGCCGGGGACGACCCGTGGGATGCCTGGACGCTCGAGTGGGCGACCACCTCGCCGCCGCAGGAGTATAATTTTGCCGAGCTGCCGACCGTTCGCAGCCGGAGACCGCTCTGGGATGCCAAGCATCCGGATGATCCGGATTGGAAACACGAATGAACGCCTCGACTGAAATCACGTCCGATTGGAAACTTCCTTCGCCCCGGAAGGTCGGGATCCTGTCGCTCATCGTCGCTGAGTCCGCGCTCTTCACGATTTTTGTCGTTGCTTACCTCTACTACATGGGGAAGAGCCTTAATGGACCGTTCCCCCACGAGGTGCTCGAGTTCCCATGGCTCGGGAGCATCGCCCTCTTTGGGAGCAGCGGAACGATCCTCGCAGCCGAGCGCGCGCTCGGACGGGGGAACCACCGCGGATTCCTGTTTTGGTGGGGACTTACGACGGCACTCGGGATCTATTTTATTTTCTTCACCGCCAGCGAGTGGTGGAAGTTGATCACGGTTGACGGGCTCACCATCGATACCAATACATTTGGCACGACATTCTACTCGCTCGTTGGGCTGCACGCCTTTCACGTGATTGTCGGGATCATTCTTTTGCTCTGTGTTTTTCTGGCGGCGGTCCGGAAAAAAATCCATCCGGATCACCATGAGCATGTCGAAGTGATCTCGTATTACTGGCATTTTGTGGATTGCATTTGGATTGTCGTCCTCACGGTCGTTTACATCATCAGCACACGGACATAATGGCCAAAGAACCCACAGACCCTGATCGGACAATCGATCTTCCCGAGCCCACCGCGTGGCCGATCATTACGGCGTTTGGGATCACGCTTCTTTTTGCCGGGCTCGTGACGAGTTTCATCATATCTTTTATCGGCGTTCTGGTTGGTCTCGTCGGGGCGATCGGGTGGTTCGGAGACGTATTTCCACACCCGAAGCACGAGGCTGTTCGCGTGAAGACCGGCCCCGGATTCGATACGGTGCCCAGCACGTCGGCTAGGTCGGTCGCGCATTTAAAGATCGGCGAACGCGGGCACCGGACGCGACTGCCGATTGCTATTCCGCCATTCTTTTCCGGCGTCATCGGTGGTCTGGCGGGAGCGGTTGTCATGGCCGTGCTGGCCTGCGGTTGGGGACTATGGAAATATGGAAGCGTCTGGTATCCAATCAACCTTTTGGCGGCAGCGGCTGTGCCGAGTCTGGCGACGGCGGGAGTCGCGACGCTCAAGGCCTTTAGTCTGGCGGGATTTATCGTTGCCGTGATCAGTCACTTCTCGATCTCGATCATGATCGGGCTTCTCTACATTGTGTTGCTGCCGATGTTGCCC
>JBMOHW010000063.1:0-14152 GCA_049317665.1 Terrimicrobiaceae bacterium | reverse complement strand
CGGGCTCGAATGGGTGGCGAAGAATCTGGGATTTTTGAAAGAGACGGTGGCGCCGTCTGGCGGGCTCTTCCCGGAATACACGATCCCCTGGCTGGGGGAAGGCTCGGCCTCGGCCGGCTTGGCCGGTCTTGTGGGTGTGATTGTCACGGCCGTTTTTGCCGCGATGTTTGCGCGACTTTGGACAAACCGGACCGTAGTTTGATTTTTTATGGGAACCATTTCGCAATTCATCGACACGCATTACCGGCACTTCAACGCGGCGGCCTTGAAGGACGCCGCCGATGGCTACATCCGTCATCTGGACGAAGGGGGCATCATGCTTCTCACGCTGGCTGGGGCGATGAGCACGGCCGAGTTGGGGATTTCGCTCGCCGAAATGATCCGGCAGGGAAAAGTCCATGGCATTGTCTGCACCGGAGCGAATCTTGAAGAGGATGTCTTCAACCTCGTCGCCCACGATTTTTACGAGCGCATCCCGAACTACCGCGATCTCACGCCGGCTGACGAACAGGCATTGCTCGACCGGCACATGAACCGTGTGACCGATACTTGCATCCCGGAAATGGAAGCGATGCGACGGATCGAAAATGTCATCCTCCGCGAGTGGATGGCCGCCGACCAAGCCGGGCAGAGTTTTTTCCCGCACGAGTTCTTCTGGAAGATTTTGGGTTCTCCCGAGCTTCAATCCACATTCCAAATCGATCCTGCGAATAGCTGGCTTCTGGCGGCCAAGGAGAAAAACCTCCCAATGTTTGTGCCCGGCTGGGAGGACTCGACCTTGGGCAATATGTATTCCGCCCACTGCATTGAAGGCGATGTGAAGAACGTGCACACCGTTCGGTCCGGAATCGAGTATATGATCTCGCTGGCCAATTGGTATGCGCCGACAAGCAAAAAATCTCCGGTTGGATTTTTTCAGATCGGTGGAGGCATCGCGGGAGATTTCCCGATCTGCGTCGTGCCGATGCTCCACCAGGATCTTCGCCGCGACGACGTCCCGCTGTGGGGGTATTTTTGTCAGATCAGTGACTCGACGACGAGCTACGGAAGCTATTCCGGAGCCGTGCCGAATGAAAAAATCACATGGGGGAAGCTTGGGGAGAAAACTCCGAAATTCGTCATCGAGTCCGATGCCACGATTGTTGCCCCGCTGATTTTTGCCAAGGTTCTTGGCTGGTAAATTTCTATGCACATTCTTGACATCCTCCAGAGCGGACGCCCGACATTTTCGTTCGAGTTTTTTCCGCCCAAGACGCCGGAAGCGATGGAGGTTCTGTTTACGAACATCAGCGAGCTAGCCGCGCTCAACCCGGCGTTTGTTAGCGTGACCTACGGTGCCGGGGGATCCACCCGCGAGCTGACCCATGAGCTGGTGGTGCGCATCAAGACGACGACGACGCTCGATCCGATTCCCCACCTGACATGTGTCGGGCATACCGAGGCCGATATTTCCTCGATCCTCGAGCGTTATGCGGCGGCCGGGGTCAGCACGATTCTCGCGCTCCGCGGCGACCCGCCCAAGGATCGCCTCGATTACAACCATTCGAAGGATGTTTTTCCGAATGCGATAGATTTGGTGAGATCGATCCGCAAGTTTTCGGAACACCCGGACCCGCGGGGGTTCGGAATTGGGGTGGCGGGGTTTCCGGAGGGCCATCCGGCGACGCCCAACCGGCTGGTTGAGATGGATTATCTCAAGGCCAAAGTGGATGCCGGTGCGGACTACATCTGCACGCAGTTGTTCTTTGATAATCACGATTTCTACGACTTTCGTGACCGGTGTTCTCTGGCGGGGATCAACGTGCCGATCATTGCCGGGATCATGCCGGTGACGAGCCGTTCCTCGATGGGCCGGATGGCCGAACTAGCGGGAGGATCCCGCTTCCCGGCGAGGTTGCTGAAAGCCATTCAACGCGGTGGAGACTCGCAGGAAGCGGTGCGCCAAATCGGCCTGCACTACGCCACCGAGCAATGCGCCGACCTGTTGAATCACGGGGTGGCCGGTATTCATTTTTACACGCTCAACCAATCGACGGCGACTCGTGAGATCTTCCAGCGGCTGGGAGTTTAGCTGCTCCGGGTGATTTGGGAGGGGTGAAGGTTTTCTTCCCAATCGTGGTTGTGGTTCTCCTCGCGGCCATCGCCGTAGGGGTGACCTTGGTCGCCGGTCATGATGAGAACTACGAGTTGCAGGAGTTTGTTTTTCGGGAGCGATTTGGACGGTATGACAGCCAGATTGTCGCGGCGGCCGAGCGGTATGGAGTGAGTCCCGCGCTGGTCAAAGCGGTGGTCTGGCGGGAGTCAAGGTTCCAGTCGCACATGCAGGGTGGTCATGGCGAGCGTGGGCTGATGCAGATTACGGAAGGGGCGGCGACGGACTGGGCTCGAGCGGAAAGGATCGAAACGTTCGTTCCAACAGACCTTTTTGATCCGAAGACGAACATCGAGGTCGGCACATGGTATCTGTCGCGAGCCTTGAAGCATTGGTCGGCCAAGGATGATCCGGTCCCATTTGCTCTGGCCGAATACAATGCCGGCCGGACGCGGGTCAATCGATGGCAGGACTCCGGCACGGTCGGACACGAGTTTGGCGCCGGGGAACTTGCCGCGGCGATGGATTTTCCCAGCACGCGAGATTACGTGGACGGGATCATGAGGCGGTATCGGGCGTTTCTTCAAAACGGGTTTTTCCTCGACAGGTCGGCGGAGCGCGGAGATTAAAGTTGGGTCTTATGAAAGTTGGCGTTTTCTCCGCGATACTCAGTGATCTTCCTCTCAAAAAAGCATTGAGTCACATTTCCGGTCTTGGCTGCGAGACGGTCGAACTCGGAACGGGAGGTTACCCCGGTGACGCGCACTGCAAGCCACCCGAGCTCTTGGCGGCGAAGACGAAACTCGATGTGTTTCTGGGAACCGTGCGTGATAGCGGATTGGAGATCAGTTCGCTTTCGTGTCACGGAAATCCCCTGCATCCCGACAAGAAGATTGCGGCAGATCATCACAAGGTTTTTGAGAATACGGTCAAGCTTGCGGGAAAAATTGGTGTGCCGGTGGTGACGACATTTTCGGGGTGCCCGGGCGACCATTCCGGCGCGAAGGCACCGAACTGGGTGACCTGTCCATGGCCGCCGGATTTTCTCACGGTCCTCGACTGGCAGTGGAACAGGGTGGCGATTCCCTACTGGAAAAAACAAGCGGCGTTTGCCAAGTCGCATGGCGTCAAGATCGCCTTCGAGGCGCACCCGGGTTTCCTCGTTTACAATCCTGAGACGCTCTTGAAGATGAGATCGGCGTGCGGAGACGTGATCGGGGCGAATTTCGATCCGAGCCATTTTTTCTGGCAGGGCATCGATCCGGTGAAGGCCGTTCGCGCCCTCGAAGGAGCGATTCATCATGTTCATGCGAAGGATACCGGGCTCTATCCCGTGAATGCCGACGTGAATGGCTACCTCGATACCAAGCACTACGGCGACGAGAAGAACCGCTCGTGGATTTTTCGCACCGTTGGCTACGGTCACGGGCTGGAGTTTTGGACGGATTTCATCAGCACGCTGAGGCTCTGCGGCTACGATGGCACCCTTTCGATGGAGCACGAGGACAGTCTGATGACGGCTGCGGAGGGGCTAAAGAAAGGTGTGGAATTTCTGCAAGCCGTCGTGATTCGCGAGAAGAAGGGGAAGGTCACTTGGGCATAATGACATTTGGCGGTGGGTTCGGAGTCCGCAGATGATTCGGAATATTCTTCTGGATTGGTCCGGGACATTGGCCGACGACCTGTCTGCGGTCCTGCGCGCGACGAACCTGATTTTTAACGAGTATGGGCGTCGGGATTTGACGCTCGACGAATTCCGTCATCATTTTCGTCTGCCGTTCTCCGGATTCTATGCGGAGCTGCTTCCCGAGGCAACGACGGAGGGCCTTGAAGCGCTTTACGAAAGATTCTTCTTTGGGCTCCAGGGCGAGATTCCGTTATTGCCCGGTGCGAGGGAGTTTTTGGAGTTTTGCCGGGGCACCGGACGGCGGATGTTTTTGCTCAGCACGATCAAGGCGACGCATTTCGAGGAGCAGGCCGGACGCCTTGGAGTGCGTGATTTTTTTGAAGTCGCGTATGTCGAGATCATGGACAAACGGGAAAAGATTCGCGAGATCCTCACGACTCATGCGCTCGAGCCGTCGGAGACGATGTTTGTCGGGGATATGGTTCACGATGTCGAGACGGCCAGGCATGGGGGGGTCTTGGATGTGGCGGTGTTGACCGGATTCGACTCGATGGAAAAGCTTCTTCCGTCCCGGCCGACCGTGGTGGTTCGGGACCTTGTTGCCCTTCAGAAACTTCTCGCATGAACGAGATTCTCATTCGCGGGCTTCGAGTGCAGGTTTTCGTCGGCGTGCCGGATGCCGAGCGCGCCGTGCCACAGGAATTGATTGTGGATGTCACGATCGAGCCAATGGTGCGGTTTGGTGATCTGCACGATGACATCTCGCGGACTGTCGATTACGCGGCAGCAGCCGCGCGGGTATCGGACGTCGCCCGGGAACGTCCTCGTCGTTTAATCGAGACTCTCGCCGACGAAATCGCCCGAATGCTCCTCGAGGAATTCCCCGTCCGATCGGCGCTGGTCGAGATTCGGAAGTTTGTTCTTCCCGAAACCGACCACGTTTCGGTTCGTTGCCGGATCGAGCGCGATGGTGTCGATTGACTAAAGTATTCTGCTCGCCAAATCCTTCGTAATTGACAGTATCGCAGCCTGCTATGCCTGAATCATCTCACCAACCTGTCAGTGTTGTCACCGGCGGAGCCGGCTTCCTTGGATCCCATCTTTCCGACCGGCTTCTCTCCGAGGGACACCGCGTCATCGGAATCGACAATCTGATCACCGGGAACGTTGCGAACATCGAACACCTCGCCGGGAACAAAGACTACAAGTTCATTTGTCACGATGTGACCGACTTCATCTTCCTACCTGGAAAAGTAGATTATGTGTGGCACTTCGCGAGCCCGGCCAGCCCGATCGACTATCTGAGGATTCCGATTCCCACCCTGAAAGTCGGTGCGCTCGGCACTCATAATGCGCTCGGCCTGGCGAAGGAAAAGGGCGCGGCTTTTCTGTTGGCTTCGACGTCCGAGTGCTATGGCGACCCGCTGATCCACCCGCAGACCGAGGATTACTGGGGGAATGTGAATCCGATTGGCCCGCGCGGCGTCTATGACGAGGCCAAGCGTTTTGCGGAGGCGATCACGATGGCCTACCATCGCTATCACGGGATGAACAATCACATCGTCCGGATCTTCAATACCTACGGTCCGCGGATGCGCCTCAACGATGGACGCGTGGTCCCAGCCTTCATCGGTCAAGCGCTTACCAACGAGCCGCTGACGATTTTTGGCGATGGCAAACAGACACGCAGCTTTTGTTTTGTGTCCGATTTGATTGACGGAATTTTTCGGTTGATGATGAGTGATTATCATGAGCCCGTGAACATCGGGAACCCGCGGGAAATGACGATCCGCGAGTTTGCTGACGAAATTATTCGCATCACGGGCACGTCGGCTCAGGTCGAGCACCGCCCGCTCCCCGTGGATGATCCGAAGGTCCGCCAGCCTGACATCACGCTTGCGAAGAAGACCCTCGGATGGGAGCCGAAGGTCGACTTTGACGAGGGAATTCGGCGAACGATTGAATTCTTTCGGGACAAGGTTTGATTCGTTTTCGTTGTTTACTTTGCGCTTGAGAAAATGTTAATAACTCGGTTTGTAATGCGTAATCCGAAATCCCCCCTTGGCTTGCTTCTTCCCTCTCTCGTTGCATCGGTCGGTCTCGCTTTGGCCCAGTCGGTGCCGAATACCGAAGTGCAGGTGACAAAACTGGAGACGGCGTTTGTCGATTCGCCGAAGATTACTGCCGGGGGATACAATAAGAAGTCGGCTGGACGACCGAGTCCGTGGCTCGAGGTTGAGGTCGCCTTTGATCGCGCGGTTGTGCCAAAGGCTCCGAAATACTCGGAGGATCTGACTTTCAATTATTACATCCTTCTGAAGAACGAGTCCGTAACCGAAGACCGGAAGCCGACCCTCCTAACGGGTTCTGTCACCCACGTGAATGTGCCGCAGGAGAAGGGTTTACACTCCGTCATTTATGTGAATCCGCGGGTGCTTGCGAAGCTTTTTGACGGCAAGGTGCCGGTGAACGCGGCTCAGGCGATCGTCGACGCCGGTGTGACCATAACTGGCAAGGAGGGACTCTTGGCCATCGCGACGGCGAAAGGATCGGTCAAGGGAGACAAGGGGTGGTGGGACAACCCGCAATACACGCCGACCTCGGGGCTCTTGTCTAACAAGAGCGAGACTCCGTTTGCGCCGCTCGAGTGGGACTATTACGAGGCGATCAAGCCCAAGGCTGGAAACTAAGCCGGGCCTCTGGATTTTTTCCTCTTTCAATGGCCAAGCCCGCTCGCATTCTAGCCCTCGATCTCGGTATGCAAACCGTGAGTCTGGCGGGCTTCCATAAGCTGCCGGATGGAGGGCTGTGCCTCGACTCCTACAAGGAAACCGAATTGATCGCAGACCCCTCGGCGGATGCGACGCGGCCGATCCAGATCGAGGAAGCTGTCAAGGAACTTGCGGGCGGTCTCAAGGCAACGAAGGAATCGGTTAATTTTTGTCTGCCTTCCCAATCCGTCTTTGCGCGATTTGTGAAGCTGCCCGGCACCTCCGCGGAGGACGTCACGGGAATCATTGGGTTCGAAGCCCAGCAGAACGTGCCGTTCCCGATCGACGAGGTAGTGTGGGATTACCAGATCATGGGGCAGCAGCGGGATGGAAACTGGGACGTCGTCCTCGTGGCCATGAAGGCTGACCAGTTAACTGAGGTCAGCGCATCGGTTCTTAAAGGTGGTTTGAAACCGCAGACTATTGATCTGGCGCCGATGGCGGTCTTCAATGCCTTCCGCTACAACTACCCGGAAGCGACAGGGTGCTCGCTTCTCGTGGACATCGGAGCCCGGACAACGAACCTGATTTTTGCCGAGGGTGACCGGGTTTTCAGCCGGAGCATTCCGGTGGGGGGAAACACGATCAGCGCCGCGGTGGCGAAGGAATTCGGACAGGACATCACGCTGGCCGAGCGGCTGAAGATCGAGCGGGGCTTTGTGGGGTTGGGCGGAGCCTATGCCGAGCCGAGCGATCCCACCGAAGCCCGTGTAGCGAAGGTGATCCGGAACACGATGACCCGGTTACACGCCGAGATCGCACGATCGGTTAGCTTTTACCGCACCAGCCAGGCTGGCAGTCAGCCGGTTCGAGTTTATCTTTGTGGCGGAACGGTTAGCCTTCCCTATATGGTGGAGTTTTTTGGGGAGAAGCTCCAAACGCCCGTCGAGTTTCTCAACCCCTTGCGGAATGTCACCGTGACCGACGCAGCGGTCGCGGCCGAGCTTTCGACGAAAGCGCACACGGTTGGCGAGTTGGTCGGAACCGCACTTCGCGCCCTCGGCGATTGTCCACTGGAGATCAATCTGCGGCCGCCCGCGGTTGTTCGCGAGCACGACCTCACCCGCCGCAAGCCATTCCTCGTTCTGTCTCTGGTTTGCTTCCTCTGCGCCCTTGGGGTCTGGTCGTTGTTTTTCAACCAGGCAACGAAGGTGACCGAAGAAGTGCTGGCGGGTGTGCAGGCCGACGTCGCGACCCTCGAAAAGTTTTCCGGCGAGATCGACAAGGTGGCCGCCGAGCAGAAGAAACAGGAAGCCTTGGTCGCGCCGCTATTGGTGGCAGCCGCCGAGCGTTCGGCTTGGCCGACGATTCTTGATGAGCTCGGCGCGAAACTCCCCGCCCGGCATATCTGGATCACGTCCTTGCACCCGATGAGCGCAGGAAAAACACTCGGGGGAGGCGACGGGAAAACTGCCGGAACGGCGCTGGCATCCCCGGCCCAACCCGCTGCGCCAGCCAAGCCCGGACAGGCGCCCGCCGGTCCGCCGGCGATTGACGCGATTGAGGTCAAGGGGCTCTACCTAGACAATCCTCCCAACGAGAAGCAGGCCCGGATCATCGATGAATTTGTTGATAATCTCAAATCGTCCTCGGCCTTCGTGATCGGCGAGGACAAGACCAAGGTGATCACGCAACGCACGACCCCGACGGGGGAAGCGTGGGCCTATGGATTCACGCTCGTGCTTCCTCTGCGTAACCCGATTCTCCTGCCATGAACTGGTTTAAAGAAAATCCTTTTCTGGGCGCCCTGGCCGCCGTCGCAGTTCTAGCGGGCGGAGTGCTGGGTTTCTTCGGGTTTCAATCCTGGACGTCTTACTCGCTGGCGAGTGAGTCTTACACGGCGGCCGTGACCAAGCTTCACAGCCTGCAGAACAAGGTTCCCTTCCCGAATGAGGCCAACCTGAAGACCGTCCAGTCGGCGCTGAGCGACTATTCGGCCCGAATCGCATCGTTGCGGTCCCAGATGTCCAAGATGGAAGTTCCCCTGGACCGCACGATTTCGCCACAGGTTTTCCAAGACGGTCTCCGCGCCGCAGTGAATGAGATCCGCGAGAAAGCCACAGTGAATAAAGTCAAGTTGCCCGAGAATTTTTACTTCGGATTCGATCAATACCAGACTCAGGTCCCAACCGATGCGGCTGCTCCATTTCTCCATCGGCAACTGGTCATTATTCGGGCGTTGGTGGATCGACTTGTGGACCTCAAGGTGACAAGCCTCGACGGCCTCGTGCGTCTGCCTTTGCCTGAAGAGTCTGCCGCCCCCGCTGCCGGCAAGCAACAACCGGCTGAGAAAGTCTTCGAGAAGTTCCCATTCGAAATCTCCTTCACGGCCGAACAAAGCAAGTTCCGGGTGGCATTTAATTCTCTTTTGGCGAACGACCAATTTCTCATCGTTCGCTCGCTGGGCCTCCAGAATTCCGCGCCACAGGCGCCGGTGCGAGGGGGGACGGAGGTTGCCAAACCCACACCGGATCCGTTCGCGACAGCCGGGACCCCGACGTCGGAAGGTGCTGGCGGACTCCAAGTGATCCTCGGACGGGAACTCGTTCAAGCCACCATGCGCTTGGAAATCCTCGACTTCACGGAACCCGCGGCGGCCAAGAATTGATAAATCATGGATTGGATTAAGCAAAACTATGAACGTGCGCTCCTCGGCTTGTTGGCCGTGGTTGCCGTGGCGTCCGCAGGTCTCGCCGGGTGGGAGGCTGTATCTTTTCCAGAGAAATTTGCCGAGCGAAACAGTCCGAAAAAACCGGACAACAAGACCGTGCCTCCGAATCTCCAGGCGGTCGACAGCGCGGTGACCGCGGCTAGCGCACCTCAGTCGTTTTCTGCCCATGAAGGCTCGCTCTTCGTATCGCGACCCTACGTTTTGAAGGGCGATGTGCTCATGGATCCTCTCGAAGAAGGGCAGGAACTTCACCCACCCATCAAAAACGCGTGGCTGATCAAGTATAATCTCGATTATGCCGATCCCGGGATCCGCGAACAGGATCCGGACAAGGATCGCTTCAGCAATCTCGAGGAGTTCGTCGCCGGGACGGATCCGACGAACGACCAGTCCGTTCCACCGTATTTTACCAAGCTTAAGCTGGTGAAGTTTGATCCCAAGCCGTTCCGGTTGCGGTTCAGCGGCACGCCGGATGAAGGGCAAACATTTTCGATCAACACGAAAGATCTCGGTGGCCGCACCCAGTTTTTGCAGATCGGGGAAATGGTCCAGGGAGCCCCCTACAAGATCCTCTCGTTCGAGGCCAAGAAAACCACGCGAAACGAGATGGATATCGACGTTTCGGAATTAACGATCCAGAACACCGAGACCGGTCAGAAAATCGTTTTGGTATTCGATAAGGAAGCCGATGATCCGACATCGTTCGGGGAATTTCTCTATCTTTACGACAACTCCAAGATCCGCGTGAAGAAAGACGATGAGTTCAGCTTGAAGCCCGAGGACGGGAAAAAATACAAACTCGTTGACATTTCCGCACAAGAGGCAGTAATACAAGACCTTGCCACTCGGGAGAAACACCCAATTGGTCGGGCCGAATAACCAACCCTGCCTGAATTATTCATGAATTTGAAAAGATCCATCACTCCCCGGAGACTTTCCAAGTCCCAGTCGTGCAAGCTCTTCTTGCTCTGTCTGCTTGGCGCGACAATGCTTTTGGCTCCGGATGTCTTCGCTCAATACCCCGGGGTTCAGGGAACTTCGGAAGCCCAGATCGCCAGGACCAAGATGGTTGCGGAGGCTGCCGAGGGATTGGTTGCGAAAGGAAACCAAGCGATGGCGGACCAGGACTACGAGTCGGCCTTTGCCTATTTCAAGAGCGCGGTCGATACACTTCCGGGAGGGGGTTCTGCAACAGCGGAACTCCGGGGCCGCGCCCTGAATGGGTTTTCGGAAGCCGCGGTCAGTCTCGCACGGCAGCGGATTTCGGAAGGGCGGTTCGAGGATGCCAAGACAACGGTGGCCGTTGTTCTCGAGGATCGTTACAACCCAACCTATAAGCCTGCGATTTCGTTGAATGACCAGCTTAAGGACAAGTCGAGTTTTTTCAGCCAAACGATGACGCCGAGTTTTGTTGCCAACGTCGAGGAGGTGAAGCAACTCCTTCAGGAGGCTCAGGGATTCTACGCTTCCGGGCGCTACGATCTGGCCTTCAAGCGCTACGAGCAGGTCTTGAACGTCGACAAATACAACATCGCCGCGCGGCGAGGGATGGAACAGGTCAACGTAGCGCGGCAGAAATACGCTGATACGACTTACAGCGAAGCGCGTGGCGACATGCTCCGCCAAGTCAACAAGGCCTGGGAACTTCCGGTTCGGAAATTTGACGTCGGGGCTTCGACGATCATCGAACAACCGCAGATCGATACGCGGGGAACAGCGGCGATCATCAGGAAACTCGACGAGATCACGATCCCGAAAATCGACTTCCGCGACGCAACGGTCCGTGAAGCTCTGGATTTTATCCGGCAGCGTGCGGCGACCCTGGATACGTTGGAAACGGATCCGACCCGCAAGGGCGTAAACATTGTTCTCAAGCTGCCTGCGGATTCTCCGGAGGCTTCTTCGCGGATCACCCTGTCCCTCACCGATGTTCCGCTCCGGGCGGCGATCGATTACGTGGCTCGTGCCGCGAACCTGAAGCCAAAGATCGAACCTTTTGCCGTTGTCGTCGTTCCGCAGTCGGAGCCGACGGACGTTCTCATTACGAAGGAGTATAAAGTCCCGCCAAGCTTCATCACCTCCCTACCGGCATCGACGACAAGCACGACCGCCACGCCGGGAGTCGCCGCTGGATCACAGTCGGCGGTCGCGGTGCGTTCCGGTGCCCGGGAATTTCTCGAGAGTTCGGGCGTTCCTTTCCCCGAGGGAGCCAGTGCGAACTACATTGCGAGCACAAGTCGCCTGATCGTTAAAAATACCCAGTCGGCTCTAGATCTCGTCGATACGCTGGTGGACAATTCGCTGACCGCTCCGGCCAGTCAGGTCGAGATCGAATCGAAGTTTCTCGAGGTCACCCAGAATAGCCTCAAAGAAATGGGTGTCGACTGGCTCGTTGGTCAATTCGCCCTGCCGTTTGGCACCGGGGTTTACGGCGGTGGAGGAACGACCGTCGGTGGAGGCAATGTGGCGGGAACGACGCTCAGCTCGACTGGTGCCGTTACGGGCAATACCGCATTCCCATTCGTCAATCCCGGCACGGGTGTTCCGACTGGGGCCTCGAGCCTCACCTCTGGCCCGGTCACTGCGGGGAACCGTGGCGGAACGACAGCGATCGGTGTGAACGCAGTCGATGCGCTGCTCTTTGGCACACCCGTCGGGCCCGCGCCAGCGCTCTTGGCTTTGGCGGGCGTGTTCACGAACCCGCAATTCCAAGTCGTGCTTCGCGCTTTGAATCAGAGCAAAGGCGTTGATCTTGTCAGCGCCCCAAAAGTCACCACTAAGAGCGGTCAGCGGGCGACCATCGAGATCGTCCGCGAGTTTCGATATCCTTCCGAGTATGATTTGCCCCAAGTGACTCAGTCATCTGGCACAACCTTTACCCCGGCGACTCCGACCAGTCCGACAGCTTTCGAAATGAAGCCGACCGGTATTACGCTCGAAGTTGAACCAACGGTTGGTCCAGACGGATATACCATCGATCTCGTTCTGGCCCCCCGAGTGGTGGAGTTTGATGGTTTTATCAACTACGGGAGCCCGATCCGCGCCAATGTGGAGTTCCGCGAGCTCGGTGTGACCATCGCGCAAGGAAACATCCTTGTTACTGCGAACGTGATTAACCAACCGGTCTTTTCCACACGCGAAGTCACGACCCAGGTATCCGTCTACGACGGTCAGACTGTCGTCCTCGGGGGATTAATGCGCGAGGACGTCCAGAAGGTGGAGGACAAGGTGCCAATTCTGGGCGACATCCCATTGGCCGGTCGATTATTCCGCACCAGTGCAGATCAACACGTAAAGCGAAACCTGATCATGTTTGTGACGGCGAGTCTCTTGGATCCCGCCGGTCAGCCTTTGATCAAGTCTGACGACGAAGGCGTGATCGTTCCTGTTCCGGATACCTCGATTATCGCCAATGAGACCATCCCCGGAGACGCTCTCTCAGCGCCGTTGCCGCAATGATTTAGGGTGGAATCCCAGATACCAATGATCCTCCGAATGTCTCCGATACCTATGATTCGACCCGCCGGGCTTTTCCTATTGTCGCTTGTCAGCCTTGCCCCTGTGGAGGCTCAGCAAGTCGTGGCTCCCTTGGCCGAACGGGAGATCGTTCGGCGTCAGGAGGATATGGTCCTCGCGAATCAGCTTGTTGCCAAGGGCGACCAAGCAATGAAAGACAAGGATTTTGAGGTCGCTTATGTGAGCTATCTTGACGCCGTTGAGAAGATTCCAGCAGGTTCCGCAACCGCGGCCCAGCGGGGACCGGCGATGGCGAAGTTTAGTGATGCCGGAATAGCCTACGCGAATTTTCTGATTCAGAACGGACGCTACTCCGATGCCGAGCGTGTCGCGAAGACGATTCTTCTCCCGCAGTTCAATCCGGGCTATCGCCCCGCCGTTCAACTCCTCTCCAATCTGGAGCAGTCGGATTACTACAACAAGACGGTGACTCCCCAATTTGCGGCGGATCGCGACGAGGTGACCAAGCTTTTGCTGGAAGCGGATGGTTTCTACGCGACCGGGCGCTATGACCTCGCCATGAAGCGCTACGAGCAGGTTCTCAACATCGACCCCTACAACAACGCGGCCCGCATGGGAATGGAGCGGGTCAACAATCAAAAATCCAACTACTACACAAATGCCCGCAACGAAACCCGCAGCCGCATGCTCTGGATGGTAGATCGTGCGTGGGAGCGTCCAGTCCGGAGATTCCAAGGCCGTGAAACCGGCAGCACGGTCAGTCGCGAGGTCGAGGCTACGGGAACGGAGGCGATTAACGCCAAGTTGAATCGCATCATCATCCCGAAGATCAGCCTGACGGACGCCACGATTCGTGAGGCAGTGGATTTCCTCAAGCAACGTAGCCGCGAGTTGGATACGACAACGACCGATCCGTCGAAACAGCGCGGGGTTAACATTGTCCTTAAACTCCCTAATCCTGCCTTGGATGCTGCGACTGCCGATCCCAACGCGGCGGTGCCAGCGCCAGAAGCAGGTGTTGCAGCGCCGGTTGTCACCGGAGATTCCAAGGTGACGCTTTCCCTGAATAACGTGCCCCTGATTGAGGCTCTTCGATATCTGACAGAGTTGGCTGGTTTGAAGTATAAGGTCGAGCCGTTTGCGGTCTCGATCGTGCCGATCACAGAAAACACCGATGAGCTCCTAACCAAGGAATACCGTGTGCCGCCGGGCTTTATTCCGGCCAATTCCGGAGCATCCGCAGAGGCTTCGCTTCCGAGTGCAGGATCCGGGCCGAATTTGAATGGTGCCCGCCTGGCTAGCCGTGCCGATGCTCTGACATTCCTCAAGGATCAAGGTGTCCTCTTCCCGCCAGGAGCATCTGCGCAATATATTCCGGCCGGGAGCAAGCTCATCGTTCGAAATACACAGAATGCGATTGACCTCATCGATACGTTGGTTGACGCGGCGAATGGTGTCCAGCCCACCCAGGTTGAGATCGAGTCGAAGTTCCTCGAAATCTCACAGAACAATTT
>JBMOHW010000062.1:0-15274 GCA_049317665.1 Terrimicrobiaceae bacterium | reverse complement strand
CCCGTCGTCGCTCTGGCTCCACGTGCCGCGTCAGTTCCTATGCGGATTTGGCCGAAGGCTTGAAGGATGCAACGGCCTGCGTCACGGCGATATCCGTCGGGGGAGACCGTCTCTGGATGTACGACGCCATGCACCCTCAACTGGACGGGATCTTCCAACCGGTCGGCGATACCACGGGACCGGGAGGAGCGATGCGGGCGTTGCGGCATGCTCCCGCAATGCGAAACATCGCGGAGACCCTGGCGCGGGTGGGCGCTCCAGATGCGTTACTGTTGCAGGTCACGAATCCTCTAAATCCACTCACCGCGAGCATTGATGATATCCCCGGCATCCGTGTCTTTGGGTTCTGTCACGGCTACTTCGATACCGAACTGAGTTTTGCCGTCATGCTCGGGCTTATTCCTGACCGCCCGCACACTCCTGCGTGGTTCATCGACTGGCGGGAGGAATGCCCCGAAGTGCGGGTGGAGCTCGCAGGCAATAACCACTTCGCCTTTGTGGACAAGTTGCAGATCGGTGACCGCATCTACGGACAAAGCGAGTTTTCCGAGCTGACACCGCAGATTTTTGACGGCCCTTTTCGCGAAGCGGTGTGGTCGCGCTATGGCGGACTGGTCGGCAACAACCAGCGTCATCCGGTGGAGTTCCTTCCCGACTTTCTGACCGAGCGATGGGATTGGGGTAGAAAATGGGGAATGAACACGGTAGCAGGAGAAATCCACCCCGAACGCAAGACATCGCGGGAAAACCAGATGCTGCCCGCGCTGCGTTCCCAATTGAAGCAGGCCCAGGAGAATTTTGAGAGTACGGCTTCCTGGCGCATTGCCGCCAGTCATGAACCGGTGGCGGATATCCTCGCGGCTTTTCACACTGGCAACAAACTGGACGTGCATTTGAATCTCCGAAATAGGGGTGCGATTGAGGGGGTGCCCGATTCGGCACACGTGGAGTTATATTGCCGGATCGATCAAGGGAATGTGACTCGACCCGAGGTTCGATTTCCCGAAAAGATCACATCGGAGATTTGCCGTGTCGCGCAGAGCCAAACACTTCTGGCGCAATGTTGCCGGAAGTTCGATGAGGATACCTTGGTTGAAGCAATGCTCCTTGATGCCCTGATGCCCAAAGACCCGGCTGTCATCCGGCGCTTGCTGCGGGAGATGATCTCTTTTCAGCGGGCGTGGATCTTCCCGGCATAATCACTGCTGTCCAAAATAAATTCGTTTTGGGCAAGGGCCTCTGATTTCATGGGGACTTGAGGCGTGCGGGGTGCGATTTCCGACGATGAACCTCCCTTCGAAACCGGACAGAGTTCAAAAAATCAGGCGGAAGGGCGCTTTTCTGCCGGGGAGAAAGTCGTGCATGATGTCTGCCAGGATGTTCCAAGAGGCAAAATGATCCGCGTAGAGCCCCTCACCGGTTTCCGCATCGAAATTTTCTCTCATGTAGCCAAATTGCTCGATACAGCCTGCAAGCACATTTTGGGTATCGTCAGCCAGCGTCCGAGCTTCACTGGTGAAGCCGTAGCGCAGCAGTGCATGGAAGACGAACCAGTTTAGCGGTATCCAGACAGGACCCTGCCAGTTTGAATTGGTAAGTCTCCGGCGATCGCCTGAACGGCTCGGATTTCCCCACCTGGCCTGGTTGTAAAATTCGCTGGCCTTGGAAAGGCTGCGGATGCCGAAAGGGCTGCGAAAGTGCTCGGGAGAAAGCACATAACTCCGGATCATCCGCTCCGCCCGGTCGCTGGGAGCGATGCCGGCATAGAGAGGCATCAAGGCTGGGGAACTCAGGTAGGCAAAGCGTCCGACATCAGACGACAGGGAACCGACATCTCCGTCCAGCGTGGAGCTGTGGGAAATTTGACACTGTCCGGTTTGCAGGTTGTGGGCTCCGTAGCTTTCGAGTTCGTCGTCCCACAACCAGTGGTTGATAGCGTCTTTGAGCACGTCGGCACGCTGAAGAAACTCTCGCTGCTTTTCCGTCTCGCCGATAGCCCCGGCCAGGAAACCCATGGAGCGGAGTTCGAGATACAGCGACGAGTTTAATTCAGGGGAAAGGATGGAGTCCGGATCGGAACAAGTGGAGAGAACGATCTCGTTGTCGTAGGTATGATAGGCCTCTCTCCAGCGATAAAGTCCGTGCGGAGCTGCGTGCCTTGCGGTCCAGTGCTCCAGATACAGTTCCAGTTTGGAAAATACTTCGGCGGCCCATGCCTTGTCCCCGGTGAGATCCAGATGGGTGGCTGCGTTCTGCGCAAGCCAGGGCCCGGCGTGCCATGGACCGACCTGACCAATGCCTCCGGTTGAGATATTGATAATTGAAGGGATGAATCCCGTCGGAGTCTGGCAGGTGAGCATGTTGCCAAGGAACCACTTCATCTGGTCCGGTTCGCCACCCGCCGCGAAGCGCAGGCTCATGTGGTGGTTGTCCCAGCAATAAATGTAACCCGCGTAATGTTGCCCATAGCCCACGCCCAGCGCGGGGTACGGGAGTTTTCCCTGTTGGGGGTGAACGAGTTTCGGAAGAATCGACCGGATGTGGTCGCTTACCATCGCATGGTTCGAGTTTTTTTTTGATGAGGGATTCATGGATATCGTGGATGAATGATCATTACTTGTGATAGGCGAAACCGGAGAGCCTTCAAAAAATCAGGCGGAAGGGAGCTTTTCTGCCGGGGAGAAAGTCGTGCATGATGTCTGCCAGAATGTTCCAAGAGGCAAAGTGATCGGCGTAAAGCCCCTCACCGGTTTCGGCATGAAAATTTTCCCGCATGTAGCCGAATTGCCCGATGCAGCCTGCAAGCACTTTTTGAGTGTCATCTGCCAGCGACTCGGCCTCACTCGTGAATCCATAGTGCAGCAGCGCGTGGAAAACAAACCAGCTTAGGGGTATCCAGACCGGACCTTGACAGCTTGAGTTGGTTAGCCTGCGGCGATCCCCTGAACGGCCCGGATTTCCCCAGCGTGCCTGATTGTAAAACTCGCTGGCCTTGGAAAGGCTGCGGATGCCAAAGGGGCTGCGAAAGTGCTCGGGAGACAATACATAATTCTGGATCATCCGCTCCGCACGGTCGCTGGGAGCGATGCCGGCATAGAGAGGCATGAAGGCCGGGGAGCTCAGGTAAGCAAAGCGCCCGACATCGGACGACAGGGAACCGGCATCTCCGTCCAGCGTGGAGCTGTAGGAAATTTGACACCGTCCGGTCAGCAAGTTGTGGGCGCCGTAGCTTCCGATGGTTTCATCCCACAACCAGTGGTTGATGGCGTCTTTGAGCGCGTCGGCGCGCTCGAGATAGACTCGCTGCTTATCCGGCTCGCCGATTGCCCCGGCCAGGAATCCGATGGAGCGGAGTTCGAGAAATAGCAACGAGTTCAGGTCGGGGGGAAGGATGCAGTCCGGATCGTGGCAGGTGGAAAGGACAATCTCGTTGTCGAAGGGATGATGTGCTTCTCTCCAGCGGAAGAGGCCGTAAGGAGCGGCGTGCCTCGCGGTCCAATGCTCCAGATAAAGCTCCAGTTTGGGAAACACTTCAGCGGCCCAGTCCTTGTTCCCAGTGAGATCCAGATCGATCGCCGCGTTTTGCGCAAGCCAGGGCTGGGCGTGGAAAGGGCCCGCTGCACCGATTCCACCGCTCGCGATGTTGATGATCGACGGAATAAACCCCGAGGGGGTCTGGCAGGCGAGCATGTTGCCAAGAAAATATTTCATCTGCTCGGACTGGCCTTCTGCGGCGAAGCGCAGGCTCATGTGATGATTGTCCCAGCAATAAATATAACCGGCGTAATGTTGCCCATAGCCCACGCCCAAGGCGGGATAGGGAAGTTTGCCTTTTGGCGGGTGAACGAGCTTCGGAAGAATCGAACGGATGTGACGGCCAACCACCTCCCGATTTGGTTCTGATGCATTTTCCTGGTGGTTCATAATGCGGGCTGGCTACCGTTCGTTTTGATACAACTCCAAAGTAAGGCTTCCGTATTCTGGAGGCCTTCCTTCTTCGGTGTGTAAGGGGCGGTTGCACCAGATGAAAGTCTCCGCAGCAAGGCAGCCGCAAACCTTGCCCCATTCCAACGCTACAATGCGGTGGCCGAAATCCGGCCTTCTCCAGTGGGGCATCTGGCATTCATGCTTTCCGATGAGTTCCATTTTCCGGTCCAAAAAGGGCGAACAATCCACGTAAGTTTCGAAGCGGCGGAAGGCGGGGCCGAAATTGGTGTCATCGTCCACCCAATACAGGAGCCCGCCCCGATAGCCGCGCTCCCAAGCTTTCCAATAGGCGTTTGTAACGAGCAACGCAGTGCCAAAGTGTTCTGGATTGTGCGTCGCAACGGTATGAGTGAAGATACATTCGGGCTGCGATTTCAAGATAAGGGCAACCAACCCCTCCACAGCATCACGATCCTCGCCTGCGGTGATGATGCTTGGAGTGTCCGCAGTGGTGGTGGGAGGGACGGGTGCTCCATACCGGAGTTCCACCATTTCGAGTTTCTCGTTGCGGTAGTGGCGCTGCGGATAATCGAGGTGGATTGCCTCAGTGTTCCACTCCCTCGCCGCATTCGAGCACTCCCGCTTCCTGCGGGTCATCATCTCCGTCGTTGGCTCTTCCCGCGCCACGACGTTGCCGTCAGCATCCAAACTGGCGACGCTGCCGGACATGTTGTTTGTGGACATGACATAGACAATTTCATATCCATACCGGAAATACTTTTCGAGGGTTCCGCCGGCCTGATTTTCAATATCGTCAGCGTGTGCGCCAACGGCCATGAGGGAAGGAGGTCGCTTGTCGGGTGTCGATTTCATTGGTTTGTTTTCGGAGTGAGTTGTCTTGTGTGTGAAGTGTGATTTTGGTGTTCTATATCCTGAATTTTCCGCCCATCGCCCTCCCTGCGGCGGGGAACGACCGCTTTCCCCTCAGTCCAGCAAAAACTTAATTGACCCCGCACGATCCTCGATCATCGCGAAATTTCCGCTGCAACCCAACCGCTCGAAGACGCGCTGCGGCCAGGTCCAATTGTTGTGTCCGGCAAAAAGCAGCGCCGTGCGCCTTGGTGCCATGAGGCCGACGGCATGGGGCATCTCCAGATGGCGCAGAATCCCCGGAATCGGCACCCCTTCGGCATGGGTCGCGGGCAAATCCTCCAGAAGCACACCGGCGACGCGCTCATCGAGCAACGCCGCATAAAGGGCGGCGACGGCGGTTTCTCCTTTCCCGTGCAGGTAGAGGGCAACGCCCTGGAATTGCTCAAGTCCGAGCAAATGCTCCACGGCGAGCCGGATATCCTCGATACACATCGTCACCGGGGTCTGCCCGGTAAGGATCATCGCGCGCATCAGCGAAACTCTGGCATCGGGGATATGGGCGCCGGCGGGCCGTTGGGAACCGGGGTGGCCCGGGCAATGCAAGCCGGACAGTCGCGGCTCGAATCCTCCGAACGAGCCGATCTCGGCCGCGAGCCCCACCCTGGTCCATCCATTCAGGAGACTTTCCCCGGTGCCGGTTACACTCAGGAGAAGCTTCGTGGCGTTTTTCCGGTGCCTCGTTTCAAGGGCGATCCGCACTCCCCCGACTGCGCCGCAGTGGCGGGTGTGGAGCCATTCATCCTGATTCCAGGATTTCTCCAGTTCGAGGAACGCTTCCTCCCGGCCCCTTGGAAGCGGAAGGGATTCCAGTGCCGAACGTCGGATCTCCGGCCACTCGCCGGGGGTTCTGGGAAGTGGGATTGTCGAACGGACGCAAAGGAGCTCGGGCAAAATATCCACACGGTTCGGTCGCGGTGGGGTTCCGTGGAAAACGCAGATGTCTGTTTCCGGAATCTCGATTTCGCCCTTGGGGATCACGGGGTGCGGCTCGCCCGCAACGTGGAGGTCGAACCATTCCTGCGTGGCCTTCACGAACTCCGGGTGGTCCTCATGTCCGCAGGCGTGGGTGACCAGTCGACAATTTTCCTCCGCCCCATACAGCCGGTAGATCCGGCGTGTCCGCTCGACTAAAGCGGTGGTTTCCTCCGGATAAAAAAGCGAGTCGTGGTCACCGAAACAGAACAGTGCCGGATGCGGAGCAAGCAGCGCCGCATATTCGGCAAGATCCCGGCCGAACAAATTGTGCGGATACATGCAGTCGCAGTGGGTGGATAATCGCCGGTTCTCTATGGCGTCTTTCGGTGTGCTGAGGCCACACAGCGTGGACAACGCCCGGATGTTCCCGTCGAGGACCGCAGTGAAAAAGCTGCATGCTCCCCCACCGGAGATGCCCGTGATGCCGATGCGCCCGGCATCCACGGAGGGATCGCTCCGCAGGACTGCGAGCGCGCTCAGCGCGTTCCACGCCTCCGCGCCTGCAGGCGTGTATCCCATGGCCAACCAAGCGTCCAATCTTCCCATGAATGACCCGTGATGTTCACCCGGGTTGTCGTGCTGCTCGATCGTGTCAAGAATGAGGCACACATACCCGCGCCGAGCCCACATGATTGGGCTGGCCTGATATTGCCTGAGCGCGGTCTTGGCGTGGCCGGAAACGTAAAGCACAGCGGGCGCTGGCTTTTCGGGCAGAGGGTCGGGGTAGTACACTGCCGCCGAGCTCCAGCAATCGGGCAGCATTTGAAAGCCGATGTTCCGGGCGCGGAACCCCTGCCCGGAAAACCCGTTGTATTCCCGCGTGGCGGGATCGCAGGGCTCCGGACGCGGATCCAGCCCAAGGCAGCGCCAGAATTCCCGCTGCCGTTCCTCGCGTACCGCCTTCCAGTCATCGAGGGTCACGATTCCTTCGAAGGCATTGGCGGTGAATCGCTCAACCCTCCGGCGGAGACTCTCTTCCATGGTGATCCCGATCGTTGGACTGTTCATGGAAGCAACCGATTGGGGCTGTTTTTCATTTTGCGGTTTGGCTCGGGAGTTGGGCGGAATGGTATTGCTCAGCGCTCCGCTTTTCTGAAGGGATCCAGACGCCCCTGCTGGGCCACGACCAGTGCGTCGAGAACCTCCCCCGCCTCGCGAAAATCGCGAATCATCGGATCACTCGCCAGCGCCTGGAGGGCTTTGCGGCGACTGCCCTCCGCCGCAGCATCGATGATCAATTCGTTGGCATAGATTTGCGCCAGCGTCCATCGTGCGGCTTGCGGGGGCATCTCTCCCACGCTAACGGAACTCGCACCGTGCATCCCAACCACCGCTTTCAATTCCACCACCGCCCATGGGGGAAGGTTGCTCACCGCGCCGTCGTTGCGGGTGTTCACCACGTGGAGCATATCCGGCCCGAACTTCAATGCCTCGATCTGTCGTCCCATTGCTTCCGGGCTCTCCAGTTCGGGAAGCAACAGCGGTGAGTCACCCGCTGCCCTTGCCCGTATTTCGGAAGCCTCCCTGGTGAGTTCCTCTGTGAGCTTGCCTTCCGCAATCATGTGGGAACGCCACTTCAATCCATAAGGGATGGTTTCCACGCTGTCGGCCACGCGGGCGTGAGGGAAAAACTCGATGATGTGGCGGTCTCCCCCGATCATGTAGAGGTCGGTGATTTCGAGCAGCTCTTTGGTGAAGTGACGCCCGTGTGGCATTTCGCGCTCCAGGATCCGTTCTTTGAGCAGCGGATAGACATCGGAACCCCGGTGCCGCAGCGAAAGAAGCCAGACCATGTGGTTGATTCCGGCCACGGTGAAATCCAGTTCGGTTGCTGGAACCTCCAGCATCTCGGAAAAGGTCAACATGGCACCCGCCACGTTGTGACAGTATCCCACACATTTGATTTTCGAGTATTTCCCCACCGCCCGGCAAATCGCACCCATGGGATTGGAGTGGTTGAGCAAGACGCACTCGGGGCAGCGCTTTTCCATCTCCGCCGCGATCTCCAGATAGATCGGAATGATCCGCAATGCCTGCGAAATACCCGAAGGCCCGACGGTGTCGCCGGTCGTTTGCATGATGCCAAACTTAGCCACCGCTTCGACATCCAGCCGGTGCCATGCGAATCCCGGTCCGTGGACGCCGATCGAAGAAACCGCCGCGTCGGCTCCATCGAGGGCTTCGGCAAGTTCGGAAGCAACGCGAAGACGCAGGCCGGCTTTGAAATGGTCGGAGATGCGTCCGCCCAGCGCATGAATGATCTCCACGCGCTCCGGATTGATGTCATATAAGAGAATCTCAGACCCGTGAAGTGACTTTGTCTGCGAGATCTCCTGCAGGACGGATTCAAAAAAATGGCTGCCAGCGCCAAGGAATACGATTTTCATGAAAAGGTTGGGGGTTGGTGTGTGTTGTTATTCGTCTGTCTGATGGTTTTTGTTCTCTTCAAAATCAGCCCACCCGCCATATCGACGGCGGATGGCAATGAGGGTCCGTGACCACGTCGATCACCACCGGCTTGTCCGCCTTCCATGCCGATCGAAGAGCCGGAGCAATCTCCGCAGGATCCTCCACACGGATGCCCAAGCAGCCGAATTCTTCGGCAATTTTCGCGTAATTCGTTTCCTCGAACTGTACGATCTGGTCGGGGTTGCCCGGAGTCGCCCCATACGCCTTCACCATGCCGGGAATGCTCTGACCGAAGTAACTGTTGTTGTTGACGACCGTCACTGTATTGATGCCCCATCGCCTCGCGGTTTCGAGCTCGCTGAGTTGATACAGGAAAGCCCCGTCTCCGCAAAAACAGAGGACCGGGCGGTCCGGTGCGGCGCACTTGGCGCCCAACGCGGCAGGAAACGCCCAGCCGAGCGATCCGGCAGCGCGGAGGAAGCGTTGGGTGGGCCGGGTGATCGAAATCATCGTGCCGGCCCACACACAGGAATACCCGGTGTCGGAAACCAAAATCGCGTTGTCCGGCAGCCCGATCCCGATCTCATGGCACAACCGCTCTGGTCGAATCGGTGCCGCGTCGGACGCAATCTCGACCGCGATTAACTCGCGCCATTCGCGCACATATTCCCGAACCTGCCTGTTCCATGCACTGCGGTCCCGGTCCGGAGTCAGGCCAACCAGCATTTGCCGCAGGACGGTTCTGGCATCGCCCAAAATCCCCAGGGCACCGGGGTAATTTCGTCCAAGTTCCGAAGGGTTGATATCAATTTGAATGATCTCCGTGCCGATCGCCGGGATGCTCCAGTCCAGCGTGACCTGGTCGCCGGTCGCACTGCCGATGAACAGCACCAGGTCCGCCTCGCTCACGCTGCGGTTGGCGCATTGCTGAGAGTAGGACCCGACAACGCCAACCGAAAGCGGGTGCGATTCCGAAATGATGCCTTTTCCGTCCATGGAGGTCGCGACGGGAATGCCGAGGGTCTCTCCCAGGCAGAGCACCTCGTCGTGCGCCCCCGACACAACCGCTCCTCCGCCGGCTACAATGATCGGGCGGTCGCTTCTCGCAATCCGCAGGAGGGTTTCATGAATCAAGGCGGGGTCGGCTTCCGGCCGCCAGGCCGGGATGGCAACATGCCTTCCATTTCCCAAAACGGGGCAAGTCACTTCCCCCTGCTCGATGATTTCGCCGGAAAGCCCCCTCAGGTCGGCATGAACGGGGCCGGGCGTTCCGGTGGTGGCTTCGCGGAACAATTGGTGAAGAATGAAGGGAAGCTGGCCGGCCTCGTCGATGCAGGCATTGTATTTGGTGACAGGGTCGAACATCGGCCCGTGCAGGATTTCCTGATAAGCATTGCGATGCTGGAACAAGGGGGGCTTCCTTCCCGTCAGGGCAATGACCGGAGAGTGTCCCAGAAAAGCATCCTGCAGGCCTGCGGCAAGGTTTGCTGCCCCGACGGATTGCGCCATCGCCACAGCCGGTCTGCCTCCGGCACGTGCGAATCCGTCCGCCATGTAGGCCGCCCCGTGCTCGGTGTGGGTCGTAATCCGATTGATTCCCACCCGTTCCATTTCCACCAAGCTCCGGCGCAAAATCGCCGGAACAAGGAAGACATGACTTATTCCCTGGGCCGCCAGCGTTTGAGCGATGTATTGATCTCCGTTCATGTATTGTTCCTAAATAAAGCAAAGCAACCGGCGCGGGCTTTCCACCATCATCGCATGGATATGCGCTTGGGTGATTCCCCGGGCCAGCATTTGTGGCAGGATATTGCACAAGATGTGCGCGTATCCCGTTCCCCCATACCGCACCAGCTTCGTTTTGAGGCAGATATCCTGCGAGATGAGAATCTGGTTCAGATAGCCCTCATCAATGAGTTCCTTGATCTGCTCGATCCGTTCCCTGTCGCAGGGTCTTCTGAAAACCCCGAAGCGCAGGGGATAAAATGGATTGCTGCCGAAAAGATCATACTCCAGATAGCAGCCCGTTGCAGCCACCTCGCGAATCGTTGCAGGAAGGAATCCCGTGCGGTCGATGTGCCCCATGATCACCCGGCTGATGTCGGCTCCCGCCGATTCGAGGACTTTAATGGTTTCCATCAGGGAATGCTCATGACGTCCGGGATGAATGGTGATGGCCGCGCCCGTGGCCTGCTGCGCACGGGCCGCAGCCCGCAGGGATTTCTTTTCCCGTTCCTGCAAAGGCGAAGAACACCCGATTTCACCGATGATCCCCGCGCGGATTCCTGTGTCTCCAAAGCCGACGAGAATTTCGGAGACCATTTCCTCCGCGATCTCCTCCTCCGACTTTTTGTCGAACGCTTCGGCGTCCTCTCCCCGCAATACATAATAGCCCGACCCGGCAATGATATTGAGACCGGTGGCCTGTGCGATCCGCTTTAGCGCGGGAAGATCGCGGCCCAGGCCAATGGTCGTGACGTCAACAATGGTGCTTCCGCCCCGCTTCCTGAAGAGTATCGCCTCGTTCACCGCAACGCTCTCATCCTGAAGGAGCATATTGTCCCGGCAACTGTATTGGTTAAACATCAGTCGGCCGAGGTTCTCAATCCTTACCGGTTGGTCGGCCAGATCTTTCAATCCAGCCTCCTCCGACGCCTCAAACCACACCGACACATCAATCAGCAGATGCTCATGAGGCAAAGTGATTCCAAGGTCATCAGGATGAACCAACCCCATTACACTTTGCGCTTTCTTTACCTCGTCCTGCTTTGATGCGGCAGACTGTCCTGCCTCATCATCAAGTTTGCGATTATCCATGATAGATCGGCGTTCCCTCCCTGGCGGCAAATTCGAGAAATGCCCCCGCAAGACGCATCGTAATCGGGCCGGGTTCTCCCGTGCCGATCGGTCTTCCGTCAACACAGACGATCGGAACGACTTCCGAGCGGGTCGCAGTGGAGAAACATTCATCACCCGTGTACAGGTCGTGCAGGGTCAACGGTTCTTCCACGGCATCAAGACCGGATTCCCGGGCGAGGCGCAGCACCGTCCGCCTGGTCACGCCGTCCAGGGCACCGCTCCAGAGCGGCGGCGTGAGGACCCGTGATTTCCTGACGACGAAGAGATTGTTGCCGGTCAGTTCACAGACAAAGCCTTGCCCGTTCAGCAGAATGGCATCCTGGACACCGGCTGCGGCAGCCTGAAGCTTCGCCAGAATGTTGTTCAGGTAATTGGTTGATTTGACACGCGGACTCAGGATGTCCGGGCCATTGCGGCGCAAGGCCGAGGTGATCACCTTGATGCCTTTTCCAACCATGAATTTCCCGCCTGCGTCTTCGGGATGTCGAGTGTCCGCTCCAACAATGATCACCACGGTTGCCATCGGGCAGCTTCTGGGATCCAGCCCGAGGGCACCTTTTCCACGGCTTGCCACTGGCCTGATGTAAGCATCCCTCAGATGATTTCGCCGGACGGTTTCGATGATTGCTTCTTTCATCTCGTCGCGGTTCAGCGGCAGCTCAAGCTGAATGGATTGTGCGGATTCAAAAAAACGGTCCACATGCTCCTCCAACGCGAAGATGCGGCCGTCGTAAGCCTTGATTCCCTCAAAGATTCCGTCTCCATAAAGAAACCCGTGATCGAATACGGAGACACAGGCCTCTTCCTCGCTTACATATTTGCCGTTCAGATAAACAATCATAATCAATCAGAGCAGGTTTATTTGTGCCAGATATCCCCTTCGCCTTCGGCGAACCATCGGGAAGTGGTAACCTTGGGTTGCGTGTAGAAAAGAACCCCGGTGCGGCCCTGCATGTGCAGGTCACCAAAGAACGATTCGTTCCATCCGCTGAAGGGAAACATTGCCATCGGCGCGGGCACCCCGACGTTGATCCCGATCATGCCAGCGCGAACTCGCTGTTTGAATTCGCGGGCGGCACCTCCGCTGCGGGTGAAAATAGCCGCACCGTTGCCGTAGCAGCCCGCGTTGGCCTGTGCGATGGCGCTTTCGAGTCCGTCCACGTGAAAAACGTTGAGCACCGGACCGAAAACCTCCTCCTGCACGAGCTTCATGTCGGCATGAACATCCTCGATAATGGTGGCACCGAAATAGAAGCCCCCGGGAGCATCCGCCACCGTGACATCACGCCCGTCGGCGATGACTTTTGCGCCTTCCTGTTCGCCCTCGTCAACCAGTCCGCACACGCGATCGCGGTGGGCGGCGGAGATGACAGGACCCATGGCAGGCTGCTCGTCGATGTCCGTTCGTCCGACGGTGAAAGAACGAGCCGCCTTCACGAGCTCAGGAATCACGGCGCGCCCGCGGTCGCCGACAGTGATCACGCTGGATCCCGCCATGCAGCGCTCTCCGGCGCAACCGAAAGCCGCATTCATCACAGCCTCGACCGTCTTCTCCACGCTGGCATCAGGCATGACAACCGCATAGTTCTTTGCGCCGCCGTTGGCCTGCACGCGCTTGCCGTGGACTGAAGCCGTCTGATGGATGTATTTTGCCACCGGTGTGGATCCAACAAAAGACACGGCCTTCACCAACGGATGCTTGAGCAGGGCATCCACCGCCGACTTGCCGCCATGAACCAGATTGAAGACTCCCTTGGGCACGCCGGCCTCGGCCAGAACCTCCGCAAGCCGGATTGCTGTGAGCGGTACGCGCTCGCTGGGCTTGAGCACGAAGGTGTTGCCACATACCAATGCGAGAGGAAACATCCACAACGGAATCATCGCCGGAAAATTGAAAGGGGTGATGCCGACGCAAACCCCGAGCGGATGGCGGGCCAACTCGCCGTCAACGCCCCGCGCGATGTTGGGCAGCAGTTCCCCGTTCAGCAACGTCGGTGCCCCGCATGCCATTTCCACAACCTCAAAACCTCGAAACAGGTCTCCGCGGGATTCGGCCAGAGTCTTGCCGTGTTCCAAGGAGATAAGTCGCGCTATCGCATCAAAATCCCGCTCCAACAGCGTGCGGTATTTGAACATCACGCGGGCACGTTCGCTCGGCGGCGTTTCGGCCCAAGCGGGAAAGGCTTCATCGGCAGCTCGCACGGCAGCGTCCACTTCGGCGGCCCCGCCCAGCGGAGTTCCGGCAATCACCTCACCGGTCGATGGATTGAAGACGGGAGACGTCGGCAGAGTGCCGATGGACGACCATTCGCCTCCAATGAAGAACGGACATCCGTTTGTCGACCCGGCGGTCATAAACTGTGGGACCATTGAAGGTTGCGTAAGGGAAACGAGGAAGCTGTCAGGCAGCGCAACCAATATGCACTGCTTTTCCAGTCACTCACGGGGAAGAATGACCCGCAAGCTCTTGCGAAGTGGTTTACGATGGTGGGATTCACAGAGAAATTTCAAATAACATAAACGTTTATTATATCTTGTGCGGAAAGCAGTAAATAAAAAAATGACCCGAACCCGCAGAAGGTCGGCGCGGGAGGTTTCTTACTGGGGGATGGCGTAAATCTTTGCCGCTCGTTCACGCTTTTTTAAGACATCGTGGAGTGCCTTGGAAAAAATCTCGGGAAGCTGAGGAGGGGTCGAAAGCACGGAAAAGTCGTAGACACGCATGCCGACGACATCCTCCAGGGCCACGGGAAGTCGGGTGAGCTTGTTGATATAGGCCGTGCGGAAAACCTGCTTCTTGAGGCGTCTGGCGATTTCTTCGGAATACGGCGCAGTGGACGCAGGGTTATCGCCTCGCAGGGTGACGCCCTTGGGCAGGTCAAACATCCCGCGCGGCGCGTCATAGAGAGTCTGCTGATAGACATCGCAAAGCACTCCCCGATAGCTGCGTTCCCCCACAAAGTTGGACTTGTTGATCCAATGAAACTCCTCGAAGCTGCTCGAGTTGTAGGGCAACCCTTGAATGAGGGCATCTTCCGGGCTCATGACCTCAGGTTCCCCGCTCTTCGGGTGCTGGGAAAAAACGCAATTCTTGGCCAAATAGAAGGTCTCCGTCTTTCCATCGCGATGCTGGAAAACAACTTTCCGCACACCATTGGCATATTCGTTCGTCACACGGCGAAGTTCAGCAGCCGAAACCGAATCATCTTCTCCGATACGTGGCTCGTCCGCTGATCCCGTTGGATCCCTTGAGCGCGATCGATGAGGGAGGATTCGGATCGTCCATGAGGAGCCTTCGGGGACCGCACGGATCAGAGGCGCCTCGGCATCCACGCCCTGTGCCACACCGGTCAGTAAGGAAGTCAAAAGCACGAGAAAAGCCACATGCGGGTGGAGCCGGGAAATGCGGAAATCCCATGTGGGCTTATTCATAGACCGTCTCCTTTTGCAGTTCGAGGATCTCGCCCGTTATACGGTCTATGGCGACATGGATCCACAAGTGGCGCTCCGCACGCACCACAAATCTGTCGGGAGAGGCGACCGAGGCGGGGAATTTTCCACTCTGCAACACCAGATCAATAAAAAAATTCCATGTGCGAGTGGAGGTCAGGGCTCCCAGCGTCCGGACTCCAGCCTCGCGGGCTTCCTTGCTCGTCTGAGCTGCGAGGGGCCCCCCTCCCCCCTGCGGGTTGAAAACCCTCGGGATGATATCCGAAACATACATAAAAGGACCTTCTGCATCCCGGTTGTCAACGATTGCCTTGGCAAGGGCCGCCGCCTCCTGATCGGTCATGAGACTGGATTCCTCCTTCTCCCGAAGAAGCGAGTTCTTCAGCACTGCCACAAGGGTTTCCCTGGTGGCGGTATTCAGGTTGACGCTTCCCGCGACCACGGGGGACTTCCCAATGCTCTCATCAAGACTGAAAACATCGAGCAACCCCAGATCGGCAGAGAAGCGGCTGGCGAAGTCCATTGTCTTCCATGGCAAATCCCGGAAGGCGTGGCCCAGCTCTCCAACGGAACGGAAGGGACGGTTGAGAATCACAGAGCGCTGAGCGATCCTGCCGCGCACAGTCGGGCGGGTGCCCCAGTAACCGTCAGCGGGCCGAATGACTCCATCGCGGTCGCGGTAGCGCAGGGGGTGTTCGCTGTTGGGCCAATCCAAATCCGG